>NZ_REFU01000001.1:2551252-2870159 GCF_003688915.1 Rhodococcus sp. SBT000017
CGAGCGAAGCCGCAGGACCGCATCGGCCGCGTCATCGACGGCGGACGACTGCTCGTCGGAACCCGATTCGGCAGCGGAGAGTCGCGAGATCTCAGCATCCAGTCCAGCAAGCAAAGTGGCGAGGTACTCGAGATCGCTCATCGACCCATGATGCCCTACCGCAGGAACTCCTGAACCAGCACCCGAGGGCAATGGTATCCATACCTGAGGAGCGTGCGCGCATTTCCAACCCGGACAGAACGAAGGTATCCACCACATGACGCAACTCGGTCTCGGCCTTGCCGCACTCGGACGCCCCGAATACCTGACTGTCGGACACTCCGACGCCGTGGACGGCCGATTCGATCCGGCAGCCCTGGAGCAGCTCTGCCACGCAGTACTCGACGCCGCGTGGGAGAACGGAGTTCGGCACTTCGATGTCGCGCGCTCCTACGGTTTCGCCGAGCGCTTTCTCGGCAGCTGGCTGACTCGACAGCCGCATAGGCGTCAAGACCTGGTGATCGGATCCAAATGGGGATACGCCTACGTCGCCGAATTCCAGCGGGGAGCCGAAGTTCACGAGGTCAAAGAACACTCCGTTGCCCGTCTGTCCGAACAGTGGCCCCAGACCCTGCGCGACCTCGGCGGTGCGCCCGACCACTACCTGATTCACAGCGTCACCCCGGACAGTCCAGCTCTCGGCGACACTGCACTGCTGGACGACCTGCGTGCAATAGCCGAGAGCGGTACCCGAATCGGCATCAGCACCAGCGGGCCGCATCAAGCCGACGTGGTGCATGCAGCGCTGGAGATCGGGGTGTTCAGCTCGGTACAGTCGACGTGGAACCCCCTCGAGCCGTCCGTCGGCCCGGCCTTGGCACGCGCACACGAGGCCGGCTGGTTCGTTGTCGTCAAAGAGGCGATGGCCAATGGCCGACTCGTCGCGGAAGATTCGGCACTTGCCCGGGTCGCGGATTCGGCCGGGGTCGGCCGTGACGCCCTCGCATTGGCGATCGCACTCGCGCAACCGTGGGCAGATGTCGTGCTCTCCGGCGCTGCCACCGCGGCGCAACTCGAACAGAATGTCGCTGCACTGTCGATCGACCGCGAACTGATCGCAGCGGCCGGTTCGGACATTGCAGAGAACCCGAAGAGCTACTGGGACAACCGCTCTCGCCTGGCGTGGACGTGATCCCCTGAACGGGCTCTCGAGGACGAGTTCACGAAGCGATGCGACCGACCGCCGTGCCGGACGGTGAGTCGAAATCCACGACGCGTTCACAGGGTCGTTGTGCTCCGGTGACAACGGAGTCCGAAAAGTCTGGCCTCGCGGGCCGTATCGCCCCATGACGGGGGTCATTAGTGTCGTGAGTCACAGCACTAGCGAGGGGATCGAACATCGTGTCCGGCATTGACTATCTACCGTGGAACTCAGACGCAGAACGAGCGGACCTACCATGCATTCGCGACGACAACGAAGAGTTGACGTACGCCGAGTTCTCAACGCGTGTAGATCGTTTCGCTTCCTGCCTGCTGGCCGATGGAATCACGGCGGGCGATGTGATCGCGGTGATGCTGCCCAATCGCGTGGAGTTGTTGATTGCCATCATGGCAGCGTGGCGGATCGGTGCAGCAGCGACGCCGGTCAACCCCACCTTCACATACACCGAGGCCGGCTATCAGATCGACGACGCACGCGCGGCCATTACCATCGTCGAGGACGGTGCGTCTCCGATCGAAGGAAAAGTCATCCGTTCGATCGATGACATCACCTCTCGCACAGTCGGACTCGTCGATGTGGAGCCGGTCGGCCCGGCTCCGGAGGATCTGGCGCTGCTGATCTACACATCGGGATCCACTGGACGCCCGAAGGGTGTGGAACTGACCCACTCGAATTTGCAGTACATGGCCGGAGCGATGGCCACGCACTTCGGATTGACCAGTGACGACCACAGCCTGCTCATTCTTCCGCTCTTCCATGTCAACGCGATCTGTGTCAGCGTGCTCGCCCCGCTGTCGGTGGGCGGTCAGGTCAGCATCACCGGCCGCTTCTCGCCGTCGAGATTCTTCGACGACGTCGCGCGGCTGCGCCCGACGTACTTCTCGGCCGTCCCGACGATCTACGCGCTACTGACCGCTCAGGCCGACGACATCGTCTCCGACACCTCGTCCCTTCGATTCGCAGTGTGCGGTGCCGCTCCCATCTCGAAGGAACTGCTGGATCGGGCCGAAACGAGATTCGGCTACACGATCGTCGAAGGGTACGGACTCACCGAAGGAACATGTGCGTCGGCGTGCAATCCCCCCAACGGTATTCGTAAATTGGGTACCGTAGGCCCTGCCCTCCCCGGCCAATCGATCGCGATCGCCGACGAACACGGAACGCTACTGCCGGTGGGTGGCGTCGGCGAGGTCCTCATCTGCGGCCCCAACGTCATGCGCGGGTATCTCGATCGCCCCGACGAATCCTCGGGAACGGTCGTCGATGGATGGCTGCACACGGGCGACGTGGGCCGCCTCGACGAGGACGGTTACCTCACTCTCGTCGACCGCATCAAGGACATGATCATTCGCGGGGGTGAGAACATCTACCCCAAAGAAATCGAGAACGCACTCGCCACTCATTCCGAGATCCTCGAAGCCGCCGTCGTCGGGGCAGCCGACGACGTCTACGGCGAAGTGCCTGTCGCCTACGTCGTGACCTATCCGAACTCGGATGTGACGTCCACCGATCTGCTCGATCATCTGCGCGCCCGCCTCACCAAAGTCAAACTGCCCGTTGCGATCCACGTCGTGGACGCCTTGCCACGCAACCCCGTCGGAAAGATCGACAAACCCGGCCTGCGCCGCACCCCCTCGGCCACGCCCGTGGGCTGAACTCCACTCGCCGTACGACACGCGTCACTCCTGGTCCGGATTACCGGACGAGGTGATCGTTGCTGCCCAAATCCTTTCCCGAACAGGAGCACTCATGGGATTCAAAGAAGGAAACTTCCCGCAGGTCGACCCTGCGACATTTCTCGATCTACCGTTCCGCGAACGACTACGGGCCATGTCCACCCACTGGGCCGACCACGGATTCGGCACCCCGAAGATGGTCCACACCATCTACCTCCTCAAACTGCTGGTCCTCTACATCGGCGCAGGAGTGGCAGTGGCCACCCTGACCTCCGGCCACAATCCGCTCGACATCTCGGCATGGTGGAACGAGCCGATCGTCTACCAGAAGCTGCTGCTCTGGACTCTGCTACTCGAAACCGTAGGACTGGGCGGATCCTGGGGTCCGCTTGCCGGACACTTCAAACCGATGATGGGCGGTGCGCTGTTCTGGCTTCGACCGGGAACCATTCGCCTGCCACCGTGGCCGGGCAAGGTGCCCCTGACCACAGGTGACAGCCGTACCGTATTCGACGTCGTCGTATATGACGCCGTACTGGTCAATATCGTTGTTGCGCTTACACTTCCCGGCGTACACACCAGTTCGATCGACTCCGCGCTCGCGGACAACAACGGCCTGGTGCGCCCCGCACTGATGATGTCACTCGCAGCCCTGCTGGTGGTGATCGGACTGCGAGACAAGGTCATCTTCATCGCCGCCCGCGGTGAGCAGTACTTCCCCGCACTCTTGTTCTTCGCGTTCTTGCCCTTCATCGACATGATCATCGCCCTCAAACTGCTCATCGTGACCGTGTGGGTCTGTGCCGGCATCTCCAAGCTCGGCCACCACTTCTCCATGGTCATCCCTCCCATGCTCTCGAACACGCCCTGGATTCCGTCGAAGGCCCTCAAGCGAGCGCACTACCGCAACTTCCCCCACGACCTTCGCCCCTCCAAAGTTGCCGGCGGGGTCGGCCACGTCCTGGGAACCCTCGTCGAGATCGCTACCCCTCTGGTTCTTCTGTTCACCACCAATGCTGTTGTCGCACTTACCGGTGCCGGATTGATGGTGGCGTTCCATCTGTTCATCACCTCCACGTTCCCACTGGCTGTTCCCCTCGAGTGGAACCTGCTCTTCGCCTTCGCTGCGGTGTTCTTGTTCCTCGGCTTCCCCAACGCCGGCGGTTACGCGGTGTGGGACTTCTCGTCGCCCGCATTGCTGGCACTCATCGTCGCGGGTCTGGTGTTCTTTCCGATCCTGGGCAATCTTCGACCCGATCTGGTCTCGTTCCTGCCTTCGATGCGGCAGTACGCCGGCAACTGGGCCTCGGCGACGTGGGCGTTCGCCCCGGGATGCGAGGACAAGCTCGATCAGTTCATCGAGCGTCCCAGCCAAAACACTCGCACCCAGCTCCTGGCCAGCTACCCACCCGAGGTCGCCGACGTGGTGATGCACCAGCTTCTCGGATGGCGTTCGCTGCACAGCCAGGGACGCGCCCTGTTCTCACTGATGATGAACCATCTCGGGGACGACATCGACACCTACACGCTCCGCGAAGGAGAGTTCTCCTGCAACTCGGTCGTCGCGTTCAACTTCGGCGACGGGCACCTGCACGACGACAAGCTCATCGCCGCAATCCAGCGCCGATGCAACTTCGCCCCGGGAGAATTCCTGGTGGTGTGGATCGAATCGCAGCCGATTCACAAGAACTATCAGGAATATCAAGTCATCGACGCCGCGCTGGGAGTCATCGAACGCGGCACGTACAAGGTCGCCGATGCCATCAACGAACAACCGTGGTTGCCCAACGGCCCCATTCCGGTCGATGTGACATGGACACTGGACATCGACGCCAACCGCGCCGCCACCGACCCCGGCACCGTAGAGGAACCCAAGATGCGCGACACCACCGCAACCGAGTCCGGCGACTCCGTCGTCGCACCCACATCACAGCGCGGTCACCGAGTATGACCACCGCCGTAGTCGTCGGCAGCGGGCCCAATGGGCTCGCTGCCGCGGTACACCTCGCCCGCTCCGGAGTCGATGTCCAGGTACTCGAGGCAGCCGACACGATCGGTGGTGGCACTCGCAGCGGCGAGCTGACGGTGCCCGGTGTGATTCACGATCTGTGTTCCGCGATTCACCCGATGGGCGCAGGTTCTCCGTACCTCGCCACTCTCGATCTCGAGCGCTACGGCCTCGACTGGAAGTGGGCCGAGGTCGATTGCGCCCATCCGCTCGACGGCGGTGACGCCGGGCTCATCTACCGCTCCATCGACGCCACCGCAGACGGGCTCGGTCCCGATGGGACTCGCTGGAAGCGAATGTTCGGAGATATCGCACGCAATTTCGATGTCCTTGCGGCGGACCTGATGCGCCCGATAGCGAACGTTCCCCGACACCCCTTGCCTCTCGTCGCTTTCGGCCCCCGCGCCTTGCTGCCTGCCACGGTCGCAGCGCGGTGGTGGCGCACCGAGAAAGCGAGGGCCTTGTTCGGAGGTGTTGCGGCACATACGTTCTACCGGCTGGACCGACCCGCCACCTCGGCAGTCGGACTGATGATCACCGCGTCCGGGCATCGCTACGGTTGGCCGGTGGCAGAGGGCGGCTCGGAGGCGATCTCCCGATCGCTGGCATCGATGCTGCGCGACTGGGGCGGCAAGATCGACACGGGGATCACCGTTCGGACTGCCTCCGACATTCCCCGGGCCGATATCGTTCTTCTCGATACGTCACCGAGTGCTGCACTGAAGATCTACGGCGACGCCGTACCGAACCGTGTTGCCAAGGCCTACAGTAAGTTCCGCAAAGCCCCAGCAGCCTTCAAAGTCGATTTCGCCATCGACGGTGACGTTCCCTGGACCAACTCCGACTGCGCTCGTGCCGGTACCGTCCACCTCGGCGGAACGTTCGAGGAGATCGCAGCGAACGAGAAGGACATCACCCAGGGCAGGATGCCGTCGCGCCCCTTCGTTCTGGTCGGTCAGCAGTATGTAGCCGACCCGACGCGGTCCGCGGGAACGATCAATCCGCTGTATGCCTACGCCCATGTGCCCAACGGGTACACCGGTGATGCAACGGAAGCCGTCATCGCCCAGATCGAGCGGTTCGCACCGGGTTTCCGCGACATCATCGTCGCAACGACCGTGACGTCACCGGCAGACCTCGAGCGCTCCAACCCCAATTACGTCGGTGGAGACATCATCGGAGGCGCGAACACCGAGCTGCAGGTGGTGCTCAGGCCCCGAATCGCCCTCGATCCCTACAGTATCGGCGTCCCTGGGGTCTACCTCTGCTCGGCGTCGACCCCACCGGGAGCAGGCGCACACGGCATGTGCGGCTTCAACGCCGCCGAATCTGCGTTGAAGTATCTGAGAAAGTCCACGAGGGTCCTCCGATGACGAGCCCTGGCTCCCAGGACCGCCGGGCGGTGGCGCGTGGGCGGTTGGCGCGCGTGCCTGCAACGGCCGCCGCCGATGTTCTGGTCGCCTCCGCCGGCATCGCCCGGTCGCTGGCGGCCAGGGAAAGCGACATCGTGCGCTCGATGACCAGTCTTCTCGCACACGACATCGATCAACTCGACGAGGACCCCGTCCTGGTCGAGCTCCTCGAAGCATCCGTGCACGGAAATGTCTCGACCATCATCCACGTGCTGGCCAACGACATACCCGTCGACCATCTTCAGCCCACCACAGCCGCTGTCGAGTACGCTCTGCGCCTCGCGCAACGGGATGTACCGTCGAACTCCCTGGTGCGGGCCTACCACATGGGACAGAACGACATGATGCGCCAGTGTTTCGAGGAGATCCACAAGCTCGAACTCGATTCGAGCCTCGAACTACCTGTGCTGGAGCATATTTCGGACGTGATCTACAACTACATCGACTGGATCACCCTGTTCGTCTTCGACGCATACGAAAGCGAGCGAAGACGGTGGATCGGCGCCCAAGGCAACGTGCACTCCTCCACCATTCACACTTTGCTGGCCGACACGAGCGAGAACTCGACAGCATTCGAGAATCAGACCGGCTACCGGCTCGATCAACAACACCTTGCGGTCGTGGTCTGGGACAGCGCACCCGACGCCGCAACCACACTCGGATCGATCGATGACATTGCTCGCCGCACTGCAGCTTTCGCCAAGTCCAATGATCCTCCGATCATCACGGCGATCGATCGGCGAACAGTGTGGGCATGGATTCCACTCGGTTCACGAACATCCGCACTCGATACCTCGGAGTTGTCCTCCGTCCTCAACCTCGATGACTCGACCCGCCTTGCCGCGGGTCTTCCCGCCTACGGAATTCAGGGCTTTCGTCGCTCGCACGAGCAAGCCCGCGCGGCGTACTCGGTCGCAACCGTCCCCGGTACCCCCACTCGATCGATCGTCGGATTCGGCGACAAGGGAGTGGCGATCGTGTCGTTGCTCGCCCAGAATCTGGACTCGACCCGAGCGTGGGTGTGGGAGAGACTCGGTCCACTGGCCGAGGACACACCGGCTGCCGCCATTCTGCGGACAACCCTGAACGCATACTTCGCGCACGACGAAAGCCACCTGCGCGCAGCACAGCACCTCAACCTGCATCGAAACACCGTCAAGTACCGAATCAACAAAGCCCTGGACCAACACACTGTGAGCGCCGACAAACTCGACCTCGCCCTCGCACTTCAAGTCTGCGAATTCCTCGGCCCATCGGTGCTCAAGCCGATGTGACCCCTGGACAGCCACGACAGCCGCCTCGGCTGTCTGAGCCGAATCGGCCCCTCACATTCGAATATCTGACTCCGATCGGCGTCGGATTCACGAATGCGAGGAGCTGATCCGCAGCGGCGGTGTGGCTGGTGAGGCACAGTGGATGCTGCACGCCGTACGGGCCGTGCAGATGGGTTGTACCCGAGCTTGTCGAGCCGGTGTCAGGCGGCATAGAAGTGTTTGGGACGATTCGGTCATGACGACGAACCGGCAGACGCCCTCCGACCATGGGGACAAGGACCAGGGTCGCCCCGGGCTGGACCAGCGACCCGAACTCGATGAAGTTGCCAGGGGGCGGCCGCCTGCGACGGAATTGGCGGTCAACGTCGTTCGCGGCGGTCTGATCGGTCTGGCGGAAACGGTCCCCGGGGTCTCCGGCGGCACGGTCGCCCTGGTCACCGGCATCTACACCCGGGCCATCGCGTCGGCGAAACATCTGACGGACATCCCCAAGGCCGTGGTGACGCGGTCCGACGTGCGCGCCGAGGTCCGTCAGGTCGATTGGTGGCTGCTCGTCACGGTCGGCGTCGGCATGCTGTTGATGGTGTTCTCGGTGGCGGGGATCATGGCGGATTTCGTCACGAATCAGCCCGTCTACTCCAAAGCACTGTTCATGGGCATGATCGCTATGTCGGTGGCGATCCCGTTCATGGAGATCACGCGTGGTGCGTTCCCCACCACCCGGTCCCGACTCTCTGCCGTGGCTCTGTTCGTCGTTCTCGCTGCCGGGGTCGTCGTTCTCACGTCGTTACCCGGGGCCGAGGCGTCGAATCCGTCGTTGATCCTGGTGTTCTTCGCCGCGACGATCGCAATCTGTGCGCTCGTACTGCCAGGCGTATCGGGGTCGTTCTTCCTGCTGGTCATCGGCCTGTATGCGCCGACACTCACGGCCGTCGACGAGCGGAACCTGACGTACCTGGCCGTATTCGCCCTGGGCGCTCTGGTGGGGTTGGTCAGCTTCGTTCGAGTGCTCGAGTGGTTGCTGGCGAACTACCACAATCTGGCGATGGTCGCCGCTGCCGGTCTGCTGTTGGGATCGTTGCGTGCACTGTGGCCGTGGCAGGGCGAGAACAGAGAGCTGCTGGCCGTCGGCAACGAATGGCCCGCTGCCTTGGGATTGTTCGCCATCGGAGTTGCGGTCGTGGCTGTGGTCGCCATCGCTCAGAGGCGACTGGCAACCACGCGTACGCCCTGACCGAAACGGCAGGCGTTGCCGGCCATCCACGCACCTCGTCGAAATCCGCACCGCCTGCAGGCACCGTGAATTCCCACGAGGGGCGTATTCGCGCGCGAACCCTCCACACCGGGCCCGCACAGACACAAAAACTCCGACCCCAGCAGCGGGATCGGAGCAGTGGAGCCTCCTAACGGGATTGAACCGTTGACCGCTCGCTTACAAGTATGTTGCGAGACAACCAGATACGTCCGCATGGAACCATCACAGATACTCTGACCTGCGTCAATCGTCCAGTCCGTACCACCCGAATCCACCCTCGTTCGTACCGACATGTGACACGCTCGTGACACCGAGATTCGTCTGGTAAAACCGTGTGGACCGTGGTGGATCCGCCTGAATGCACGTTGATTTGGAGCGCTCTGAGCGCTGCAAGTCGTTGCTCTCGAGCCACGACATATTCATCATTACAGTGTAGAACTCGCCTTTCGGACGGGCATTTGAACCCCTAACCTCCTGGTAGTAACTCACACGGTTTCGCGGACCGGTGTGGATCCATATACACCCCCTGAGCTGACGATTCGGGAGTTCAAGTGCCCGCCCGAGTTCAGGTGGGAACATCCGAACCGAGATCAAAGTGTTGAGCGAGTTCCGGGGTCGAGCGTCTTCCGAAGTCCGACGAAGTCAATCGACGTCGACCCGGTAGGCAAGGACCGTTGCCACCTGGGCTGGGCGGTTCCGACCGGTCGCTGCAGCGACAAGTACGTATGTCCGACCATGGAGCAGGTGACTGCACAGATCCTCACCTTTTTCGACATGTGAACACGACGGCCTCTGGCACGCCAGAGGCATAAACCTCAGTTACCGCACCGTCAACGCATCTTGACCTACGCAAGCGATCGTGACGGCGCCCCGTCGGTCGAGCAGGTCTACTACAGTCAAGAATCGACCCTCTACCCGGAGATGTCGCAAGCGTGGAAGCGGCAAGAAAACTCGGGGCAATTCAGAGTGTCGAGTGTCTCACGGGTCGAACTTTTTTTGCACGGCTCCGCCGAAGTCTCCTTTAGTCAGGACAGGGGAAGATCGGCCAGCGATTGGCGGTCCTTCTTTCGGTCGACGTAGGTCAGGTCCATATCTCCGACCGTAAAGCGGTCGGTCCAATACGTGCCGGTGATGTACTTGGGGAGTCTTCCGACCACAGTGAACTCACATGCCCCTCGGTGCGGAGCGCTCCGCGGGCGGTGTTCCGCCCGCGGCTCGTTTCGGTACGTGTAGGTCAGCAGCGTTTGCTCTTTGCTTTCGCCGTGGTTGCGCAATGATGCGATCTCCGACATCGAAGAACTCTCGGCCGTCAGCAGTCGCACGCTGATCGTCCAGAACGTCTGCTCAACGACCACAGCGCTTGTGATCGGCCCCCAGTTCCCACCCTTCGGAATTCGACTCTTCTGGTGCGGCCGGATGGTCGTGCGCCAGGTTCCGTCCATACGTGGTCGCCCTACCAATATATGAACCCCTGGCCACTTCCAGATCCAGAGGTCGAAAGCGACAGCGAGTAACACGGAGGCGGACGGAATGTAGGCGAGAAGTCGTCGCATCGAGTCATCGATATCGACGCCGCTGAGGTAAAGCCCAGCGCCCCAAACCGCGCTGACTGCAACGGCGACGATCCGGACAAGCCGAGCTTGGTCCTTAGACATTAGTAGTCCAGGTACTGCCAGGTCGCGAGCACGAGTTCACGTGCATCGCCCGGAGTCCATTTGGCTCCGGGGTGGAAGAGATACTTCAACCCGTTCGGTTCTTCCCAGTCTGTCCGCACGTAGTTCTCTTCCTTCAATCCGTTCCACAGCCACACGAGCACGGACTTGAACCCGGCGCTGAGATCCGACCCACCCGTGAGTATCTCGTCCTGCACATTCCAGATAAGACACTCCATGAAGTAGGACGGCAGGTCGCTGATGGTGCCGTCTGCGACCAATTGGTTCTCTGCACTCTTCAGAGCACGTGCGAATCTCTTGTATCGGCCGTTGGTCCGTCCGTTCTTGGCCGTGCCGCGGTCGAGTTGCTGTTGCGGGTAGTTGACAATGGGCGATCCAGTTTTCGGGAACACCTTGCTGCCTCTATGCTGCCGGGTTTGGTCGGACGAGTCGTAGCGGACGTAGTCAAAACTTGGGACCACGTCTATGTCGGGGCGGGTGCCGTCGTGCTCGTCGATGGTGATGGCGACGACTCCGGACCCGGAAACCTCGCCTGGGAATTTTGCATCTAGCGCCGCCAAGATTTCGGCGCGCCAGAGTGGCGGTGTCCAATCGCCGTCATATGTAGGGGTCCCTTCACTCGACGGTTGCTCGCAGCCGTTGTACTCGTAGTAAAGGCACTCTCGGTTTTGCACCGCGATGTCGACATCACTGTCGAGGCGGACGTTCGTGTTGTTGGCGTAGGAGCCTTTCGCGTAGATGTGGTACGCCACGCCATTGAAGGCCGGCCACGCGTCAATGGCGCTCTTGACCATCCGTAGAGCGCGGTCCTGCTTGTCCTTCTCGTAATCGCTCGACGGCATCACCCAACGACGAAGAATCGCTTGGCGTTCTACAAGGTTCATATCTGCTCCCGGTTTCTCACCAGGAGGCTACAGCTGGGCACCGACAGTTCTAACTATGCGATGGAGCCCGTGACTCCAAAAGCCTCTGACAGGCGACAACGAAATTGCGAGCACGTACGTGATGCGAATCAACGAGGGCGACCCGGCGGCTCTAGGGTCGCGAGACCGTCACCTCCAGGCAGACTGGCTATAAGCCGATGTCGTTGACGGCATTCCCAACGAGTGGGGTGTGCTCGCGGCGGTACACCTCGACCGAGTCGAGGCTGGCGTGGCCGGTTTGGCGGGCGATGGCGGATCCGTCGGCACCGTTGCGGGTGCCCTGTGTGACAAACCCAGCGCGCAGGGAATGACCTCCGAGCTTGGCGAGAGCGGTTGGGTCGAAGCCCGCGTGGTCAGCACGGCGACGGATGGTCTGGTGGATTGCTGCTCCGGACAACGCAGTGTCCCCCAGGTTTCCGTTCTTGGCGATGGCGCGAAACAGCGGCGCGCGAGCGGCGGTGCGAGGTACTCCCCCACGGCACACGTGCGCGTCGAACAACTCCCGTTTACGGAGCAGCCTAATCACCGACGGCCTGCCGCCGACGTCGAATGCGCCGACGATCTGGACCCAGCGAACGTACGCGCATGGCGGGCAGGTCTCGTGAGAGTCGGTGTACGGCAGCGCTTTCACCGCTCCTCTGCCCTCTTGGTCGGTCTTCGACTTCCGCAACCGGATGTGGAGGCCGTCGTACCGATGCACAGTGACGTCCCCACACGCCATCTCTGACAACTCGCTCCGGCGGTATGCGCCGGCGAAGCCGAGGAGCAGAATTGCCGAGTCACGGCGTTCGAGGACCTCGTCGGCCCACCCGCGACACCGCTTCCGGGCCGTCTCGACAAGGAGTTTCATGTCATCGACAAGCAACGGGTCTCGCGGGGTGCGGGCGCGGTCCCCCGCGGCGGCGTACTCCCGGCGTATCCCGGACAGGGTGGCGGTGACGAGTTCGTGTGCGGACGGGGAGAGGTGTCCGGTGGTGCGGTGCTGGTGGTTGATCGCGGCGATCCAGGTCCCGAAGGTAGAGACGGCGTAGGACCGCTCCCCCGCTTCGGTGCGGGTATCTGCGGCGTCGACGAGATACGCGGCAACGGTGACCGGGTGCGCCGGCAATGCGGCATGTCCCTCGCGTTCGCACCAGCGGGCGAAGCGTCGCCACCCGGCGGCGTAGGTGCGCCGCGTCCCCTCCGACCGCGAAGATTCCACCGCTCTCGCGATCCGCTTCGCGACGGCCGGTGGGATCTCCGGCTCCACGGCCGCAGTTGCAAGTTCCACACGGCCGACCGATGTGCTCACCGCGGGTGTTCTGCCTGGCCGGAAGTCGATAACGGCAGCCTAGCGCAGGTCACCGACAGAGCTGCGGAGCGAAAACTGTGCTGAACTGGCGTTTCAGCCAAAACGGTGCGGAAAATGCAACTTACCGCGGGGACATCCGATGTACTTATAGACGTTGCTCGATACTGACCGTCGTGCAATGCGGTGGCGAGACTTCCGGCCCGAAGTCATTTTCACGCCGACGTTTCATCGTATCTTCGAGCATCTCCGTACGAACGCATCCAACCACTGGGTACAAACCGGAATACAGACCAGCTGGTTGCTAGCGCGACCTTCAGTCATTCGTTACTGTGCCTAGTTACCAAGGGCAGCGAGGTGCGGGAGGCGGCGTTAGATGCCAGGGGAATGGAGAGCAGTGGTCACCGGCGCAGGTTCTGGGGTCGGCCGCGAAATTGCGTTGCAGCTAGCAAGCCAGAAATGGTCACTTGCTCTCGCGGACAACAACTACGACGCACTGCTGGACACGCAGTCCCGATGTGCTGCTATGACCACCGTCGCACGCGCGACCCAAGTCGACGTCGCCAACCGGACCGAGATCAACTCGTGGGCCGAGTCATCACGTAGAGCGCTTGGCGGTCTCGATGCGATCTTCAACGTCGCGGGCGTTCTCTACAGGGGTGACGTCATCGACACTCCCACAGCTGACTTCGATCTCGTGATGGCAACCAACTTCGAGAGTGTGGTGAATAGCTCTCGCGCCTTCCTTCCAGACATCCTGAATTCACGTCGAGGTCGAATCGTCAACGTGTCGTCTGCATTTGGGGTTATGTCCGCACCAGGCTACTCGGCGTACAACTCGTCGAAATTTGCCGTACGAGGTTTCACCGAGGCCCTCAACCAAGAGCTGCGGCTCGCATCACGAACTGCGCGTGCGACGTGCGTTATCCCTGGTGGACTCAAAACGCCGATCGCACGGACGGCACGGGCGGCACCCGGCGTTGATCGCGCGCGAACGGCGAATTTTTTCGACACCCGCGTAGCCAGAACCGCCCCTAAAGTGGCAGCCCAGAAGATCATTGCGGGCGCATGGAAGGGTAAGTCGCAGGTGACAATCGGAAATGACGCCCGCCTCATCGACGTAACCACGCGCCTACTCGGCTCTCATTATCAACATCTGCTGCCTGCGCTCCAAGCACTGCGGCGGCGCTGAGAAGCCGTCACCAATTAACATTTCACTCACCAGACCTGCGGGGGTCGGTCAACCATGTCGAATAGCTGGATCCTGATTGAGACGTTCGGAGACGGGGAGCCGTCGGTCATCGGGGTTGGGTCTTCGCCCAAATCCTTTGTTCCACCTCGTAAAGTTCTCCGTAGCTCCACCAGCCGCGAAGAGGCAGTCGCCGCGGTAGCGGAGGCGCTTTCTACAGGAGCCGTAGTGGATCGGCTATCCAAAGACCGAGTCAGGCGAGTAGTGGCCGAACCACTACAAACGTTTGCTGCCCGTACGCATGGCGCGTGGGTATGGCTTGGCCAGCGTGACGAGACTCCACCTCCACGCCACGCCGCGGGGGCGTGGCAGTTCAACCTCACGAATAGCACGGCAAGCGGTAGCGACGATCTACTCGACCTGTATCGCGTTCCGCAAGACGAGCGCGAGACCCAGCGCGCACTCGCGGGCGCGTTCACCCGACTGGTCACCAACCGTGACGAGAGCGAAGCAATGGCGAAGATCGTGCAATCAGCGCCGGGCACCACTCACCAAGCGGTCTGGACAGTGAGGCGGGACGACGGTGAACTTCGGGCCGCGCACTTCTCGTGCCGGATGATTGCCGAAGACGGGGTTTCGGGAACCGAAGTCATCCTGAGGGGTATCACCCACGACATCGGCCCCGCAGGGGAAATCAATATCGCTCCCCCACCTACGATTCTCGAGCATCGCGTTCTGGAGGCTTCCACCAAAGAAGGCGAGTACCGCGCACTGGTGAACCTCAGAACACTCAACTTGTTGCGCTGGTACAACTCTGAACCCGCACCGGATATCTGCTGGGAAAACCTTCCTGGCGAACCGGTACCTGCGATTCATCCGGACGACGTACCAATTGCGAAGCAAATGTCGAACGCACTCGCACGCGAACGCGCCAACGGCGTGCTTCGCTTCAGAACTCTTGACGGAAATTGGAAGCCGATGACAATCGACGCGGTTTTAGTTTCACTCGATCAGCACACCACGGCCGCACTCGTCACTCTGACCGAATTGTGCAAGTAGTAAATAATTTCGCGGATTCATATGGATCCACAGAGACCGCTGCGGACCGAGAAAGATGGGAACCATTGGGACCCAGATCAGTTTTATAGTTGCGTGATTTACAATACCTGCGCGCGTGTCGTGCGAGCATCGCGCGTTCGACTCCATGCAGCTGCCACCGTACGCGTCGACACCCCATACGTTTCGGCAAACGACTCGATGCGCTCCTCGGTTTCGGGCTTACGCCCACGCTCGATGTCGGCGAGAACGGTGTTCGACATCCCGAGCAGCTGCGCAGCGTCGCCCTGAGACAGCGCGGCGTGCACCCTAAGGTCGGACAATTTCAGCTGAGACTCCGGGATCGGAACAAGCGCTGCGACCGACGTGTGCAGTGCGTTCGCAATTCGGCCAAGCGTCGCAGGCGGTGGCGTCGAGCGCCCCGTTTCCCAGGTCGACACTGCTTGCCTGGTCGCGCCCACCTTGGCCGCAAGGTCGTCAGCACTGAACCCCGCACGTACCCGCAGCTCACGCAACCGGTCGGCGCGAAACCCACGAACTCCGCTTCGCGGCACTGTCCCCAACTCCCTGTCGAACCTACAAGACAGTCCCATCTTGCTCGATCCACCGCAGCCTCGAACTCTTGTGCGTTTTATAGTTGCGCGTTACTGTTGCATCCATGCACCTATTCGATTTGAGTTCCACGAAGCAGAACGGATTGCGCGGTGCACCTAACCTGTTCTACAGTCCTGATGCGCGCCCAAAAGGGATTCCTCGGTGCTTGTCGTTCTCAGCACTGCTTGTAGCGCGGGACATCAGGTCGGTCTGTTCGCAGGTTCCGTCCGATCTTTCCTGTCGGGAGTTCCACATGTTCGCGTCTTTCGCCCTTGCCGCATCGCAATTGCCATCGACGGCTGAGATCAGCAATTGCCGTCGTCGAAGTTCAGCGTTGGGCCGTTACGGACAAAGTGCGACGGCAGGTGCATTCGCCCGACATCGCCGCTTTCGCCGGGGTTACGGGGGCGAATCAAGGTGAGTGCCGCACGGGATGCGATGGTGCCAAATTTCCTCCCGCAGAAACAGTTCTGCGCGTCAATCGTCGTAAATCGGACACATGGCGACTTGATTGCCTGCTCGCTCGACCACGGGCATTCCGGTCGCCACCAATACATCGGTGACGACGGAGCCCTGCTAGCCGAGTGGAGTCCATCCACATCGTGCAAGGAGCGGTCCATTCCTACCCGTAAGCCCTAGACCTGACAGTCCGGACTGCAACCCGACTCGGGTGGGCTTTCGCTGATAGTCCCACTCGTGAGCTACAGGAGCTCCCCCGCGCCCTGTAGCTCGACCGGTGGACCGGCGCGAGGGTCGCGCAGTGAGCGCATTCATCATGTTCAGCGCTGCGCGACCCCGCCGGGACATCACTCCTCGAGATCACACCCGTCCGCACAGAAAGGATTCCGATACCCGATGTGGATTTTTCAGCAGCCTTGGTTCTGGTCGGTGGTGTTCGGCTAGATCTAAATGAGTAAGTGAGGCAATCGGATCGACATCCACACATGCCGATGCGATTGCCCCACATAGCCTCCCTGCTGGTCAATAGCTGAATTGCTCGACCGATCTGAGATCCAAATTTGTTGTAGGTCAACAAATCTCAAAGGAGATATATCACCATGCCGACTCGCTCTTCAACTAAAGCACGCCACCGTGCGATCCCTCGTCCTGTCGCAGCGTCAGCGACAGCAGCGCTCACTTTGACGGTGGCCGCGATGTTCACCGGCGCTGGATTCGCCGTTGCCGCGACAGGGCAGCCCGGGGTAACCACAGAAGTTCCCGGCGGCCAGCCGAGCGTCACTGCACCGTCCCCGTCGGTATCGCAGCAAGATTCAGGCACGACGGCGGACTGGCAGTACGTCGGCCCCTACGTGCCACCGGCGGAGTACCGCAACGCACCGACCCGTTCGGTTCCCAACTACAACGCGCCGATCTACTACAGCGAACCCAAAGTCGAGCAGACGCCGCCGACGCCTGCCCCACAGCCCTCGACCGACGCTGTACCCGAACCTTCCAAGGACGAGACGGTCGTAGCACCGGGTACGCCGGTTGCTCCGATTCAGGCCCCGGACAACACCGTTCGTTTCGGTGCTATCTCCGGCGAGAAGCCAGGTTGGTTGAGCCAGGACGACGCGGACCGTGTCAACAACACCGCCGCTGTGCTCGAAGCCCAAGGCGCGACGTACTTCAACAACCTCGGTATCCCGACGACACGCTCGGACCGGATGGCTGCCGGCACCTCGGCAGGCGTCCTCATCGGAGGAACGACCTCCGCTGTCACGACCTACGCAGTCGTAGCACCAGCGGCGATCTTGGCCGGCGGCCTGATCGGCGGCACCATCGGCGGCATCACCGGCGCAGGAGTCGGGTCGGTTCTGATCCCCGGTGTCGGAGCTGTCCCGGTGGGTGTCGCCGCCACAGCCGGTGGTGCAGCGATCGGTGCAGCGGTCGGCGCTGCTGCAGCGCTGATTCCAGCGGCCGGTGTCGGCGCAGCCGGAGCGGTCATCGGCGGTGTCGTCGGCGGCGCATACGGTGCGGGCGAAAACCTCGGTGAAGCACCTTCGCCCGCCCCAGCACCTGCACCTGCACCTGCCCCGGCACCCACGCCAGTCGCGGCCCCGGTATGGACTCCTCCGGAGGCAGCGAGCATCGCACCCGCGCATCCGTTGGAGGTGCGGGAGATCGTCGCTGCGCAGCCGGGCGGTGCCGATGCACTCGCCGCTGCCGACAACGTTGCAGCGCAGGCGGGATCGTTCCTGGATTCGGTTGCCCCTGCTGGATGGCACCTGTGACCTCGCGTCCTCGACTCCGCGTTGCTCGCGTGGCGTTGGCTGCGGCCGCCACTGTGGCGGTCGTGGTCAATGCCACGTCGCCGGCGTTGGCTGCTCCGAGCGAATCGGGCACGGACCTCATCACAGGTCCGTGCCCGGCGCTGTTCGCCCTCGGCGTGCAAGGGACCGGGGAGTCCGCCCCCGATGCCGCGCCGACGACCGACACCGGGATGCTCTCGCAGGTCTTCATGCCTCTGCTCGCCAAAGCCGTATCCGGTGGTACCGAGCTCGCTGGGCGGGCGTACGTGCCGTACGACGCCGGGTTCGGCGGCGCGGTGCCCGGCGGCAACGTCCCCTACACACAGTCGGTCGAGCGTGCGGAGACCAGCATCGACGCCATGGCTGCGGAGGTCGCTGCCGCATGCCCGGAAACGAAATTCACCGCCGCCGGCTACAGCCAGGGCGCTCACGCGGTCTCGACGTGGGCACAGAAAGTCGGAGCCGGTCAGGGGTCGATTCCGGCCGCCAAGCTCGTCGGGGTCGCCACCTTCGGCGACCCGACTCGGGCCGTGGGTGCACCGCTGTTTCCCGGTGCACCAGGGCAGACGACCCCAAAGCCTGCACCGGGCACCGCAGGGACAGAGGTCTCGAAGATCGAGGCCCTCGACCAGAACGCGCCGACCGGTGGAGGTATCGCGCCCACGTCGGACACGGTGAGCAACTACGGCGCGTTGACCGGCCGGGTCGCGAGCTTCTGCCAGTCCGGAGATCTCGCGTGTGACGCACCGTCGGATTCGCCGATCCTGCGGGTGGTGACCAACATCGCCGGTCAGTCCGAGCTCTCGGCCGGTGACCCGGTTCGGTCCCTGTCCTCGGTCGCGGAAGCGTTGGCGATGACCTCGATCAAGACGGCAGTGACGGTGGTCAACGAGGACATCAAGGGAACGACGCTGGCGAACCTGTCGATCGCTCCGAAGAAGTCCCTGTCCGAGCGTCTCGCGGTGGCATCGGATCCCAATACCCCGCTACCGACTGCCGACCAGGCGATCTCGGCTCTGCTCAAGGTGGGGACGATCGGGTTCAACGCCGTGAAAACGGTCGCGAAAGAGATCCTGACGCCGGCGAATATCGCCGAACTCGCCACAGTCGGGATGTCCAACCCCGTCGCCGCGGTCGGGTTGCTCGGAACCAAGCTCCTCGGCGCGGCCGCCAAGCTCGTTCCCCCGGCCACGACATCGCGGTTGACCAACCAGGCCTTCACCGCTGTCAAAGACAACATCACCGACAACAAGGACCTGTTGAACCTGGCGACCCTGACGAAGTACTCGTCGACCATCGCTCAACACGGCTCCTACGGGTCGACACCGACCACCCCGACAGGTGAATCGGCGACGGCGTTCGTGACCGACTGGTTCGTCGCGCTTGCCAAGGACCTGGCTAACGGTTCGACCGATACGGGCGGCATCGACGCCGACCCCAGCTCCCCACTCCCGAGCACTGCGATCACCACCACCGCCGTCGTCACACCACCGGCCAGCAGCAGGCCGACCACGACGACCCCGGCCGCTCTGCCGAATTGAGAAAGCCCCTGGCGCACACCTGCTGTGCGCCAGGGACTCTCGAAGACAGGAACCAAAGATGATGACATACAACAACGAAGCATCGACCTCCCTCGACTCTTGGTTTCCACCCTTCGATCCCCTCGACGCCACCCCGGTGGCTGATCCCACACCGCCACAGGACGTTCCAGCAGACAAGACCGATGACACCCGCTCCGCCGACGACGGGTCGCACTGGCTTCTCGCGCCCCCACAGCCCGTCTCGACCGATACCCCACGCCCCGCTCGACGCCGCCCCGTCAACGCCCGCGCGCTCGGCATCACCGCGGCGGCCGTCGCGATGACGATCGGTGTCGGAGCACTTGCGGTCTCTGCCTTCACCTCCGACCCGGACACCACGCCCGAGATCGAGGCCGTGTCGACCCCAGCCCCGACATCCGAGCTGCCCGCACCCACGACCACCACCGCTGCGCTCGCCCACTCCTGGTGCCCCGAATCGGTGACCGACGGCGTGGTGACCGGCGCGGGCCCAGGCGGTACCACCTCGGGAAGCGCAGCAATCCTGGCGTTCGAGCACGCCTACTACGTCGAACGCAGCGGCGCGGCCGCCCGCGAGATCCTCGCGCCGAACGCGCAGTTGAAGTCTGCAACCGCCGACGAGCTCCAACGCGGCATCGACACCATTCCCGCCGGTACCGAGCACTGCGTGAGCATCCGGGCCGCCGCCCCGAACACCTACGCCGTGACCCTCGAACAGCGGTACAGCGACGGCACTCGCACCACGGACAAACAGACCATCAGCACCACCGACGCCGGTGGCCGCACCTTCATCACCTCGATCGGAGCAGCACAGTGACCGAAGAGCGCGCCGAATGGATGAGCGAATGGCTCACCCCGCCCCCAGAGAGTCCGTTACCCGACCCCGCGGACCAGGGCGCACGGGTCCTTCCCCTACGTGCTCACCCCGAACCGGTGCCCGCCCCCGAACCGATACCACCGATGACTCTGGTCCTCGGTGCCTGCGGGGGCGCAGGAGCGAGCACGACAGCACTCGGACTGGGCAACGCATGGTCTGCCCGCGGCCACGACGTGGTCGTCGTCGACGCAACACCTGCAGGCGGTGATCTGGTCGAACGCGGCGCAGATTCCATGGTCAGCGACACCGTCATCGAAACCGCCTTCGACAGCTCCGACCCCGACAACGTGCCGGCCTCGGTCGCCGACTGCACCTCTGCGACCTCGGCAGGAGCACACATACTCGGGCGCGCCTGGCTGCAGTCGGCCGAGCCGGCATACCGGGGCATCGATCGCTACCTCCGCAGCCAAGTCGATACCTCGATCTACGACCTCGGACACCGCGGGTTCGGCCGCGCCGCAGCCGATCCGCTGCGGTCCGAGCCCTGGGCGGCGATAGTCCTGGCCGTCCATGCCCGCGCCGATGCCGTCAATCGGATGCGCGCGGCACTGGAAACCATCCGCTACACCGCCACGGATGCAGGCCCACTGCGCACCATCATCGCGATATCCCACCAGCTCCCGGGAACACCTGGAATCGACCTCAACGAACTCCGAAACCACCTGCACGGCAAAGTGTTCGCCGTCCTCGACATCCCCTACGACCCTCACCTGGCCACCGGGCTGCCGATTACGGCCGACGAGCTGAACCCAGCGACGTCCGCCGCCTACGAGCAGCTGCGGGCAAACACCGTCCGCGCTGCCGCCGGAGGGCAGGACCGGTGAGCATTCCCCACCTCGCGACCTCCAGCAACCAGACACCCCGCAAGTCGGGAGATCTCTCGATGCGCCTACCCGAACGCGAGCTCCCGATCTGGGACAGGCCGATACCACTACCGGATCGTTCCCCGTCCCCGATGCTCTGGCTGCTCGGCGCACACGGCGGCGCAGGCGTGAGCACCCTCGCCCACGTCCTCGCTCCCGCCGGCGACTGCGGTGACCGCTGGCCCGGCGGGTACGGAAAGCAAAGTCCCTACGTCGCGATCGTTGCCCGCGAGACCGTCTCGGGACTGGTCAAAGCAGGTGAACTGCTCCGTCAACACACCGCAGGCCACGGTGGACCCTCCACGATCATCGGCCTGATCACCGTGGCCGACCGACCGGGTCGAAAGCTGCCCAAACAGATCCAGCAGACCCGCGACGTGGTCACCGCACTCGTCGGCCGCGACTGGCGCATCGGCTGGATCGAGCAGTACCCACTCGCGCGAGATCCCAGCGGCCTGGCGGTCTGGTCACCGTTCGATCCGCAACCGGAGAAAAAGCGCAGTGCCACAGACGTTCCCGCCGACATCGCCACCGTCGGATCGGAACTACGCGAGGCCATCCTCCTCGACGTTCAACGCTCCACCACCCCGACAAAAGGAAAGCCATGATCCTGCACAGCCTGCACACCGGAATCGACATCCTCGCCCAGATCGAGCTCACCCCCGAAGCGCCCCCGAAGTCCGACGGCTTCCTACGCCTGGGCCGCTGGCTCAGTTGGTTTGTCCTTCTCGCCGGGGTGTGTGCACTGGTCTACGGCGGCGGAAAATTCGGCTGGGAGAAGTACAACGGCGGGGCACTGGAATCGCCGAAGATCATTGTCGGTGCCCTGATCGGCGGTGTCATCGCCACCAGCGCCGGCACCATCATGACCAGCGTCGCCGGATGAGCGTGCACAGGTGAAGACACCACCGACCGAGGTCACCGAACCATTGGTGCAGTTGCTGCAATACCTGCTCTGGTTCGCCTTCGCGATATTCACCATCCGATTGATCTGGGCCGCAGGACGTTTGGCCTACACCCGACGAGAGTCCCCCCACGAGACCGACGCCGCTCAATCGATCGTGGTCACGCTCATCTCGGCCGTGTTCGCCTCTGCCGCAACCGGTATCGCCGCAGCCCTGTTGACGTTCTGACCATGCGAGCGCCCCAGCATCGCGTAACGAAAGAGGCATCTCCGACCATGACCGCATCCACACCCGACGACGGGGCACCCCGCATCCGCGGGGCACGAGCATGGATAGCCGTCGGGCTGCTCGCAGCGGCACTGGCCACGGCCTGCAGCTCCGGCGGCACCGAAGCCACCGATACGGCGGCTCCGACCACCTCGACGGCCCCGGATCCGTCCGCACCACCGACCGGGGTGCGCTGGCAGGACTACCAAGGCATCGCACTGCCTGTCGGCGATCAGGGCCCGGCCCGCAATCCGGGAAGCGGCCCTGTCGGCGGATTCACTCACGACCCGCAGGGTGCGGCCCTGGCAGCACTGCAACAGACCGTGCGGATCTCGGTCGCTCCCGACTACCAATGGCCATCGGTGGTCAATGCCGCGGTCGCTCCCGGACCTGCACGTGACTCGTTCGCCGTCAACCGGCAGCTGATCTCGATCACCGCACCCCCTGCCGCCGACGAGCGTCCCTCGATCGCCGGGTACCGGATCACCGACTACACCGCCGAGCGGGCGGCTCTGACGATCTACACCACCTTCCCCGACGAATCGATCGCCGCATCCGACACCGCAGTTCTCTGGTCGGGCGAGGACTGGCGGCTACTGCTTCCCGAGCCCGGCGACACCACCGTCAGAGTGCGCTCGATCACCGAAGTACCGGCAGAGGCAACACCCTTGGAGAAATCGTGATGAGCACAGCCCCGCGACACAATCCCGTGCCGTCGTCCCCGGGTGACGACGGACAGGTCCTGGGCGGACGCCGGTGGACGCTGGTGCTGTCGGTGATCGTGATCGTTCTCGTCGTCGTCGGCGGCACCGCGGCCGTCCTGATCAACCGCAGCGCCCGCGAGAGCGCCGCGTCGCAACCCGACACCGCCAGTCCCGCCGCGCCGCAGCCGACCCAGAGCAACCGCGCCGACTGGGGACTGCCCTACCTCGACGAACTCGGCTTCCGCGTCGAGGTGCCCCCGAACCCGAACGGCATCGCCCTCGACCAAGACCCCGGCTCTCGCCCCGATCCCAGCTCCGCCGACTACCAGAGCGCCCCGCCTGCCGGGGTGATCTGGCAGAAAGTGCAGAACTATCCCCTCCCGTTCTCCGCCTCCGACGGGCCCACCGCAGTCGACGGTGCCCTCGCCACCGGCTTCGCTCGAACCCCACAAGGCGCGGCCCTGGCGGGACTGCAGCTGGTGAACCGCAGCCAATCCACGTTCGAGGGTGCAGCGGCAGTGATGAGTACCCGAGCGGTCGCCTCGACCCCCGAGCTGCAGACCGAGCTCGACCGCAATCTCGCCAACGCCCAACGTCAGATCGCGGCCGGCAACACCGCGCCGCCGGCCAAGCCATTGTTTCGACAGGAGGCCTACCGCCTGACCTACTACTCCTCGGATTACGCGGTGATCGAATACGCCGGCAAGAACGTCTCCGGCAACGGCTGGACCACGGTGCCGATCGAGCTGCTCTGGCGCGGCGGCGACTGGTCCCTCAAGCTCGCCGAGGCGGGCAAGGTCGGCAACACCCCGACGTTGGCGGGGTGGACGCAATGGCCCGGCAAATGACGACCCTCGCCCTCCGGTACCTCCGGTCGACCGCAGTGGCACTGGTGATCGCGCTTGCGGTGATGCTGACCGGCAGTGCGATCGCGGCCGCGCAGCAACCCACCCCGGACGACACGGCACAGACGGACTCGGCGCAGACCACCGCGTGCGACACCGCCGGCGACGTCGTCGGAGACGTATTGGGCACGCAGTTGCCGGTTATCGGCGATCTGATCGGCGGCGCGAGCGGCGCACTGTGCGCCGCCGATGGCAACCCCCTCGACGCAGCCAAAAACTTCGCCACCAGCCAGTTCGCGGAGATGTGGGAATCGCAGTTCGGGGAGATCGTGCAGTCGATCCTCACCGGCATGGCGCAAGTACTGACCATGGCGATGACCTGGTGGATCAAGATCCCGAACCCGGATCTGCAGAATTTCACTCCGCTGCAGACGATCTCGGAGTACACGGGCTGGATACAACTCGCACTGCTGGTCGCGACGATCATCTTCCTGGCCTTGCGTCTGGCGGCTGCGCGTCGTCACGCACTGCTCAACGAAGCCGAAGAAACCTATAAGGCCCTCTCCCGCACCGTCATTGCCGCCACGATGTTCTCCGTCGTCGTCGCCGCGGGAACCCGTGCCGGGGACGCGTTCTCGGACTGGCTGATCACCGATACCTCCAACCGTGACCCGGTGGGCATGGTCGACTCGATGCTCTCGATCAACTCCTACGGCAGCGCCACCCCGGGGCTGATGCTGATCATCGGATTTGTCGGACTTCTCGGCGCGATCGCGCAGGCAGTGATGCTCGTGGCCCGCCAGGTGCTTCTCATTGCCGCTGTCGCGGCCGCACCGCTCGCGGCCGCGGCCGGAGGTACCTCGGTCGGCTCACAGTCCTACGAGAAGATCGTGGCCTGGATCATTGCGTTCCTGCTCTTCAAGCCCGTCGGCGCACTGGTCTACGCGATGGCGTTCCTGACCGCACAGAACTCGGCGAACGTCACCGAGGGCGAGATCCCCGACATCGACCAGCTCCAACAATCGCTGTTGGGCATCGTCATGCTCACCATGGCCGCGGCGGTTCTGCCCGCGATGATGCGCCTGTTGGTGCCGGCGGTCGCGGCCGTCGGCTCGGGTGGATCCGGTGCCGCCGCAGCAGGAACAGCTCTGATGGCCGGAGCTGCGGTCGCCACGGGCGGAAAGTCCATGGCTGCAGGCAAAGCAGTCGGTGGCGGCAGCGCAGGCGCGGCAGCGTTCTCCGGAGGGGCCGGTGGTGCCGGACGACTCGCCGGCGGTGGCGGTGGTGGTGGTGGTGGTGGCGGCGGCGGCGGCGGAAGTCGCCCGAGCCCACGACCGAACCTGACCCCACCCTCGCCAGGCGGTTCGCCGTCCTCGGCATCAGGCCGACAGAGTCAGAGCGCCAACGGATCTCGCGGAGGATCGGGCGGCGGATCGGGATCGAAGGCAGCCAAGGCGGTGGGGTCCGGAGCTGCGGGCGCAGGACGTTCGGCCGACGACCTCGCCGGTGGCCGAACCTCGAACAACAACAGCAGCAGCGGTAACCGACACGCGATACCGCGATGACCACCCCGACATCGGCCACACCGGTTGTGGCGCAACGTGTTCTTTCCTATCCGAGGAGTGAGTAGATGGCGACGAGAACCGAAGCAGGTCTGCTCTACCACGGGTGGACCAAGCCCCGAAACACCGGATTGTTCGGTGCGACATGGGCAGCGACGATCATCGGGTTCGTCCTGGTGATCTCGGTGATGGTGACCATGATGTTCGCCGGTTTCGGCACAGGCGTGGTCGTCGCAACAATCGCGACAGTTGTTGCCGCACCGCTGGTGTGGAGCAGAGATGGTCGATCCGGATACGAAATGACGGTGCTGAGAATGCAGTGGATACGAGCACGACGCAGGAAAGAGAACATCTACCGAGGCGGGCTGTTCTCCGAACTACCCGGAGGCAAAGCGTTCCTCCCGGGCATCATGGCCCCGACCAAACTCTACGAAGGCGAAGACGCCGCCGGGTTCCGGTTCGGGATGATCCACATGCCCGCCAAGCACTGCTACACCGTGGTGCTGCGCGCCTGGCCGCAGGGCGACGAAGCAGTCGATCAGTCCCTGATCAACAACTGGGTCGGCGAATGGGGAGTCGTACTCGCCGCGATGGGCCAGACTTCCGACATCGTGGCCGTCGTCCCGGTCATCGACACAGTCCCCGAAACCGGTAACCGGTTGCTCGCCGAAGTCGACCGCAACACCGCGCCGAATGCACCTGCCCTGGCTCAGCATTCGATGTACGACCTCGCCGAGTCGCTGCCCACCGAACAGGTCCAGCTCGAGGCCCGGATCGCAGTGACATTCCGCGCCACCACTGATGCCCGCAAGAAGGACCCGTCCGAGCAGGCCGTCGAGATCAGCCGTCGACTACCAGGGCTGTGCGCGGCCCTCAAATCGGCGTCGGTGATGGTCCGGCCCATGCCTGCGGCCGACATCGTCGCCTTCGTCCGGCGCTCCACCGATCCCGCTTCACAGGCAGATCTCGAACGCGCGTCGTCGAGCTCGGCGGGACACGGACTTCACTGGGACGACGCCGGACCGGTTTCGCACGAGGAGAAGTTCGACCAGTACGTCCACGACGGTGGCCGGTCGGTGACCTGGGAAATGGATTCCGCTCCCGCCAGCGCCGTCGACGAGGGCGTCCTTCGGCGCATCCTCGCTCCCAATCCCGACGTGCCTCGCAAACGTGTCGCGATCATCTACCGACCCCACACCGCGGCGGATGCGGTCAAGATCGTCGACACCGACTACAAGAACGCACTCATCGCCGAGCAAGGCGGGCGCGGCATCGGATCGGTGACCGCCTCGATCAAGGTCGAATCGACCTCCCGCGCCCGCGAAGAGCAGGCCCGTGGCCACGGACTCGTGCGCTTCGGGGTGCTGATCACCGTCACCGAGCCCCTCACCGGCGACATCCCGGCCATCGAAGCCATCGTCCGCGATCTGTCGGTGCAGTGCCGTCTCAAGATCCGCCGCGCCTACCGCTGGCAGGCCGCCGGGTTCTACGGCTCCCTCGGCATCGGTGCAGTGCTGCCCGAACACGCCACCCTCCCCGGCGCACTCGCCGGATAAGCACCCGAGACGAGAAGAGGACCCGTCCATGGTCAAGATCCTCGACGACACCGCCCGCGCGGCCCTGGTCGTCGCCGCGAACCGTCCCGGCGTGCGCAGCATGTGGGCCAAACACAGGCTCGCCACCGACGACCGCCGCCGCCGCAACCGCGACGCCGCGGACTACTCGTCCTCGGCCGACGGCTTCGCCCGCTCCACCCTGCGCCTGACCGACCGCGGATTCGCCGGCCCAGGGGGCGGGCGCACCAACACCGTCGGCCGACAGATCGAATACCGCGCCACCTCCGTCCAAGCTGCCGGCCTGTGGCCGTGGTCGGTCGGTGCCGGAGCACCACTGATCGGGACCCCGATCGGGCAACACCTGCTCACCCGCGCCGCGGTCTGCTTCGACCTGCTCAACTGGTTCATCGAAGGTCTGATCACCGCACCGGTGGGCTTCGTGCTCGGACTCAACGGTTACGGCAAGTCCTCGTTCGTACGACGCGTGGTCCTGGGCGGTATCGCACAGAACGTCACCACCCTCGTCCTGGCCGACGTCAAGCCCGACTACCGCAAGGAAATCGAAGCCGTCGGAGGCCAGGTGATCGATCTCGGCTACGGATACGGACGCATCAACCCGCTCGCCGGTGGGGTCCTGGGATCGGTGATCCCCACCCTCTCGGCGTTCCCCGACCTGCAGCGCCGCATGCTCGCCGAGCTCCGCGGCCGCCAGGTCCAGGTCGTCTCGGGACTGATCGAACTCTCCCGCGGCGGCCAGGTGCAGGACTTCGAGGAAACCATCCTCGCGACCTCGCTGAACCTGCTCTACGGCGAGATGGGCTACACCCCCGATCGCCCGCCCCTACTCGGTGACCTGCTCGCCCTCGTCATCGACGGACACCCCGAACTGATCGCCGACGCCGGCGAAGACACCGTCGAGGAGTACCGACGCTCGACCAAACGCCTCCGGCAATCACTGCGCGGGCTGATCAAAGGACGGTTCGGTGAAGTGTTCAACGGACACACCACCACCGAAATCGACATCGACGCCGTCGCCATCTGCATCGATGTCTCGCACATCGCCGAAGGCGACACCAAACTCAAAGCGGCCGTGATGCTCGTGTGCTGGTCCGACGGCTTCGCCGCCATCGAAGCCGCACACGCCCTCGCCGACGCGGGCCTGGGACCGCAGCGCTACTTCCAGGCCATCATGGACGAGCTCTGGCAGGTCCTGGGACTGGGCGACTTCATGGTCGACCGCGTCAACGCCCTCACCCGCTTGAACCGAGCCATCGCCACCGCGCTGTGGATGATCACCCACACCATCACCGACCTCGAATCGCAGTCGACGACCGGATCGGCGAACAAAGCCCTGGGCTTCCTCGAACGCGCCCGCGTCAAGGTCATCGGCCCGATCCCGGAAAAAGAAGTCGAACGCCTGGCCGGCATCGTCAAGTTCACGGCCACCGAATCCGACATGGTCAGCGGATGGTCCGCGCCGCCGCCCATGACCGGAGATCGCCGCAAACACGACGAGCCGATCGAGCCCCCATCCGGACTCGGCAAGTTCTTGATCAAGATCGGCGAGAGCGAACTGAGCCCCGGCATCCCGGTACAGCTGATCTTCTCCGCCGCCGAGATCGACGCCGGCATCCACGACGATGTCGGAACTGCCTGCAAAACAGGGAATTCCGGGATCGACTGGCGGCGGTGCGCACCACGGTCCATCCCGACCGGGTTCGGCGTCGGAGTCCTCACCGGACTGTTCGGCGTCGGCGGAGGATTCCTGATCATCCCCGCACTCGTGCTGCTGTTGGGAATCGAGATGAGTGTCGCCGTCGGAACATCGCTGGTGGTCATCGTCGCCAACTCCGCCGCCGGACTGATCGCTCAGGCCGACGGGCTCGGCGGGAACTGGCCGCTGACAGCCGCGTTCGCCGGTGCGGCGATCGCAGGCTCGCTGGTCGCCGGGCGACTGAGCACACGCATCGACACCGACAAGCTGCGCACGTGGTTCGCCTACCTGGTGTTCGCCGTCGCAGGCTACGTACTTGTCGACACACTCTTTCTTTCATGACCGGACGCACACACCGACCCGATGCCCCCAGGGGTAATCTGGAACGACTACCACCCTCACACCATCAGGAGATCGCAATGGTCGGCGACGAAGACAGCATCGCATTGGTACTCAACCGTCTGCGCCGCGCACACGGCCAGCTCGCCGGAGTGATCGGCATGATCGAGAACGGACGCGACTGCAAAGACGTCGTCACCTAACTCGCCGCAGTGTCCCGCGCCCTCGACAAAGCCGGCTTCAAGATCGTCGCCACCGGCCTCCGCGAATGCATGACCGGCGAGACCGCCGACAACAAAGAACCCATGACCGAAGCGGAACTGGAAAAACTCTTCCTCGCACTGGCCTGAACGACACATTTCACGTCAGAAACGAGGCCGACCCGACAACACCGTAGGAGTACCCCATGAGCACGACCGATCCAGATATCGCCATCATCGAAACCTCGAGCCTGGGCGACCGCAGTTACCTGGTCAGCCACGACGGCATCGCCGTTGTGATCGATCCCCAACGTGACATCGACCGCGTCCTGGCATTGGCAGCGGAGAAGAACGCCACCATCACCCACGTACTCGAAACCCACATCCACAACGACTACGTCACCGGCGGCCTCGAACTCGCACGCGCCACCGGAGCCGAATACGTTGTGCCCGAGGGTGACCCGGTCGAATTCGAGCGACGGGCAGTGGGGGACGGCGATGTCGTCGACGCGGGATCGGCGACGTTTCAGGTCATGCACACCCGGCCATACACATCATCACGTCAGCTACGTACTGCAACTCGGAGACGAACCGATCGCGATCTTCACCGGCGGCTCGATGCTCTACGGATCCACCGGCCGCACCGACCTACTCGGCTCCGAACACACCGACGAGCTCACCCATGCCCAGTTCCACTCGGTCCGTCGAATCGCCGCCGAACTCCCCGCCGACGTCGAGGTCTACCCCACCCACGGATTCGGTAGCTTCTGCTCCGCGACCCCCACCAGCGGCGACTCGTCGACCATCGGTGAACAGCAACAGTCCAATCCCGCGCTGACCCAGGACGAACAAACCTACGTCGACGAGTTGATCGCAGGACTGTCGGCCTACCCCGCGTACTACGCCCACATGGGCGTCATCAACACCGAAGGCCCCGCACCGATCGACCTGTCCACCCCAGAACCCGTCGACCCCGACGAACTACGCCGCCGCATCGACGACGGACAATGGGTCGTCGACCTCCGCGCACGCACCGCCTTCGCTGCCGGACATCTCGACGGTTCCCTCGGCTTCGAGCTGTCGACGACATTCGTCACCTACCTCGGCTGGCTCTACCAGTGGGGTGCGCCGCTGACCTTGATCGGCGACACATCCGATCAAATCGACGAGGCCACAAGGGAGTTGGCACGTATCGGCATCGACCACCCCTCCGGCTCCGCTGTCGGAGAGATTCATTCGCTCGCCAGCGACGGGCGCGTACGGTCCTACGAAGTGTCCGACTTCGCCGGACTCGCCGCAGAGGACTCGGACATTGCAGTGCTCGACACCCGTCAACAGTCCGAATACGCGGACGGCCACATCCCCGGTGCGATCAACATTCCCCTCCACGAACTGCCGCACCGACTCGCAGAAGTTCCCGACGGCAAAGTGTGGGTGCACTGCGCCTCCGGCTATCGCGCCTCGATCGCGGCCTCACTACTCGACCGGGAACATCGCAGCGTGGTGCTCATCGACGACGACTACAACCGCGCAACAGATCTCGGACTCGACACCTCGAAGACATGACGAAATGCTTCGACGACCGAACGCGACGAGACAGGCGTACCCCCAGGGGGTATATGTTGGTATCATCGGCCGCATGCACTCAGTGAATCGGCACGGTCGACGGGGCACAGCTCCGACGGCAGCTTTACTGATTGCACTGACGGTGTTCGGTGTCCTGTTGATGCATTCGGTGACACCGATGTCGATGCCCGTGACCGGCTCGATGTCCACATCGATGAGCGGCGGCCATGCCTCGTTCGCAGCACCGTCCCACACGGACGCCACGGTTCCGGTGATGACCGGGGAACATGACTGCCCGTCGGGGCACCAGATGATGCATCCCTGCGTCGGCACGACGGTGTCGTGGCCCGCGCTGACGGTCCCGGCGATGAGCGCAGCCCTCGACCTGGCGCCGACATCGGTGAACCGGATCATTGGACGGGCCGACTCCACGCTTGAGCGTGCGCCGCCGTGGACGTTATGGGAGTTGGACAGATCGGTGACCTTGCGAGTGTGACAGGGAGCCCGGCAGACGCGTGTCTGTCGGCGGATCGAACGACATCCAATTCTCTGCACTACCCACTCTTGCAAGGAGTTTCCTCATGCGTACCAAAGTCATTGCCTCGATCGCTGCTGCCGCCGCGAGCGCGTTCCTCGTCGTCGGCTGTAGCGACAACGCGGCCGATTCGTCGATGGACGGCCATGCGATGGGATCGATGTCCTCGGCACCGATGTCCTCGGCCCAAGCAAGCGCGTCCGCAGAGTTCAACGATGCCGACGTGATGTTCGCGCAGATGATGTACCCGCATCACGCCCAAGCAGTCGAGATGGCCGACATGGCGAACGGCCGCACCGACAACCCGGAGGTGCTGTCGCTGGCATCGGCGATCGCCGCCGCGCAACAGCCCGAGATGGACCAGATGACCACCTGGCTCACCGAGTGGGGCCAGCCCATGCCCGACATGGACAGGGGTGACATGGGTGACATGGGTGACATGGGCGGGATGGACCACAGCTCCGGCAGCGGCATGATGACCGCTCAGGACATGGACGCGTTGATGGCAGCGTCGGGACCGGAATTCGACCGCCAGTGGTTGACGATGATGATCGCCCACCACACCGGCGCCATCGAGATGGCCAACACCGAAATCGCAGACGGTTCCAATCCTGACGCCCTGGAGATGGCCCGCACCATCGTCGCCACCCAGCAGCAGGAAATCGACACCATGCAGCGGCTGCTCGGCTGACCCGGCCCGCTATAGACAACGATGGCCGCATCCTCTCCGGCGGAGAAGGTGCGGCCATCAACGTTCCACAATTGTCAGGGCTGCGTTCCCGGTACGAGATCAGCTCTCACAGTGACGGTGTGCGCTGCGACGGAGGGTTGGAACTCCCCTCGTTCACCGCTCCGGTGATGGTGTCGGGTGTGAGGTCGAGTCGACGCAGTAATTGTGCGTTCGCAGCGACGATGATCGTCGACAGCGACATCAGGATCGCGCCGATCGACATCGGCAGCACGAACCCGACCGGCGCGAGCACTCCTGCCGCGAGCGGAACCGAGATGAGGTTGTATCCCGCTGCCCACCAGAGGTTTTGCTTCATCTTTCGGTACGAGGCGCGCGAGAGTTCGATCACCGACAACACCGACCTCGGGTCGTCGCTGGCGAGGATCACTCCGGCCGATGCGATTGCGACGTCGGTGCCGGCCCCGATCGCGATACCGACATCGGCCTGCGCCAGAGCCGGGGCGTCGTTGACTCCGTCGCCGACCATCGCCACCGTACGGCCTTCGCTCTGGAGTTCAGCGACGTTGTGCGACTTGTCTTCCGGTTTCACCCCGGCGAAGTAGCGGTCCACACCGAGCTCGGTGGCGACGGACTTCGCGACGGCGTCGGCATCACCGGTGATCATCACGACCGCGATTCCTCGCGCGTGCAGCGCGTCTACCGCAGTGCGTGACTCGGACCGGATCTCATCGGCGAGCGCGAGGGCACCGATCACGGCCCCGTCGGCGAGGACGTGCAGGATGATCGCCCCGTCCCCGCGCCACCGGTCGGCGACAGCGAGTTCGGATCCGTGTTCCTGCTCGAGCAGTGCCGGCCCGCCGACCTGGATCCGGACGCCGTCGACGTCGGCTGCGACCCCGACGGCGGGGGACGACTGAAAGCCGGCTGCAGCCGGGACCGTCAGGTTCCGCGCGCGTGCGGCCTCGACGATGGCACGGGCGAGTGGATGTTCGGAATCTGCTTCTGCGGCAGCGGCCAGCGCGAGAACGTTGTCGGCGGTGCGCCCGCCGGTCACCTCGACTGCGGTGACGGTGGGTTCACCCTTGGTGAGGGTCCCGGTCTTGTCGAACAGCACGGTGTCCACCGTGCGCATGGTTTCGAGTGCGAGCCGGTCCTTGACCAGAACACCGCCGCGGGCGGCGCGTTCGGTGGCGATGGAGACCACCAGCGGAATCGCCAGTCCGAGTGCGTGCGGGCAGGCGATGACCAGCACGGTGATGGTGCGGATGACGGCGTCGTCGGGCATCCCGACCAGAGTCCACACCGCAGCGGTGATGATCGCGGCACCGAGAGCGAACCAGAACAGCCAGCCAGCGGCGGTGTCCGCGATGCGCTGAGCGCGCGAGGTCGAGTTCTGGGCGTCGGCGACCAAGCGGCCGATGCCGGCGAGGGCGGTGTCCTCCCCTACTGCAGTGACCTGGACGCGCAGACCTGAGTCGGTGGCGACAGTGCCGGCGACGACTTGATCGCCGTCGCTGCGGCGGACGGTGCGTGATTCCCCGGTGATCATCGATTCGTCCATGCTCGCCGATCCGGAGACGATGGTGCCGTCCGCCGGTACGCGGCCGCCGGGGCGGACGACAACGACATCACCGAGCTGCAGCTCGGACGGGGGCACCGGCACCACATCGTCGCCCTCGACGCGTTCGGCGACATCCGGGAGCAACGCCGCCAACGAGTCCAGAGCGGAGGTGGTCTGCGCGAGGGATCGCATTTCGATCCAGTGCCCGAGCAGCATGATCACGATCAGCAGGGCCAGTTCCCACCAGAAGTCGAGCTGATGATCGAGCAGGCCGAGGCTCGCTCCCATCGACGCAATGAATGCGACGGTAATCGCCAGGGCGATGAGCAGCATCATTCCCGGTGCACGGGAACGGATTTCGCTGACTGCTCCGGAGAGGAAGGGAGATCCGCCCCAGGCGTACATCACCGTTCCGAACACCGGAGAGACCCAGGCAATCCACGCTGCGTCGGGCAATGAGTAGCCGAGGAGCATCGCGAACATGTTCGAGGCAACGATCACCGGAACGGCAAGGACCAGCATGACCCAGAACAGGCGACGAAACATACCGACGTGATCACCGTGACCGGTGTGCCCGCCGTGCTCTGCGTTGTGCCCGCCGGTGTCGTGGTCCGACTGCGGAGTCGCCTTCTCTGCCCCGTCCGTGTGCATTTCGGGTCCTTCTTCATGCCCGCTGTGCTGCAGTCTGTTCGGCGGATCCGTCCGCGCGGAGTCGACGTCGGAGTGTGTGTGATCGTTCATCGTGCAGTCCTCTCATCCATCGAGTTCGATATCCATTCATCCCATGAACTCGTGGGTTCTGGTTCGGCTGTGTATTCGGCGTCGAGGGCGACAATGATCTGCGCCTGGACGAGCGCGGCTGCACTGGTGACCGTGAATGTCCCTGCCGCCGCCGATAACGCGACAGTGTCCATTCCGATCACGGCGTTGACGTCGTTGCGGACCGACGGCTCACAGTGGCCGTACATCAATACCGGCGTAACTGACAGTGCGTGATGATCATGCGTAGCTTTCGACATCTCGGACAACATATACCCCATAGGGGTATATGTTGATCAAGTCGAACCATACCCCTTCCTGATCCCATTGGGAAGAACCGTCAGGGTGTTGTCAACGCGTGAGCGCCAGTCGGCTGGCCACCAGGTGCACCCGCGGTCGCTGTCATGCTCACGGACGGGCATGGATGTCGATACCGATTCGGTCAAGGGGCGCATGCATCCGCGGCACAGCTGAGCCTTACAGCGACGGGCGTACCTGCACACGCGCGTGGATCATCGGCGTTCGCTGCGATTTCCGTTACGAGTCTTCTCACCGACTGGAGGCAGGGCAGGGCGAATTACGCCGTGTCACGGCGCGCATGGCGAGCCCGCGTGTCGACTCTCGAAGATCGCGGAACTGCTCGTTCGGTCGATCGCTGACGCCGCAGATCGGACGGTGGAGCGATACTGTCTCGTTCACCATGGGGCTGCGGCGCCGCCGATGTAGCGTTGAGTAAGTCGTAGATGGGTGTATCACTCACGTTCGGTTCCACTTTCGATCTGATCGTTTCGGTGCGCCTTCGAACGCGCCGACAGTTGCCGCTCACCGGCCCCGGGCGAGCCCTGCCCTACCGGCCAGCCGGCGCGCACCGACATATCCAGTCCGCAAACTCGGTCACATGCGGTGAAAATGCCTGCCCGTCACACCGCAGTTGCTCTTTACCGAGTGTCGGCACGCTTGCGCAGCGCAGCGGTCGCCAATTCTGCGACCGCTGCGCGATAGAAATCTCGATCTATCTCCCCGGCCGCGAATCTACGATCGAGGATTTCCTGCGCGTCCTCCCCCGATTGCGGGCGAGCGGACATCAGCCGAACCGCACCCCAGATCAACAGAGCGATCACGACCAGCCAGAACGCGGCCATTCCTGCCATCATCGTCCATCCGCCACTCATGGTGCCCATATTCATCATTGCTGCTCCTCACTCTCGCACCAGCCACCTGCTGACCTGCGGAGTGTGGTCATCCCGCAGCTCCTACTATAACGCTTAGTAGTTCAGCTACTATCGAGCATAGTAGTTGACTGCTGTCGAGACGCCGTCGCCCGGACAGGCGATGATGGAGGCAACCTGTGGGAAAGAAATCCAGCAAGTCGCGATCGAAAGCGCACAAACGACGAACCACGGCGACACGATCCGGGGGCGGCCCACCGGCTCCCCACCCCGGTGCCATACGTACTGAGCCCCAGCCAAGGCATCCCCTCTCAGCGGTGGCCCCACATTCTGCGGTCAGCGTCGCCGCCGCCGATTATCTTCGAAGCAGGGGCCACTCGCCCGGCAGCGGTGCACTCCATCCCACTGTCGCCCGGGCTTTCGCGCCGGACTCCACTACCCCACCGCGAGCGTCGGCCCAGGCCGCAGAACCGACGATCGATACTGCAGCGCCGCCGGAGCGCCCACGTGCCCGCACGCCTGAAGCTGTTGCGCCCGCACCGCAGAGTTACGCACCCAAGCGCTCACCAGCCACCAGTTGTACCGATGAGATTTCCCAGGTCGAGCCGCTGGGGCTTGCGGTGACGTACTGGGGTGTCGGCGGGGCCGATGCCGAGCCCAGCCACGACGTGGCGATTCGCTTCACTGGATCGCGGGTGGAAGTCGAGGGCCATGCATCGACCGAGAAGGTCGGTTTCGATCGGACTCTGGTCGTGAAATCACGTCCTGCCGCTGGAGGCCGGTTCGCCGCGACCACCCGTATTCAGGGCATTGCCAGCGGGGAGTGGGAGGTGAGTGCGCGACGCATCGACGGGGGCGCAGACAGTAGCGAACGGCAGCAGAACTCTGTGCTCACCGCGCGCACTGCGCTACTGACATACGGTCCCGCTGTGCGGGTGTGGAGTTGGCCGGCGTTGGTAGCCGCGGGAGCGGTGGTTGCATTGATTGTTCAGGGATTCCTGCTCTCACGCATGGATGCCAATGTTGCTGCTGCTGTTGCAATTTCAGCTCTGAGTTGCGTTTTGGGATATATCGGTGCCAAGGTTTGGTACTTGATCTTGCACCGTCGACCGATATCTACTTTCATCCGCGCAGGAGCGTGCATACAAGGCTTCCTCCTCGTTTCGCTCGGCACCTTGGTCATCGGCGGAGCACTCGGGGGTATGGACGTCGGCGCAGTCCTGGATGCAACCACCCCGGGATTGTTTCTCGGCATGGCGATCGGTCGTCCGGGATGCTTCTTGGCGGGCTGCTGTTCGGGGCGTCCGACTCGATCTCGGTGGGGCCTGTTTTCGTCCGATCGCACCCTGGCGACGAGGAGGATTCCGGTTCAGCTCTACGAGGCCGCTGCAGCCCTGTTGATCGCGGGAGTTGCGCTCGCCGCGGTACTTCAGGTCGACCTTCCCGTCGGAGGGCTGGTCTTCCTGGGGAGTATTGCCGCATACACATTGGTCCGGCAAGGCCTGTTTCTGTTTCGAGTGGACGCGCACACTCGTCGAGGCCGACTCACTGTCTCGCTCATCTGCTGCGCGGTCCTCATCGGCGTCCTCGCAGCGTCGCAGGTGCTCTCGTGATCACCGAACGTATTTTTATGCGTGTGCCTTTCGGTGATCACCTCGATGCGATGGCACCGCATTCGGTGTCCCGATCGACGCTCCGTAGTCCGGCATCGATACTGACTGTCCTCGTCCTTGCACTCGCTGGATGTACCGGCGGCGAGGTCTCTGAGCCCACCGCGTCGATGCCCGTTGCTACACGGGCGGAACTGCTCGATCCCGCTGACTTCGCCGCCGCAATCGCCGATCCCGCCCGAGTCACGATCAACGTCCATACCCCCGACGAGGGCCAGCTCCCGGGAACCGACTCGAGCCTTCCCTTCGACCAGATCCGACAACAGGCCGCGACGTTGCCGCCCGACCGGACCACGCCGCTGGCGATCTACTGCCGTACCGGGACAATGAGCGCCACCGCTGCGAAAGAACTGGCCTCTCTCGGCTACACCGATGTCGTCGAACTACAAGGCGGCATGCTCGCGTGGCGAAACACCGGACGAACCATCGGAGAATGATCACGCACGTTCCGCACCACCGCCCCCGAAGGTCGAGCACCAGAACGTGTCCGATGAAATCGAATGCCGAGATCGTCTTGGTCAGGGTTCACCAGGTCGGGACCGGACAATTCGCCGATGGTTCCCGCTGCTGCCGGGAAGTAGTCGATATCGGTTTGCCACCGGGCGCAACGGAGTCGAACGGGCCCCCTCCCCGTACCGCCGAATCAGAACCTCTCGCGCATGCTGTCCCGCTCAGTGCTACCAGCGCAGGCGTGCCCTCGCCCCAGGTTGCCTTCTCCTCGGCGGTGGTTCGGCTCCGTCGGCCGACTCGCTCACGATCGACAACGTATGGACGTGCTGGCAGCGCGCGATGTCAGGCGAAGAACGAGACGGCCGGTCGTCGGAAGACGCGGGCGGCCCCTACACCGAGGCGTACAAGCGTGAGCGCCGCCGTCAAGGTCGGGGTTGGGTGGTCCTGATGGCGGGTGTCGTGATCGGTGCGACCCACGTCGTAATTCATCTCGGGCAGCTTCGGTTTCTTCCGAGCGCCGGATGGCAGGATCTCGCGGTCGGCTATCCGATGGCGATGGTCCTCGCGCTCGTCGGTCTCATGATGATCGCTTCCCGCACCCGAAAGCCGAGGGGCGAGTATTGCGGACTCGCTCCCGTGATCTGTAGTGCCGCGCGGGGCATTTCATCCCACCGCGCAGGATGCCAACGTCATGGCCCCCAGCAGGGCCACTACTGGTAACGCAGGCAGGGCAACGGCGGTGCACGCTACGAACGCCCGCGCCCACCGGAGGGGAGCATGCGGGATCACTCGGTCCACGGCGAGACGATCGAGCCGCACAACGGTGGCATCGGAAACCATACCGAGGGCGGGCAGAGGAACAGGGTGCGGGCGCAGCGAAGTCAGAGCGCGCCGCACGGGGTCTCGTCCGTGCGAGCGGGCTGCGCGGGCGTCCGCGTCGAGTTCGACCAGAGCGCGCACGAGCGAAGGTGACGCTCGCATGATCGGTAGCCACGGAAACGCATAGGCCACCGACTCGGCAATGCCTACGAGCAGATGATGCCGGCCATCGATGTGTGCACGTTCGTGTGCGAGGACCGCCTCGACTTCAGCAGGCGTCAACTGCGTACGCAGCCCCTCGCTGGCCACGACCATCGCCGGTCGTCCCGCGACGCTGTACGCGAGAGGACTGTCCAACGGAAGCCACAAGGTCGACGCGGGTTGATTCGAACCGGAAAACCCGACGCCTCCAGCGATGATGCGCAGCAGATCGATGTGCCGCTCGTACACTCGCCGTCGCTCACACACTGCGCGCCTCAGGTGGACGATCCAGCGGACTGCGCCGCAGCCCAACATCGCAATCCCGACAACCCCGACGATGGCCTCGACGCGGGCAGGTATGTCGCCCTGAAGGGCGAGCCAGCATTGGTGTGCGATGTCGACCAGGGTCGTCACGCCCCCATGACTGGGGATCGCACTGAGCACGACCGGTACCGCAATGCTGACCAAGGTGCCCACAACGAGCGCCGACCACGTCAAGAGCGTGACGTGCGCATCGATACCTCTGTCGATCATCGACCTCATCAGCAATGGCGCGGCAGCCGCAACCAACAGCCCACCGAGGGCCCACAGGAGTACGGCAGTCACCTCTGACGCTCTTTCAGACCGCGGGTGAGCACCTTCGATTCGTCATCGGAAGCGCCGCGGGCGAAGTGCAGCAGCACGCTCGTCGGGTCGCCGGTCGATTCGAGAAGTATTCGCAAGGCGTCGGAGGCGGCTTCTTCCCTGCTTCGGGTGGCTTCGTACCAATATGCCCGTCCGTTGCGTTGTCGGTGTACCCAGCCTTTACGGTGCAAATTGTCGAGCACCGTCTGAATCGTGGTGTACGCCGGTTCTCGACCGTCCTCGAGTTGATCGATGACATCACGAACCCGGACTGCGGCGCTGGTATTCCACACCACGTCCATCACCAGAGCTTCGAGCTCTCCCAAACCCTGCATGAGTGCCTCCTAGGCGCGTGTTCACTCTATCCCGTCGAACGAGCCAGCTACGTGATCCTTCGGTAGCGAGCACCCTGGTCCGAGAGGTTTGCATGCCTCGAATACGAATGCGGCCGTAGGCTCACGCCAGGTAGGACACCGATGTCATCATTCCCGCTTCCCCGTGATAGAGGTTGTGGCAGTGCAGAAGCCACTGGCCGGGATTGTCGGTGTCGAAGTCGACTTCGACAGTTTGGTTCGGCAAGACCAGCGAGGTGTCCTTCCGGGGGCCTGATCCGGCACCGTTGACAACCTCGAAGGTGTGTCCGTGCAGATGCATGGGATGAAACATCGTGGTGGCGTTGACGAAGCGAAGTCGTACTCTTTCGCCTTCGCGAACGTCGAGGGGGGTGTGCTGCTCGTACGTCTCACCGTTGAGCGTCCAGGTGTACCCGCCCATCTCCATCCCGAGAGCGATGTCGTACGTGCGATCCGGCTCGCGTGCGGACAAGCGGACCGTATCGAGCGACATCAGTTGATCAGCCATCACCGGGGCTGCAGAGAGTTCGGCAGGCCGGACTGAGGACTGCGGCGCGGCGCCTGGCCCGGTACGCAACACAGCGAACCCGCTCCCGTCCTTACCTTCCGCGGCGGCGACAATCGGAAACGCCCCGTCCTGCAAGGTGATGATTGCGTCGTAACGCTCTCCCATCCCTATCAACAAGCATTGCGCCTGCTCGGGCTGAACCGGAAATCCGTCGCTGTGAGTAACAGTGAGAGGATGCCCCCCCACTGCGAAACGGAAGGCCGTGTCGGCAGCTGCGTTGATGATGCGCAGGCGCAGCCGCTGGCCCGGCCGTCCGCCGAGCACGATGGGGTCGGCGGCGATCTTGCCGTTGATCAGGTAGTACGGGTAGCTCACGTCGCCGGTGTCGCCACCGAGAGGCGACTGGGCGGTGGGCGCGCTCATCGACATGCCGCCCATCGACATGCCCTCGCTGCGCAGCCGTTCGAGTTCTCGATCGGGGTCGCCGGCTACCCCGTCGAGCCAGTCGTCCAGGACCAGGACGGCTTCGAGGTCGTAGTCCGAGCCGTCGGCGGGGTCCTCGACGATCAGCGGTGCATACAGTCCTCTGTCGAGTTGGGTACCGACGTGAGGGTGAAAGAAGTACGTGCCCGCGTCGGGCACGGTGAAGTCGTAGCCGAACGAGTCACCGGAAGCCACAGCCGGCTGAGTCAGGCCCGGCACTCCGTCCATGTCGTTGCGCAAGGCGATTCCGTGCCAATGGATCGTCGTCTCCTGCTCGAGGCGGTTGTCGAGCTGTGCGCGCAACACATCACCTCGGCTCAGGCGAATCTCGGCACCGGGGAGTCTGTCGCCGAAAGTCCAGGTCTGTACCTGCACTCCGCCGAGGTCGATCGTGCTCGACTGAGCTCTCAAGGAAATATCGACTTGTCTGCCGACGGCCGAGCGCCGCGCGTCCTCGGCCTGTCCCACCACATCGGAGTCCGGTCCGACAACTGTCGCTGCGGACGAGCCATTGCCGCATGCCGCCAACACGACGGCACTCGTTCCGGCCGCGCTCAGCGCGAGAAAGTTGCGGCGCGTGAGCGAGAACGCACCTGCCCGCTGCCTGGTCATACACATCTCCCAATTCTGTAGAAGTCCGTCCGCCGGCGGGCGTTCGATCCTCGCCGCGTTGCTGGTGCTGGTGCTCGTGCTCGTGCTCGTGCTGAGATCAGCGCACAAGCGCTGTTACCGCCTCCCGCACCTGACTCGGGTCGTAGAACACCGGCGTCGAGGTGATGCGCTCGATCGTTCCATCGCTCTGGACCAAGAAACTCAGGGGCAGGACAGGGGGCGCGTCAAGTGTCTGCAACGCCGCGTCGGCCTGATCGAACGAGGGATAGTGCACTCCCAGCTCGGTGAGCAGGCTCAATGCCGCATCGGCATCGTCTTGGACGTTGAGACCGACGACCCGAACCGCATCCGGTTCTGCGGCGTACTGGGCCAGAACCGGAATCTCCTGTCTACACGGACCGCACCACGACGCCCAGACATTGAGCAATGTGGGTTGCCCAGCCAGGGAGGTCCCCAGATCGGATAAGTCCGACGTTCCCAAGCATCGTGCGGACGTACCGACGAGCTCGCCAGTTACGGGGGACGGAACCGGCGACGAGGTCGGGCACGGCTCGAGGGCAGCACGGGTAGCGATCACTGCCGACGGGAGATCCTCGTCCTCGACGTGAGGTGCCGATCCTGCGGACCCCACCGACTGGGTCGAGGGATCTCGAGACCACAATGCCAGCGCTCCAACAACTGTCACGATGACGATGATCGCAAGTAGGGACCAGCGTGTCGTCACCCGCTGCACCCTGCACCTCTGTCTCGTTCACCTCGACGATGTCTTCCGGTCTGTCAGCGTCATACTACACGATCTACTATCTTCGATAGTAGCAACGTGGATCCTGCACGCCGTCAACGCTTTCGCGGCCCCTTCACCCTCGGGCCTCACAGTGCCAGCACACAGCTCTCCGGCCGTTCGCCGAAGACGACCGTCCCCATCGAGGCGCACGATGAAGGCCGTCCAGCGACGCCGAGTCCTTCTGGCGCAGAAGATATTACGTACATGAACTTCGGCTCCCGAGAAACAACCCGACGATCGAAATGGGTCGCAGGGTGCGAATGTTACCGATGTAATTCACTGTGACTGATGGTGCTTGTGCGGAAAGGGTGTAATAGTGATGCGGCGTGTCGCCTTGACTCGAAGGCGACCTGAATTACTGCCAGGTATGCAGTTGCCGTCCAGGAGGACCACCGACATGAGACCTCTGCCCTCGTCCTCGTACATGGCGCACCGAACTCGGTGGGGTACTCGCATCCTCGTCGGTACCGCGTTCGTGGGAGGCATCCTCGCGCTGGCACCCACGGCGTCTGCAGCCCCGGACGCCGATCCGGCTGCGCCGCCGCCTGCCTTCCCCGCGCAGGCCCAATCGGACCCGCACGTCCAACAGGAGGTCCTCGATCTCGTCGTCGGCGCACTACGCGAGATTCGCGCCAACGGTGCTCTCGACGACCTGGCCGGCCCACAGAGCCGCATCGTCTCCTGCCTCGTGGGCACGATCGGAGCCACCGATACAGCTGACGGACCAACGGGAGCCCTTTCGCGACTGATCCCCTGTCTCGCGCCGATCGACGACATCGACCCCACAGTTCTCCCCCGACTGGTGTCGTCGATGGACGTCGCCACACTTGCATCCACACTCGCGGCCGCCGAGACTCCCCACGATCCGGCCACCCCGCACACCTCGTCGCGCGGACATGCGGCGGTCCCACCCGGCAGGTCGAACGCCGAGCCCTCGACCGAACAACCGACCGCCCAAGGCACCCAGGACACTCAGGACCCCGAGTCGGCCGCCGAGTCGGCCGACTCGGCGACGCCCGAACTGCCCGCGCTCGAACCCGACGCCACTGTGCCTGAAACGTCGGCACCCGGCACGTCATCTGAAACAACGACACCCGAAACCACGACACCCGAGGCGGGCGATCATTCGTCGGCCGCCCCGCAATCCCCTACCGGCACAACAGGGTCGAGCAACGGAAAGTATCGTGCGCCGACAACAGGAACGTTGACCTCGACCTTCGGCGACGGCCGCGCCCATCAAGGAATCGACATCGCCAACTCCACCGGTACACCGATCGTCGCCGTTGCGGACGGCGAGGTGATCAGCGCGGGACCGGCCCAGGGCTTCGGACTCTGGGTGCGTATACGCCACGATGACGGCACCGTAACGACCTACGGGCACAACAACGACAACCTCGTGACCGTAGGTCAACGCGTCACTGCTGGTGAAGAAATTGCGACGGTAGGAAACCGGGGTATCTCCACCGGTCCACATCTGCACTTCGAGGTCGACACACCCGCCGGCAACAAGGTCGACCCCAGACTTTGGCTCGCGGAACGCGGAGCCACCATCACCGGTTCGGATCGTGACTCGTAGTCGAGCCTCGACCGCACGGCCCGCCGATGGGAACGAATTCCGCACTGTTGCACTGACTTCGGATGCGTCTCTGCGGTCTCGTTTTCACCATCAGACCTGAACCCTCGGTGCCTCGACATGTTCAGCGGGCGCGCAGTACGATCGCCCGCATTCCGGTAAGTTCGCCGTACCTACTGCGAGCCCGAGAGGTGAAACGGGGGCCTACGACCGAACAGCCGCGTCGGACAGCGCGACACCCCGAGAGGCGAGCCACTCCTGAGGATCGACCTTGCTCCCCGCCGCGTCGACGACCTCGAAATGCAGGTGAGGCCCGGTCGATTGGCCACGATTGCCGACGGTGGCGATCTGCTCACCGGCTTGTACTCGTTGCCCCACGGTCACCAAGGTTTGATCGATGTGCCCGTAGACCGTTGTCGTTCCATCGTCATGTTGAAGACGTACCCAGAGGCCGAATCCGTCTGCAGGACCGGAGTCGAGCACGGTAGCGTCGGCTGCCGCGTAGACGGGAGTTCCGATAGCGTTGGCGATGTCGAGCCCGGTGTGCGTAGTCCCCCATCGTGGACCGAAATCCGAGGTCAGGGTCCCGGCGACCGGACGAACGACGAGTGGTCGCAGCGCCGCTGCATCACGCGCAGCGCTCTCCTCTGCCCTTCGTTGCCCCTTCGCCAACTGCTCGATCGCATCGTTGATATTGGAGATCTCCGGTATGGCGAGGATCTGAGGCAAGTATTCGGCCACCGGGTCCTGCATCGGTGTCGCTTCGTGCACGGGGACTGCCTGCGCCTGGGCGGGACTCGCATATTGGGCACCCGCCGTGACCAGAGCGCCCGCTGCCACCGCAATACCGACAGCGACACTGCCGCGGCGCTCGGTGGCGCGCGCCCGAGCGCGATGCCGCCCTCTCGGCGTCACCGCCACTCCCGGCACGTCACAGTCCATCAACTGTCGACGTCGGTCGGTCATGCGGGTCATACGGTGTTGTGCCACAGCAGAGTCCTCGGTAATCGAATGGAGCGAGGCGAAGTCATCGACGTGCGCACCTCACTGATGTATCGAACGGATCACGACGCGATAACGAAAAGATACACGACGAGTGGGGTAATTACTATCATGGTTAGTAGTTCGATGTCCCCCGCAGTGGTTTCGTGCCTCACAGCGCGGTAGCACCGGACGTCGACGGTCGGAGACCATCGGCCGGCGAACGCTGCCTTCTCCATGCGAGAGCACACCCCACGACAGCAAGAACGACCGCGGCGTACTCCGGAAGCGGTCCCAGCTTTGTCGCCCACGTCGATCTCGTTTCCAGGGCAACATCAGCGACCAACGTCTGCGCAGCGAACAAGCCCGAACGATCTGCGACCTTCCCCTGTGGGTCGATGACGGCACTGACCCCACTGGTCGCCGCAACGAGAACAGTCCTGTTGTGCTCGACCGCCCGCAGCCGCGACATCGCCAACTGCTGGTAGGTCATATCGGTGCGCCCGAACGTCGCATTGTTGGTGGGGACCGTGATCAGCTGCGCCCCCGCACGCACGGACTCAGTGACCAGGTCATCGAACGCGACCTCGTAACACGTGGCGACGGCCGTCGGAATTCCGGCGATATCGACGACACCGTCGCCCGACCCGGGAACGAAGTTACCGGCCTGCGAGGCGTAGGAGGACAACCTCGTCATCACAGATCGCATCGGGAGATACTCTCCGAAAGGAACAAGTTTGCGTTTGTCGTGTCGCTCCCCCGGTCCGAGTACCGGATCCCACACGATCGAGGTATTCATCGAGGTGCCGTCGTCGTTACCGAGCACAGCTCCGACCAGAATCGGCACCCCGACCGACCGCGCTGCAGCGTCGATCCCGGCAGTGGCGTCGGCGTTGCGCAGTGGGTCGATATCGGATGCATTCTCCGGCCAGATCACCAGGTCGGGAGCGGGCACCCTGCCGGCGGTGATGTCGTCCCCGAGCTGCATTGTTCGCTCGATGTGATTGTCGAGAACTGCTCGACGTTGCGAGTTGAAGTCCAGACCCGACCGCGGAACGTTGCCTTGAACAACGGCGACCGTCGCACGCGCTGCGCCTGCATCGTCAGCGGGAGTGAGCGCGAAAGCCAGAGCCGGCACGATCACCACAGTGGCCACCGACCCGACTGCGAATCGCGACGTCGGCGAGCGTACCTGGCGGACCACACTGGCCAGTGCCGCGCCGATCACTGCGACTGCAAAAGATACACCGGGCGCACCGGCGAACGCGGCAAGCGAGAGCAGAGGGCCGTCTGCTTGGGCGAAAGCTAGTTTCCCCCACGGAAATCCCCCGAACGGAATCCGTGCGCGCAGACCTTCGGTGGCGGTCCAGATCGCGGCGATCCACAGCGCTTCGAAGCGCAACCCGGACACTGCGGCCGCTGCAGCGCAGAACAGTGCCACTGCTATCGCTTGGATCGCCGCGAGCGCCAGCCACGGCGGGGCACCGACGTAGACACCCACCCAGGGCAGCAGAGGCAGAAAGAACGCAAGCCCCGACAGATACCCATAGAAGAATGCCGCCCGGATGGAACGGCCGCGGATGACGAGAACAAGAACCCCGACACCCAACGGCGCGAGGAACCACAGCGACCGAGGTGGAAAGCCCGCGTACAACAGCACACCAGCAGATACCGCACACGATGACCTGCCTGCTATCGCGGTGAACACACGGCGACGTCGGGTTCGTCGGTGACGGTTCACTGTTGTTGCGCTGGACTCGATATCGAGCATGCCTGCATGGCTCTTTTCTCATGTACGGCATAGCGCCACCTGACCACCCTCGGTTACTACTATGCACGATAGTAGTAACAGCGGTGAGCCCGGACCGGCTCCCCCGCCGACACCGCGCCTCTGCGACGTCGATGCATACCCCGGGATATCGACCGCGCACCTTCGCTGTGCCCTTTGTCCTTCGCGGTGCCCTTCGTGGCCGGGCATCGACCGGTGCACGGACCACCCTCGGCTCGCACAAGATGCGTGCTGGACCCCGGGATGGAGACTGGCTTCTACCGCGCCGCAGCACGCCGACATATGCGGGTGCATCTGCTCTGGCGGCCATCATGATCACCGCCCCGATCGTCCTGGCCGTGTTCGACGTGACCAGAAACATGTGGTGCCTGCGGGCGGGCGGTGTGACCGCCCGATTCGGCGGCGGCACATCAGGGGCACCCTGAATGGGTTTGGGCCAACCCAGTTTCCGGCTGCTACCGTCGAGGCGTTGTGAGAATCTCTGCGCTGGGCCCGCCGCGCCTGCGGACGGTTATCGCAGTCGCCGCTGTCCTGTATTTGTTGGCTCACACCATCGCTCAATGCGGCATCGCCTGGGAACAGGACCATCACAGCGACGGCGTACACATCGTTTCGTCCTCGTCTCAGGCCGCCGCGGAACTCTCCCCCAACCACGCGCACATCGACGACGGATCGCCCCACATGGCGCACGATACGAACACCGTCATCGCAATGCCCCGATCCGACAACCCGCCCCGCCCATCGACCATCGCCGCGGTCGCAGCGATGGCCTTCGCTGTGGTGTTGGTGGCGATGTCTGCCCCGCGCATTTCGCGAGCCCCACCGGATCTACCCATTCCGATCCGGCACGGCCGAACCGTCTTGAACGAACTCTGTATCAACAGGTGCTGATCAGCAGCCCGCGGGCCATCCGAGGACTTCTCCTCTCATGGCCCAGTTCGTGCTGCCCATCACTCACTTACTGCGCTCCTCGCAGATCACATACAGGGACTACTCATCATGAACAGTGCTGTTCGCTCCACACTCGTGCCACCGTCCTCCGCCGGCCACATGTTGGCGACCGCCAAGAACTGCCCGGAACCGGGCACAATGGTCGGCAACACGCCCGTTCTGTGGATCGGTGAACCGTTCGCGGACTCCGGCCGCGGCTTCTGGGCGAAACTCGAAGGCAGCAATCCCGGTGGGATGAAAGACCGCCCCGCGCTGCACATGGTCGAAAAAGCCAAGGCCCGCGGCGACCTCGCTCCCGGCGCGATGATCATCGAATCCACCAGCGGAACCCTCGGCCTGGGTCTGGCCCTGGCCGGGATCACCCATCACCACCCCGTCACCCTCGTCGCCGACCCGGGACTGGAACCGATCGTGCACCGGATGCTCGCCGCGTACGGTGCCCGCGTCGAACTGGTCACCACACCGCACCCCGACGGCGGCTGGCAGCAGGCCCGGCGTGAGAAGGTCCGTGAGCTCCTCGATACACATCCAGGGTCGTGGTGCCCGGATCAGTACACCAACCCGGACAATGTCGAGGCGTACGAGTCGCTCGCTCACGAACTCATCGCCCAGCTCGGACGCGTCGACACCTTGGTTTGCTCGGTGGGCACCGGAGGGCACTCCGCCGGGGTGGCCCGGGTGCTCCGGCAGTTCTGCCCCGACCTGAAACTGGTCGGTGTCGACACCATCGGATCGACGATCTTCGGGCAACCCGCCAGCACTCGGCTCATGCGCGGGTTGGGTTCGAGCATCTATCCCGACAACATCGACTATCCCGCCTTCGACGAGGTGCACTGGGTGGCCCCGCACGAAGCGGTGTGGTCGTGCCGCACCCTGGCGGCGACGCACCACGCCAGCGGCGGCTGGAGCGTCGGGGCCGTCGCCCTCGCGGCCGGCTGGATCGCTCGCACCAGCCCGCCGGAGACCCGGGTCGCGGCCGTCTTCCCCGACGGACCGCAGCGCTACTTCGACACCATCTACAACGACGACTACTGCACCGAGCACGGCCTGCTCGACGTTGACCCGCCGACCGAGCCGACGACCATCGCCCACCCCACCGATGAGACTGTGACGTCGTGGACGCGGTGCGCCACCGTCGTCGATCCCACCGTCGTCGATCCCACCGAGAGCGTTCGATGAAAACTTTTCTGACCAAGTTCCGTAGCTTCGACCGGCCCAGCCAGGTGTTGATGGTCAACCAGTTCTCCATCAACGTCGGTTTCTACATGCTGATGCCGTACCTGGCCGGGTATCTGGCCGGTTCCCTGGGCCTGGCGGCGTGGGCGGTCGGGCTGGTGCTGGGGATGCGGAACTTCTCCCAGCAAGGGATGTTCCTGCTCGGCGGCACCCTCGCCGACCGCCTCGGATACAAACCCCTGATCGTCGCCGGCTGCCTGCTGCGAGTTGCCGGTTTCGTACTGCTCGCGGCCGTGGAATCGCTGCCGGCGATCCTGCTCGCCTCGGCCGCGACCGGGTTCGCCGGTGCGCTGTTCAACCCGGCCGTGCGGGCGTATCTGGCCGCCGACGCAGGGCCACGGCGGGTCGAGGCGTTCGCGGTGTTCAACGTGTTCTATCAGGCCGGGATTCTGCTGGGCCCGTTGATCGGTCTCGCTCTGACCACCCTCGACTTCCGAGTCACCTCACTGGCAGCGGCCGCGATTTTTGCTGTTCTGACGATCGTGCAGATTTGGACGCTCCCCGCGCACCGGGCCGAGACGACCGGGGCCACGACATCGGTACTCGAGGACTGGCGGGTGGTGATGGCCAACCGACCCTTCGTGCTGTTCGCGCTGGCGATGATCGGATCCTACGTGCTTTCGTTCCAGATCTATCTTGCGCTGCCGCTGCAGGCTGCGGTGGTAGTCGGTAACGGCAGGTCCGACACCGCTCTGGTGACCTCGTTGTTCGTGGTCTCCGGCGTGGTCGCGATCGCCGGGCAGTTCCGGATCACGTCCTGGTTGTCCCGCAGGTGGGGTTCGGGGCGAAGCGTGGTGGTCGGTATGGCAATCATGGCGCTGGCGTTCCTCCCGCTGATCGTGCTGCCGAGCCCGGCCGCGCTGGGCGGGTGGGCCGCCGCCGGTGCCCTGGTGTTCACCGCTGCACTGTTGGCGGTCGGCACCGCCGCGGTGTTTCCGTTCGAGATGGACACGGTGGTGACCCTGTCGGGCGGGAAGCTGGTGGCCACCCATTACGGGTTCTACAACACCATCGTCGGGGTCGGCATCCTGCTCGGCAACCTGGGTACAGGAGCCGTCTTCGGGCTTCTCAGCGACGCGCATCTGGGTGCACTGATCTGGGCGATACTGACCCTGGTCGGGGCGGCATCTGTGGCCGCTCTCTATGCGCTCGATCGATCCGACCGGCTCACCCCACCCCCCACCGAGACCACGGTGACCGAAAGCGGCGAGGTACCGGCCACCGGCTAGCGGCAGTGCACGCCGAGAAGTGGCCTGCATTGCCCACACCCGAGACCTCGACGATGATTGCCGAACACGAGGGTATCGACGCGGCACCGTTCACGACTATCCACCGACCGGTGGCCCGCATTCACACGAATGCGGGCCACCCACACCTCAGGCGGGGGTACTGCGGTGACGTTGGAGGCGACGGACGACGGGGTAACCCGTGACCACCCCGAGGACGATACCGATTTGCATGAGCATCCAGAACGCAGCATCGGTGGCCGGTGGCATGGTCTCGGTGTAGTACAGCAGCAGCATCCAACCACCCATCCCGAGGTCGAACGCCAGTACGGTCAACGCAGCGACGCCGACCGCAGCCAGGACAGAACGCCGAATGGATTGCCTGCGCACCGACTACTGGTGTGATGGCCGAACGCTCGTATACGAAGAGCATGATCGTGGCCAGTATGGCGATGACGATGATCATCACCCAAAGAACACTCTGTCCGCACGAGATTCGACGTCGGCAAGGACGGAAGCGACATCATCGAGAAGATTGTGGGCATCTCTGCGCGCGCGTAATCCGCGTTCGTAGTAGCCGGAGTCGAGGACGCCCGCCGATGCAGGCTCTGGTGCGACGTTCGATTCTGGGTGCCGCTCCCGCATCCGAGGGCGGTGTTCCGGTCAGTGCCCAGGGTCATGCCGTAGCACCGGTGCGGCACATCTCGTTGCATACCGTAGGGGGGTATGGTAAATCTGTAAGTGGGTCGCGACGACCTCGATCACATTCCGAATCGAAGAAAGAAGGGCATCGATGAACACCACCGTCACCGTCACCGGAATGACCTGCGGGCACTGCGTCTCCTCGGTCCGAGAGGAGATCAGCGGCATCCCCGGTGTGACCGCCGTGAATGTCGACCTCGCGAGCGGCCGAGTCGATATCGACTCGGACACCCCGATCGAGCAGACGGCCATCGCCCACGCAGTCGACGAGGCCGGCTACCAGCTCGCCTCCTGATCGACACCAGACCCGGACAGGAGATTCGCACGATGAACGCATCATCGAAGTTCGTCGGATTCACCATCGCCCTAGCCGCGGTCTTCGGGCTCGCCTTCGGAGCCGGGGACGCCTTCGGCCCCGAAGGTGCCGCACCACCCGACACACACGACACCTCGACTCACGACGCCGCCGCGGTGTCCACTGCGGGCGGGCCCGTCGCCAATCAGAGACCTGGAGGATTGATGGTCACCGACAGCAGATACGCCGCGGTGCCCGCCGCCTCGGAGCCGATGCCCGCCGGGCACGGACACTGACACACCACCACACCCCGAGAGGAGCGACGATGAATCCCGTCACGCACCACCCCACCGCCGACGGCCGGGTCGAACTCGACATCAGTGGTATGACCTGCGCCTCCTGCGCGAACCGGATCGAGAAAAAGCTCAACAAGCTCGACGGTGTCACCGCGACGGTGAACTACGCCACCGAAAAAGCACGCGTCGACTACGTCGGTGATGTCTCGACCGAGGATCTCGTGGGCACCGTCGAGCAGGCCGGCTACACCGCCACGGTCCCCGCGCCCGCCGCCTCCTCCACCGACCCCGACGCGGCCGGGCCAGCCGAGATCGACCCCACCGCCTCGCTGCGCCAACGCCTGCTCATATCGCTGGTGCTCAGCGTGCCGGTGATCGCGATGGCCATGGTTCCGGTACTGCAGTTCACCAACTGGCAGTGGCTTTCCCTGACCCTCGCCGCACCCGTGGTGGTGTGGGGGGCATGGCCGTTCCACAAGGCCGCCTTCACCAATCTGCGGCACGCCACCTCAACGATGGACACCCTGATCTCGATGGGCACCATCGCAGCACTGGGGTGGTCGTTGTATGCCCTGTTCTGGGGCACCGCCGGAACGGCCGGCATGACACACCCGTTCGAGCTGACCATCTCCCGCTCCGACGGGGCCGGCAACATCTACCTCGAGGCCGCAGCCGGAGTCACCACCTTCATCCTCGCCGGCCGCTACTTCGAAGCACGCTCCAAGCGACGCGCCGGTGCCGCCCTGCGTGCCCTGCTCGAGCTCGGTGCCAAGGAAGTCTCCGTCCTGCGCGAGGGTGTCGAACAGCGCATCCCCACCGATCAACTCATCGTCGGTGACGAGTTCGTCGTCCGCCCCGGGGAGAAGATCGCCACCGACGGCGTGGTCGCCGACGGCTCTTCCGCGGTCGACAATTCGATGTTGACCGGCGAATCCGTGCCCGTCGAGGTAGGACCCGATGATCTGGTCGTCGGCGCGACGGTCAACGTCGGTGGCCGAATCGTGGTCCGGGCGACCCGCATCGGCTCGGACACCCAGCTCGCACAGATGGCGAAACTCGTCGAAGACGCTCAGACCGGTAAAGCCCAAGCTCAGCGTCTGGCCGACAAGATCTCCGGAGTCTTCGTCCCGATCGTGATCGCCCTTGCCGCGGCGACACTCGGCTTCTGGATCGGCACCGGCGGTGGGATCGCGGCCGCGTTCACCGCAGCCGTCGCCGTCCTGATCATCGCCTGCCCGTGTGCCCTCGGCCTGGCCACCCCGACCGCGCTGATGGTCGGCACCGGCCGCGGCGCTCAGCTCGGCATCCTGATCAAGGGTCCCGAAGTGCTCGAATCGACCCGCCGTGTCGACACCGTGGTACTCGACAAGACCGGCACCGTCACCACCGGCAAGATGACTCTGCTCGACGTGATCACCGCCGACGGCGAGGACACCGCGCAGGTGCTGCGCCTGGCCGGTGCACTCGAAGATTCGTCCGAGCACCCCATCGCCCAGGCCATCGCCAAAGGTGCCCGCGAGAAGGTCGGAGCCCTGCCACCGGTGGAGCAGTTTATAAATATCGAAGGCCTCGGGGTGCAGGGCATAGTCGACGACCACGCAATGATCGTCGGACGGGCCCGCCTCCTCGCCGACCGGGCGCAGCAGCTGCCGGACGAACTCGAAAGTGCGATGCGTGCAGCCGAATCCGAGGGCAAGACCGCCGTCGCAGTCGGTTGGGACGGTCGGGCTCGCGGAGTACTGGTCGTCGCCGACGCGGTCAAACCCACCTCCGCCGAGGCGATCGAGCAGCTGCGGGGCCTGGGTTTGACGCCGATCATGCTCACCGGCGACAACGCAGCCGCCGCGCGTGCCATCGCCGACCAGGTCGGCATCCACGAAGTGATCGCGGAGGTGCTGCCCGCAGACAAGGTGGACGTCGTCAAAAGGCTGCAGGAGCAGGGCAAGGTAGTGGCGATGGTCGGCGACGGCGTGAACGACGCCGCCGCGTTGGCGCAGGCCGACCTCGGTCTGGCGATGGGCACCGGTACCGACGTTGCGATCGAAGCCAGCGATCTGACGTTGGTGCGCGGTGATCTGCGCGCAGCAGCGGATGCTATCCGCCTGTCCCGCCGAACGTTGGGCACCATCAAGGGCAACTTGTTCTGGGCGTTCGCCTACAACGTGGCCGCCCTCCCCTTGGCTGCGGCCGGGCTGCTCAATCCGATGCTGGCCGGTGCAGCGATGGCGTTCTCGTCGGTGTTCGTGGTCAGCAACAGCTTGCGGTTGCGCCGGTTCAAGTCCCTCACCGGATAACCGCGCGGGTAGAACAAGCACCCAAAAGGCTGGGGTGGGCGTGGCATGCAGGCGCGCCACCCCACCCCACCGCTACAACCCCGATGCAGCCTACGAAAGGAGAGGGCCATGTCCTTCGTGACAACGACCTTGGTGCAGATCACCCGGCACCCGGCGACCCGAGCGGTGGCCCGCTGCGCGGTGATGTGCGCTGCGGCGGCGGCCCAGCGACGACTCGACGGACCGACCCTCTCGCGCCATACCCCGGGCGGGCATAATCGAGGATGCTCGGCATGACACTCGGATTCCAGGAGGACACCATGGCCACTCCCGCGGCCGCGCAGGCACCCGCCGAGACCGACGGCCATGATCACGCCGCGCACGGCTACATCACCGAAAAGGACGCCTACCTCAAACGCCTCAAGCGCATCGAAGGCCAGGCCCGAGGACTGCAGCGCATGGTCGAGGAAGACAAGTACTGCATCGACATCCTCACCCAGGTCTCGGCGATGACCAAAGCCTTGCAGGCGGTGGCCATGGGCCTGCTCGAAGCTCACATCAGCCACTGCGTGGTCGACGCCGCCATCGCCGGCGGTCCCCAAGCCGACGCGAAGATCAAAGAGGCCACCGACGCGATCTCACGGCTCGTCCGCTCCTGAGCACCGGCAGTGCGAAGCCATTCCTCGCCGTCCACTCCCGCGTGCTTGTCGGAAACCTCGGCGAGGCGGCGCAGGCAGAGACCGTCATGACCGAAACCGTATCGGCGATTCTGCGCGATCGCCGAGTCCTCGCCACCGTGGCAGCGCTGGCAATACTGGCAGTGGCTGCCGCCCTCGTACCCCGCCCGTCGATCATTGTGGTGCGCGAGTGGGCGGAGTCGATGGGCCCGTCGTTCGTGGTGGTGTTCTTTCTGACCCAGGCGGTGTTGACGATTGCCCCGGTACCGCGCACGGTGTTCACCCTCAGCGCCGGACTGTTGTTCGGTCCCGCCACCGGGGTCGCCGTCACGATCGCCGCCACAACTGTCAGCGCTGTGCTGGCGTTGCTGCTGGTGCGCGCGCTCGGGCGCACCGCGGTGCAGGAGCGGCTGACGAATCCTGCGGTCAAGTCCATCGATGCCCGGTTGGCTCGGCGGGGGTGGCTGGCCGTCGGGTCCTTACGGCTCATTGCCCCGGCACCGTTCGCCCTGGTCAACTACTGCTCCGGACTCTCCGCGGTGCGCCTGCTGCCCTACACGACGGCCACTGTCGTGGGGATTCTGCCCGGTACGATCGCCGCGGTGCTGTTCGGGGACGCTTTGACCGGGCGAACGAATCCGGCATTGATAGTGGTGACGTCGGCCTGCGTGGCCGCCGGGGTGGCAGGATTGCTGGCCGACGCCCGCCTGCCGGTGTCGCAGGCACAGCCCAACACCGCAGATGGCGCATCGAGAAGCGGTCGCCTTCGTCGTCTGTTGCTGCCGGACCGCGGATAGGACGTGGCGAGAAATCCTACAATTTTGCTGCGCCTGCACCGCCAAAGCCAGCGGAGTTGCCGAACTCCTGACCTACGCGAGAAGTAGGGCACGCGCGTTCCCCGCGGATTCGCAGTCGAAGAGCCCACACCATCACCCCCACCGACATCACTCCGATTACGGGCTGCACGGGTGCCCATAGATCCAGAGCACCGCTCACCCCGACCGCCACCACTACCAGTTTGTTGCATATCGGACATCCGACTGCCAACAACGACAACGCATTCGCACTGACCCCTACACGGGAAGAAACCGACGACGCCAGCCCAGTGCTCACGTATGTCGCAAGAATGAGGCCACTGAGAACTGCGGTGGCAATCCACACCGGATAGTTCCACCACAACACCGGGGTCATTCGAACGTAGAACGCAGTGTGGATGATCCCGGTGGGGATCGCCACGACCAGCGCGGCCACCGTCGCGCCCAGTAACGCGGCCACCCAACGCCGCGCCGGCCAGTCACGCATCGTCACAGTCGTCATCCCTCTCCCGGTCAGCGGATACCACCCCACCATCTACTATGAATGATAGTAGTTTGCAGGTGCGGTGAGTCGGCGTCAATCGACGCCGACTCGCCGCCCATACGGCACAGGCGTCGAGCGTCGACGCGAGCCTCAGCCGACCGTGAGGAACCGTCTACGACTGCCGATACCCGACAATGGTGACCGGCGAGGCCGGACACAGTCCCATGCGGCTCTCGCCGCGCTCCGTTTCCTTCGCTGGTGACGCAGGGAACCCACACCGACCCCAGAGGATTTCTTCTGTGCATTCTTTTTCAGGCCCGACGCGGCGTGTCCGCGCTACCCTGATCGCCTCGATCATCGTTGTTGCCGCGGCATTTTCGGTAAATGCTCCAGCTTCGGCGGACCCTGCTGCACCCCCGGTGAACGCATCCGAAGCCGTACGACAACTCGCTGAACTCAATGCGACCGCCTTCACTCTCACCGAGAGCATGTACGCCGCGCAGGACACCCTCGATCGTCGCCGCGGCGAACTGAGTACCGCAGTTCAATTCGCCCACGAGACCTCGGCGGCGGCTCGGGAAGCCGAAGTGGCCGCATCTGCCAACCGTCGAGCACTGGCCACAGCTGTCGACGCCGCGTACAAAGGTGTACCGCAGTCCCCTCTCGGGCCGTTCTGGTCGCGGACAGCCCACAGCAACTACTCGATCAGATGGTGTTGTTGGACCGGATCCTCGCCGATCGAGCCGCTGCACTCGCCGACTCGACACAGATCGACGACGAAGCGCGAGACCAGCTCGAACAAGCCCGGCAAGCACAGGCGTCCGCTGCGGTAGCCGAGGCGGACGCCGCACGTACACAACGCGACCTCGAGCAACGCCAGACCGACCTGGCCGATCAGATCGCCAAAATCACCGACCAATTCGCCGCCCTCACCGATGCGGATCGAGCTGCCATCGTCAGCCCCGGCACCACGAATCCTTCCGAGCTACCCGCCGCCGTCTCGGCTGCGAGTGGAACATCAGCGGAGGCGATGCGCATCGCCCTCGACCAACTCGGCAAACCCTATTCCTGGGGAGCTACCGGGCCGGGGTCCTTCGATTGCTCCGGACTGATCTACTTCGCCTACAAACAACTGGGACTGACCGTTCCACGCGTGGCCGCAGACCAAGCACGAGCGGGCACACCTGTCTCCCGCGAATCAGTGCAACCGGGTGACTTCATCTCTCTCTACTCACCGATCGGACACATCGGGATCTACATCGGCGACGGGAAATACGTCAACGCCCCCACCGGCGGCGACGTCGTCAAAGTCGCGCCCGTTCCCTGGGATGAAGTGACCGCAATCAACCGGCCCATCGCCACCTGATTCGATGTCCACGGTCCGGACGCCGCGACTGCGAGGAGACCGGATGCCCGTGTGGCAGACCGGTAAGATCGAACCGGTGAGGACTTCAGCCACGGAACCTATGAACCAGAAGTGGCTCCTAGGTGCTGTTTGCGCTTCGATAGTGCTGTTCGGAGTCCTTCTCATGCATTCTGCGCCGATGTCGTTCGCAACGGCGACGAGTATCGGCGAACACTCGATGACCTCGACGGTGAGCGCTCCACCTGCCGTCGACGAGCATTCGGGAGCATCATCTGCGACAGCATCGGAGAGTGGTTCCGCAGCACACTGCGGGAACGGCTGTGGCGATCACAGCTCGGTCATGCATCTGTGTCTGGCTATCATCGGTGCTGTCGCGGCGTTGGCCGTCTTACGGGCAATCGTTGTGGGCTTCGCCGGTTCTCTCGTCCACGCTGCGCGGCTGTCGGCAGTTCGTCGTCGAACCGGGCACCCGCCGCCCTGGACCATTTTCACTCTCTCCGAATTGTCTGTGCTTCGGATCTGACAGGTGACTCACCGTTGTGTGAGACACAGATGTCGACGGGTCAGTGTGCCTGTCGATCCGAACCACCCCACCATAATTTCAGGAGTTTGTTATGCGTTCGAATCGATCTACCCGTTTCACGATCGCGATAACGGCGGCTTCCGCTGTCGCCGCCGCAGTTCTCGCTGGCTGCAGCAGTAACGACGGCGAAATGAACATGCCCGGCATGTCGAGCAGCGATACACCGGCCTCGTCGTCCTCCGAGAATTCCGCCGAAGCATCGGCCGAATTCAACGATGCCGATGTCACGTTCGTCGAAGGGATGTACCCCCACCATGCACAAGCGGTGGAGATGGCTTCACTTGTCGACGGCCGAACCGAGAATGCTCAGGTCATCGAGCTGGCCCAGGCCATCGAAGCAGCTCAAGCACCGGAGATGGAGCAGATGAATGCCCTGCTCACCGCATGGGGACAGCCCGCAGCGTCCGCCGACATGGGCGGAATGGACATGGGCGGAATGGACATGGGCGGTATGGACATGGGGAGCGGTGGCATGACCGGCATGATGAGCCAGGAAGACATGGACATGTTGTCGGCCGCTAACGGAGCGGAGTTCGACTCCATGTGGCTCACCATGATGATCGAGCACCACAAGGGGGCAATCGAGATGGCTCAGATCGAGTTGGCCGACGGCTCCAATGCTGATGCCAAGGAGCTTGCCTCCACAATCATCGATGCGCAGCAGAGCGAAATCTCCACAATGGAAAGTTTGCTCGCCCAGTAACTCTCAATTCTGGGAACTATCAACCGTAGGGCGGGGCTCGGCTAATACCGAGCCCCGCCCTTCGGTTTCGAAGGACCTGGCCCTTTTAGCTGCCACACCGATCAACACGGCCCCGGAAACATGCCCTCCCCTGCTGATGCACCCGCCTGCGGGGTCCTTGGGACACGCAGATCCGCGGTAGGGACAGGGGGCGGCTCTCGGATCGGGTCATCGCGGCCCGGCGGGGGCGCGCCGTCGACAGAGAGTGGGTTCGATACCACCGGCACTGGCAGTTGGGGAGGCGTGGTCTTGCACGTGCGGCTGCTCGGTTTCCTTCTCAGATGGGTAATACAACCGAACTGACGAATTCATTGCGTATCCAGGCAATGAACAGACCCCACACCCCCGTCAGCAGGGCGACACCGACGGCGATCATGATCACTCCGCCTGCCACTTTGATTCTCTGCGAGTTCCGCCGTAGCCAGCCGACACCGCGCATCGCCGAACTCGAGCCGAACGCGAGGACCACGAACGGTAGACCGAGTCCCAGACAGTAGGCGACGATGAGAGTGACGCCGCGCGCTGCGGTTGCGCCTTCAGTGCCAGCGGCAACGGACAACACCCCGGCGAGCGTGGGGCCAAGGCACGGCGTCCAGCCGAGCGCGAACACGCCACCGAGCAGCGGCGCTCCAGCAAGAGACGAGATGGTTTGCGGCGCGAATCGAGTGTCGCGTTGGAATGCGGGAATGAACCCGATGAACGTCAAGCCCATGATGATCGTGATGGCACCGCCGACCTGCTGAAGCACCTGTTCGTTGATGCGCAGGGTGCCGATGACCCCGAAAATCGAGGCGGTGGCGAGGACGAAGACGATGGTGAAGCCGGCGACGAACAACCCCGCTGCACCTGCCACGCGCCAGCGGCTTGCCAGCTTCGGCGGTGCTTCACCAGTCGAGGCGGCGGCGAGCGACGGCACGTCGGCACCTGCGATGCCCGCCAGGTACGACAGGTAGCCCGGCACCAGGGGCACCACGCACGGTGACGCGAACGAGACCAGCCCGGCGAGCATACATGCGGCGATCGCCAGTACCAGAGGTCCGCTCGATGCCAGATTTTGGAACGTCGAGCCAACGCCGCCTTGGGCAAGAAGAACAGTCATTCGTCTGCTATCCGTTCGACGACAGGGAGCAGGTCTTCGGCGAGGAGGGCACGCATGAACACTGCCGCCACCCGGTGCTCTCGATCGAGTACCAGCGTCGAGGGAATCACGCTGGTCGGGTAGTTCCCGCCGAGGGCGATCAGCGTCCGCATCGAGGGGTCGTAGATCGAGGCGTAGGAGACATTGTTGTCGACAACGAAGTCCTGCGCTTTGTCCTTCTGCGGATCTCGAACATTGATACCGAGGAACTGCACACCGCGCTCGCGGGTTGCTTCGTAGACCTCTTCGAGGTCGTCGGCTTCGCCGCGGCAGGGGCCGCACCACTGACCCCAGAGATTGATCACGACCACCTCGCCGTCATAGTCCGACAGAGCGGTGTTCTTACCTTCCTCCATCAGATCGGGTCCGGCGAGTTCACCGATGGTTCCGCGCGTTTCGGGGGGATCGTAGACGATGTCGGTTTGACCACCGGGTGCAACGAAATCGAAGCTACCTCCGGAGGGCACGGCGTCGGCGCCTGCGGAACATCCGGAGACCAGGAGTACAACGGCAAGGATGGATGCCGTTGCCGTGGCGGGCAGACTGCTCTGTTCGCGTGTGCGAGCCCCCGTAGGGCGGCCGAGTCTCATGAAGTCGACGCCTTTGCTGCAGTACGGATCTGCGCCGATGTCTCGAACATCGTGGGATCGGTGACGCGGTCGATGCCCCAGTCTTGGCCGGTGACGAAGCTCGGGGCACTGTGACTTCCCTCTCCGGAATGCACTACGGACACGAGGCAGTCAGTTGATTCGGATCGTGGTCGTGGCTCCTGGATCCTGGTCCGGTCGATACCCGGTCGGCAACACCGGCCGGGTCGACGCGGGATTGACGCGACCGGTGCCGCATGACCTCGCCGAAGCACAGGGCGGCGGCTAGCAGGCGACATCAGTTCAAACCCGCGTACGAATGCAGTCCGGAGACCACCATGTTGATGATGAACAGGTTGAACAGCATGGCCACGAATCCGGCGATGTTGATCCACGCGGCCCGGGTGTCACGCCACCCGCTGGTGGCCCGGGCGTGCAGGTACGCGGCGTAGATGATCCACGCGATGAATGAGACCGTCTCTTTCGGGTCCCAGCCCCAGAACCGACCCCACGCGGCCTCGGCCCAGATCGCGCCGAGGATGACACCGATTCCGAACAGGGGAAACGCGAAGATGGTGGTCTTGTACGCCAGCACGTCGAGCGAGTGCGCCGAGGGGAGACGAGCGACGATCCGGCCCACTCTGCTGTCGGGGACGGCGTTGTTGTTGGGATATCGGATCCGGATCAGGAACAATGTGCTGGCTGCACCGGAGATCAGGAACACCCCGCTGCCGAGCGAGACGACGGAGACGTGCACGGGGAGCCAATACGACTGCAAGGCTGGTACGACGGGCGCCGCGTTGGCATAGAGCACAGTTCCGGCAATGAAGAGCAGGATCAAGGTCGGCACGAGGACGAACAACCATAGTGTGCGCAGTTGCTCCGAGCGCAGCACGATCAGTCCGGCAAGTATGCCGGCCGCGCATGTGACGGAGACGAATTCGTACATGTTTCCCCACGGCGGGCGGCCAGTGGCGATCCCGCGCAGGACGATCGACCCGATATGCAAAGTGAGTGCGAGCATTACCAGGGCGAGTCCCGTGCGGCCCAGGCGTTCGGACGGGGCTCTTCGCTCGGGGACCGGCACGTATCCCGGTGTCGATGATGTCGCTGCGATCAGTTGCGGATGCAGACTCGAGGCCCGGCTCAGAGTCGCTGTTCGTGTCGTTGCGAGTTGTGCGATGAACAGGATCGCGGCGAGAAGGTAGACCACGAAGGCGGTCTCGAAACTGATGTCGCTCCAGCGGGCGAGGTTGTCGTCGATCGGCATGGCGCTACACCGTTTCTGTATCGAGGGTCTCGGAGTGGTTCTTTGTCCGCGGCGTCCAGATTTCGGTGCGGAGGGTCTCGAATTCGGGTCCCCATCCGGCGTGATCGGTACGGGCGAGCCCGCCCATCTCCACGCTCGATCGGCCTGTTTCGGCCGGGAGTACACGGAACCAGACTCGACGTCGCTTGATCACCAGCGAGACCAACAGTCCGGTCATCATCGTGATCGCGAACACGAGCACCCACAACTGTGCGGGGTCGTATCCGACCTGCAGGTTGGCGAACTCCTTGGCGCCGTTGAATCGAATGTTGGTGCCGTCGGTGAGGGTCGTCGATTCACCGGGACGCAGGTTCACCCGATCCTGCTTGACAAGTCGGCCCTGGTTGATCATCTCCTGGTCCAGGGAGAAGATCGACTGGGGTATGCCGGTGTCGAGGCCGGTATCTCCTTTGTAGATATCCACTGCCACAGCAGGATCGACCAAGTCCGGGAAGCGGGAGGAGAGCAGGGTTCCGTTGAATTGCGCAGTGGGAGCGAAGAGGCCTTCGATGGCGATCTGGCCGCGGCGTCGCTCATCGGCGGTGGCATAGGTCCCGCCGGGTGGATCGAAACGCAACGCCCCGCTACTCAGGAACGTGGTGGCGTCGTCGGGCCGGAACTGCAGGGCCTCGGTTCGACTCTGACCGTCGGGGAAGGTCACGGTGAATTCCGGGGCGTATCCGTGGCCGGTGAGGTAGATGCGTTCATCTCCGAGCCGGAGGGGTTCGTTGACTTTGAGTTGATAGTCGCGCCAGGTGTCTGCGGCGATGTCGTCGGCGGACTGGTAGGAGATGTTCGAGGTGAACATCTCTGCCTGGCCGTTCTCAAGGTAGTCGGCGTTGAAGTCCTTGACTCTGATGCAGAACGGCTCCAGCCCGGTTCCGTCGGTGCTGTTGCCGGCCCGGAAGGAGTCGTAGATGGCGGGCGAGGTGTTGCAGAAACCGGGCCCGTTGTCGGCGATGACGATGACCGATCCTTCGTAACCGGAGAGCTTGCCGATGGCGATGGCCGCGAGCAGACCGATCAGCGAGAAATGAAAAAGTAGGTTTCCCGCTTCGCGGGTATAGCCCTTCTCGGCGGAGAGGGTGAGCGCCCCATCGGGCTCGGGCCTAACGGCAGTACGCCACCCTCTCAAGTGGGGCGCGATGTCGTCGATGACGGTTTTCGGGCTACCGGCGAGAGCGCCCGAATGATGAAGCGGTAGTCGCGAAAGGTTTCGGGGTACGCGAACTGGCTGTGCGCGAAGGGCTTTACCGTGTTCGATCATTCGGGGAGTCAGGCAGCCGATCAACGACACAAACAGTAGGACGTAGATGGCGGTGAACCAGAAGCTTCCGAATACGTCGAACAATTCCAGCGTGTCCATGACGGCCCCGAGAGCCGGGCGCGCTGCGATGTAGGAATCAACCGCCTGGGTGTTGAGATTGCGCTGTGGCAGCAGGGCGCCTGGGATTGCTGCGATAGCGAGCAAAAACAGCAGCACCAGTGCCGTTCGCATCGAGGTCAGTTGCCGCCACCTGTTGCGCACCGCAGCGATTGCTCTGCGTAACCGTCCCTGCGATGTGAGCGCCGGGGTTTGATCAGCTGTCACACCGCCACACCCTTTCGACGATTGCATCTCAATTACTATGCAACATAGTAGTTGATGGGCCGTGTGCAGTTGTGTGCGGTAGTCGCCTGGGCGAGAGGGTAAGTGCTGCAACCACAAACGTGGTACTTGGTCCATCCGGAACGCTGCCGGGCTGCGGTTCGGTTTAGGCCGCTTTCGGCCCCACGGTAGGCGCGGATCGGTTCTTCTACTCATGCCGTCCAAACGCGTTTCATCCCGCGGAGTAATACCTGTGCGGTGAGATCAGGCACACTTGCACTAGCTGTTTTGCGTGCCGAGTACGAAGCGGCGCGGTTCCCTCTGCAGTTGATCGAGGATGTCGCGATGTCCCAACTCGATGAGCGAGCGCCACTACGACTGGCCTACGAGGATGTACTGGTCACCGTGGATCGCGCCGCCGCGCACCTGCTCGATGACGGGCCCGCCGCCCTCTGGGTCACCACGGCCCTGCGCCAACGTCGAACCCAACAATGCCTGGCAGTTGAGGGTGCGGCCCGCATGGAACGCTGGAGGCGTCACCGCACACGGTATTCGTCGCTAGCGCGGGTAGACGGCGACATGGATCTGCTATTTTCGTCGTGTGTGTCCGATTCGGTTGAGCGAGTGTATTCGCCGAATTCTGCTCTGGTCCATCATGGCGGCCACGGCAGTGGCGGTGCTGATGATGTCGCAGGTCGCACACACCACCGCAGAGCCCGGCCACGCTCCGCTGGCTGCGGTCATCGAGAGCGTCCCGGAAATCGAGCACACGTCGGCGCCGGAGCAGGACGAGGGGATCGGCGGTAGCGCGTCCAGTCATCACGACAATCACGGATCCCTGATCGGGTCCGTCCACATAGCGGTGGCGATCCTTGCGCTAGGGCTGGCAATGTTGCTGCGCCGGACCGGATGGACAGTGCTACTGCACCAGCTTCGAGGTCTACAGGCATCGAGATCGTCGCCAACTGAGAGGTCGGTCTCTCCCCCTGCGCCGATGTCCGTGCTCGACGCGGCATGCCTTCTGAGGGTGTGAGAGGTCTGCGTTTGCGCAGATCGGTCCACCTTTCTTCTCGCGCGCCGCCTCCGCGGTGAGGGCGCGAGCCTGCCTCGTCGAGGACAACGCCATGCATATCTTCTTCAACGTTTCATCGTCTACGCCGCACCTTTGTTTCCCTCATCCCAACCCCGCCGCGCCTCCTCCCGGAGTCGCGATCGTCCTTCGCGAGGCCGGGCCGCACGATCTACCGCAGAGCGCGCAGTTGCACCTCGACGAGCTACCGATTGGCCTGTTCCCCGAGCTGGGAGCACGGTTCCTGCGCCGGTGGCACCGCAGCTTCGTCAACCGACGACACGCCATCGCTCTTGTCGCAACCGATAGCGAAGGCGCCGTCGTCGGATTCCTCCTCGGCACCCTCGATCACCATGCCCATATCGGTGATCTACTGCGCGAGAAGATGACCGTGCTGCCGTTGGCTGCACACGCCGGTGCGGCGATGGCAGTCCGCCCGCGCACCGCCATGCGGTTCGTTCGTACGCGTCTTCGCCCCTGGTGCAGAGCGGTGGCGCGCGCTCGGCCCATCCCACTGCCGAACGGCGAACCCGAGACTCCCCCGGCCGACAGTGTCGCCGTCGTCGTTGCGATAGCGGTGAGCCCACGGGTGCGAGGGATCGGAGTGGGTGCACAGTTGCTCGACTGGTTCGAATCCGACTCTGCGCGGGCAGGTGCACGTTGCGCCGAGCTGTCCACCGATCTCGGGGTGGCCGACAATGCAGGCGGCTTCTACGAGCGCCTCGGATGGCAGAAAAGCGGAAACCGTCTCGATCGAGATGGCCGGACCATGCAGACCTACCGGCGAGAGCTAGACGGCCGCTGCGGCCGTGCTCCGCTCCCCTTGTCGGTCCCACCAACCCGGACGACCGCGAGCACTGCCCCGTCGACAGAAACGAGACGATGATGTCAAGCACCCGACGAACGGTGTTCGAACTCGTGGGATGCACTGCGCTCGCAGGCGTGCTGCTTGCAGGAGTGTTGTTCCCCATCGTCGGTGGCCTGGGATACGTCTCGAACCGCGCCGCTGACACCGACGACAACGTTTCCGGCGAACTCGCCGAGGGCGTAGTTCCTGCCATCTCGACGATGACGGACGTGGCAGGCAACCCGATCGCGTGGCTATACGAGCAACGCCGTTCCGAAGTGCCGAGCGCGAAGATCTCCAACGAGATGAAGCTTGCGATCGTCTCCGTCGAGGACCGGCGCTTCGCAGAACACCAGGGCGTGGACTGGCAGGGAACGTTGCGAGCGTTCTTGACCAACACCACCAGCGGGCAGGTCGAGCAGGGCGCATCGACACTCGATCAGCAGTACGTGAAGAACTATCAATTACTGGTCGTCGCTGACACCGACGCCGAGCGGCGTGCCGCGATCGAGACCACGCCGGCTCGCAAGATCCGCGAGATCCGAATGGCGTTGTCCTTGGACAGAGAATTGACCAAAGACGAGACATTGACCCGCTATCTGAACCTGGTTCCGTTCGGCAATGCCTCGTTCGGCATCCAAGACGCCGCGCAAACCTACTTCGGTGTCGATGCCAGCGAGTTAACGGCGACGCAATCAGCGATGCTGGCAGGGATGGTTCAGTCCAGTTCGGCACTGAACCCGTACACCAACGTCGAGGGAGTCACAAGCCGCCGAAACCTTGTCTTGGACAACATGATCGAAACCATCCCGAACCGAGCCGCAGAATTCGAGGCCGCCAAATCCGAGCCATTGGGGGTGCTGGCCGAGCCCAACACCCTCCCACGTGGATGCATCGCCGCCGGTGATCGAGGGTTCTTCTGCGACTACGCACTCCAATATCTTGAGGACGCCGGTATCAGCCGCGAGCAGATCGACGAGGGCGGTTATCTGATCAAAACGACTCTCGACCCGGCGGTGCAGAACTCGACCCAGGCCGCACTGACCGCGAACACAGATCCCGACCTCGACGGTGTCGCCACCGTGATGAATGTCGTCGCACCCGGACAGGACGAACACCGCATCCTCGCCATGGGCAGTAGTCGCACCTACGGACTCGATGCCGACGCCGACGAAACGGTTCAGCCGCAACCGTATTCACTCGTAGGCAACGGCGCCGGGTCGATCTTCAAGATATTCACCACTGCCGCCGCGATGGAACGCGGACTCGGCACCAACGCCACACTGCAGGTTCCCCGGCGCGTCGAGGTCAGGGGGTTGGGCGACGGCGGCGCGCGTAACTGCCCGGCGGGCGCTTACTGCGTGGAGAACGTCGGAAACTACCCACCGGCGCTGACGGTCACCGACGCACTGGCGCAATCACCGAACACGGCGTTCGTGAAGTTGCTCGAGTCCGTCGGTGTCACACCGACAGTCGACATGGCAGTGCGGCTAGGGCTTCGCTCCTACACCCTCCCCGGCTCGTCTGGATTCGACGAGCAGAGCATGGCCGACCTCCAGAAAGAGCAAAGCCTCGGCTCGTTCACACTCGGACCTACCTGGGTCAACCCGCTCGAGCTGTCCAACGTCGCAGCTACCCTCGCCTCGGGAGGTACTTGGTGCCCGCCGAACCCGATCGACTCCATCTCCGACCGCGAGGGTGTAGCTGTACCGGTCACACAACAAGCGTGCGAGCAGGTCGTCGAACCCGGCCTGGCCAACACACTCGCCAACGCGATGAGCAAGGACGACCAACCCGGAGGAACCTCGGCATCGGCGGCCGGGTCCGTGGGCTGGACGCTGCCGATGTCCGGGAAAACCGGCACTACCGAATCCAACCGATCCTCGGGCTTCCTCGGCTTCACCAACCGCTACGCCGCCGCCGTCTACACCTACGGTGACTCACCGACACCGGGCCAGATCTGCTCCTTCCCACTGCGGCCCTGCAGCTCCGGGAACCTCTACGGCGGTAACGAACCCGCACGAACCTGGTACGACGCGATGGACCCAATCGCCACGAACTTCGGCCCCATCGAGCTGCCACCGGTCGACGACAAATACGTCCGCGGCTCCGCCAACGGCCAAGTACCTGAGGTCAGCGGCATGAGCCAGTCGTCGGCCACATCGAGATTGGAAGCAGCAGAATTCTAGGTGACCGTCGTCACCACCACCGGTCAGGGCGCTCGCGGTACCGCTACCGGCACATCCCCATCCGGCGCGGCGATCCCGGGATCGCTGATCACGCTGTACATCAGTGACGGCTCCCCCGCCCCCGACCGCACGCCCACGCCAGCGCCGCCCAGTATCGACATTCCCGGCCTGCCGCTACCGCCGCCGCGGTGATCACCCACGACACTCACCCTTGAGACCCCCGCGCACGAAAGGAAACGCCATCACAGTCAGCCGTCGACAACTGCTCACAGCCGCAGCGGTTTTGCCGCTCACAGTCAGCTGCACCATCAACACCGCCGACAGACAATCCCCCAGCCTCGCACCGAGCAGTAACGCATCTCCCGCACGGTCCCCGGCCGTGAGCGCACCGAGCAGTCGATCATCGGCCCCGGTGAATCCGGGGCGGTGGATGCCGACAGCTGGCGAAGTGATGCCCGAGATCAAACGCGCAGCGACGAGCTTCCTCGAAGCAGGTGGCAGCTGGAGCGAGGGAGGAGGAGTACTCGACAGCTTGCGCACCGCAGGGGTATCGCTCGAAGTCGCGGCGACGGCAGCACTGCTTCAACCCGACGAGGCCCTCGCCAGCACCCTGCGAGTGGTGTATCCGCAGTACGCCGGAATCGGTCCAGAGAGTGCTGCAGTGATCGTGCTGTTCGACCAACTCCTACAACGCCCCACGCTCGCGCAGCCGGCTGAGACGACCCGGCAGATGGCACTCGATATCCGGCTCAAGCGCGACATCGCCGCTGGCGCGGCCTGGACGGTGGAAAAGATCAACCCTTTGACCTCTCTTGGGTCCCCAGTACCACTGACCGCCGCTGCGTCGTCGGTGCTGAGCAGCCCTCGCATCACGCTCTCCGAGCCTGCACGACTCGACATCGGAACCGGACGCATCAACAACAATGTGCTCCAGATCATGCTCGGACTTGCCGATCGATTCACCTACGCAGTGCAGGTGATGCACACCGGTCACATCCAGACCGTCTTCCCGCACCCGCGCTTGTCCAACCACGCAGTGGGACGAGCGGTGGACATCCGAGAAATCAACGGTCGGCGCGTTGTCGACGATCCCTTCAACAACCCAACGATCTCCGAATTCGTCACTGCGGCAGCCCTACTGGGCGCAACCGAGGTCGGAGGTCCGACCGACCTCAACGGTGACCGTCCAGGATTCTTCACCGACGACGTGCACAGCGACCACGTCCACGTCGGCATCACCCCGGGCGACGCACCGGCGCATCTGCGATGACACCGAACCGGATGGGCACTTCGGCCTGACCTGCCCGAAATACTATGCTGGTTAGTAGTTGAGTGCTCGCCACGGCGAGGCGGGTGAAGGTGTCGGAATTGTTCGCACTCAGCCGATACCGATCGTCGGTGCGATGTCGCTGCCACGGCTGTTCGCCGCCGAACGATCCGCGCTCGTACATCGCCTCAGTGATTGGAGATTAAGTGAATGGAGATGAAGGTCGATGCGTCTACGTCGTCCCGCACATACCGCCCGAGCAGTCACGTCCACCTCAGCCGCCGTATCCGGTCATGTTCACCGCGCCTGACCGGGAGATCACTTGGCGTTGACGCTCAAGCGATTACATCACCGAGCCCTCATCGACAGAACGAGAACCGCACTTTATGTCCATCTCGCTTTCCCGCATCCTGCTGCCGTCTCTGATCGCAGCTCTGTCCCTCGTTGGATGTTCCGCTCCGGCAGCGACTGACGGCGCGGCCGATCCGGCAGTGGTCGACTTCACCTCCTCACTGGCTCATGTGCACGGATTGCACGTCAACGCCGATGGCACCGTCCTCGCTGGTAGCCACACAGGACTCTTCGCCATCGGTTCGTCCGGAAACCTGACCAGGGTCGGCTCTTCCGACGATGACTTCATGGGTTTGTCGGGTGTACCGGCCACCGATACCCTCTTCACCTCCGGTCATCCCGGCGAATCCAGCACGGCGGCGAACCCACTGGGACTGCGTAGCAGCAATGACGGCGGAATGTCGTGGTCGGATCGGTCACTGGAGGGACAAGTCGACTTCCACGCGCTGGCTGCCGATGGACGCATCCTCGTCGGATTCGATGGCAGTACCGGTCTACTCGTCTCCGCCGACAGCGGCTCCACCTGGACTCCCGGCGCCGCTGCGCCCGCGGCGTCGTTGGCGATTACGAGCTCCGGAGTATGGGCGGTGACACCTGATGGACTTCAGCACAGCACCGACACGGCCCGAACATTCTCTCCTGTCCTCGACGCACCGAACTTGGTATTGCTCGCCGGTGCCGGCGATGCACTGTGGGGGATCGACACCGACGGATACGCCTGGCGTAGTCGCAACGGCGCCGATTGGCAGAAGCGTTCCGCAACCGGGTCCGTCGAGGCATTGACCGCGGTCGACTACGACACCGCCTACGCAGCCAGCCCCCAGGCGTTGTACACACTGACGTAACTCGGCCCGGTCGAGACCAGCCCGACAACAGATAGCGACATTTCGACGCGACCGCAGGCGGTCACCCGCGCGGCTGATGCGGGCGCTTGCTGTCGCTTGCCAGGGTGATGGGACCACCTGATTGCCAGTGGGTAGGGACCACCGTGGCGCGTTATTGAGGATGCTCGTTGTCGGTGGTGGCGTCAACTGTTCCGGGTCGGGTGCGTTGGCGGTAGGACGGTCCTTCGATGACGAGGGTGTGCGCGGTGGAGGTCAGTCGGTCGATGGCGGATTGAGCGAGGAGGGTGTCGGCGGTCATGGTCAGCCACTCCGCCGGCTCCCGGTTGGAGGTGACGATGGTGGTCTTCTTGCGGTGGCGTTCGACGATGAGTTCGTAGAAGTCGCTGGTTTCGGTGGCATCGAGTGGGCGCAGCGCGAAGTCGTCGATGATCAGGACTTCGATGGCGGTCAGTCGCCGGATTTCGGCGTCGACGGTGTTGTCGAGTCGGGCCGCTCGGAGTCGGGTGAACAGTTTGTCCGATCGTGCGAACAGGACACTGTGTCGACGGCGGATGGCCATGTGTCCCAATGCTGTTGCCAGATGCGTCTTGCCGACTCCGACGGGTCCGAGGATGATCGCGGACTGGTGAGCATCGAGGAAGCGTAGTGAGGTCAGATCTCCGAGCAGGGTCCGGTCGTATCGGAGATCGTCGTGGGTGTTCCAGTCCTCGAACGCCATCGCCGGATCCAGTCCTGCTTTGGTCGATCGCAATGTCGCCGAACGGGAGTCGCGGCGGTTGACTTCGTCGGAGAGGAGTACTTCGAGGAACCCGATGTGGCTGAGTTTGTGTTGCCGAGCCAGGGCTGCTCGTTCGGGGAGCGTGTCGGTGAGCGCGCCGAGTTTGAGGGCCTTGAGCAGTCGGACGAGGTCTGTGCCGACCGGTTCGGTGGTGGCTGGGGTGCGAGTGGTGGTCATGAGTGTCCTTCCGTGGATGCGGAGCCGGCGTCTACGACGGTCAGTGATGGTGTTGTGGTGGAACGGAATTCGGATGGGTCACGAGAGAATCGCGTCGATGCCTGTCCGACCGCTGCCGGTAAGGACGGTGCTGTCTTTTCGGTGGCCCGCTCCAACATGGACGCGATCTTGGTGACCGAGACGACATCGAGATCCAACGACAGTGAGCAGGCCTGTTCGACCCGCTCGGCTCCGTAACGTCTCACCAACCCTTGCAGCCGGTAGACACTACGAATCCGCGTCCAGGGCAGTGGGTCATCGAGGATCCGTTCGGCGTAGATCCCGATGTTGCGGCCATGGCCGTTGCAGGTTCTGATCAGTGAGGTGACATCGCGTAATGCGTAGTCGGACTTGTGTTCGGGGAGGTCGGCGCGGTCGGTACTGCGCCCACCTGCAGGTTGGCGGGGATGGATCTTCACCAGGGTGCCGCGGTGATAGAACTTGACCAGCTCGGTGTCGGCCCGGACCGACAGTGTCGAGCCGATCCACTGCTGCGGCAACGAATACAGTGCCCGCCCGATCTCCGCGTGGAAGTCGCGGTGGACTTTGACGTCCTTGAAGATCGGCACGTCGTACTCCGGCGGCACCGGAAGCAGTACCGGCAGTTCGGAGTCCTCGAATACCTCGCGCGGTCGGGCGCATGTCGTGCCGTGAATACGCATACCCGCGGTGCTGCTGCACCACCGAACCGCCGCCTCCTGCGCTTGCTCTAGACTGTTGAATCGTTCACCGGCCCAGAAGTTTCCGCGCACATACTGCACGGTGCGTTCGACTTTCGGTTTGTCCTTCGGCGAGCGCACCCGCGCCGGGTCGGTGATGAACCCGACGTGGGCGCTGTAGTCGAGCCATCCATCGCTCAACCGCGGAGCGATCGGGTCCGCCCTCGTGACAACAGGTTTGAGATTGTCCGGGATCAAGACCGCGAACACGCCGCCGAAGAACTTCCATGCTGCTTCGCAGCCGGCAATGACCGCCACCAACGTCTGCGAATAGCTCAGCCACACGAACATGTGCCGGCTGTAGACCGCGGTGAAGATCAGGGCGTGGACTTTGCGGGCCCGCCCGTCGTCGGGGTCGGTGAGCATCCCCAGATACCCGAAGTCGACCTGGCATTCGATCCCCGGTTCGCCGTCGACGACGCGGACGGTGAGGTTCTTGCGGCCGAAACCACACATCTCGGTGGAGAACCGGTGCAACGTCCGGTACGGCACCACGCATCCTTGACGGGCAAGGAGGACTTCGATTTTCGCGATCGTGAGCGGCTTGCGTTCACCGTCGCCTGCCACCCACTTGGTGATCTGCTCCTGATGGGGCACCAGTTGCTCCCATGCCGCGCCGTGACCGTGCGGCCGGTCGGGCCGGACAGTGGCGACGACCGCTGCGATCACCTCGTCGCTGACCGCGCCGGCATCGTCGGTTCTGCTCAGGCCGGCTGCTTGGGCTGCCTCGACGTAACGGCGGACCGTCTTACGATCCACACCGGCATGCTCGGCGATCGTGCGCAGCCCCGGAGCCGGCAGTGCCGCCGTCCCGAGCCACAGCCGTAGTACTTCTCTGATTTCGTTCACACTGATCTCCCGAAAAGCCATGCTCACCGACCTCCGTGACGGACTTCGTGCTGTCACAGACGATCGAACGAGCAAACGACGGGACCACCGGCAAGGCGCGCCGGTGGTCCCATAACTGGCAATCCAGGTGGTCCCATCACCCTGGCAGAAATCAGGTCACGCTGGTCCCATGCTCATGGCAGACGACACTTGCCGCTGTTGAGCGGCTTACTCCCTCTTCCTCCCCTGGGGTTCGGCCCGCCACGAGATCCCGCGATGACACCGGGGTCCGACTCCGAGATATCCAGGAATGAGGACAACCGAAATACTTGGCGTATAGATTCCGAGGCCGTACTGGATGCTGTCATGCAGGTGTGCCGAAATGGGAGCCCTGTTCGGTGTAGTCATGGTTCGCGGACGGTTGGCGTTGATCCGATTGCCGACGATGTGTCTGGTCGCGTTCATGGCGTGTGGGTTCAGGTTGCTAATCGTCTGGCTCCTCTGCGTGATCGGCCCTCGGCGTGGGCATTCGAGTGGGACTTGACCTCAGGGGTGGCCCGGCGCAGCCCGATCGTGAGCGCGACTCAGACGTGGGCTGAGCTCGGCGTTGATCTGAGTCGGCCGATTCCGGATGGTTTGGCGAAGCTGGATCTTGGGGACGCCACAGCATCGGTGCTGGCGCAGCTCGTTTCCGGTGGGCCGGGAACTGTGCTCCAAGAGGTCGGTGTGGAATGCCGTCCATCGGGTGCACATCGGCGTATGCAGTTCACGGCACACTTTCTCCACGACGGCATCGGCCCTACTGGTGAACCTCATCGGGTTGTTCGGGGAGTGTCTGTGGATATTGGTCCTTCGGAGGGTACTGAACACATCGATCGACGTAACGCGGGTCTGGATACGCTGGTTGCACGGTCGCTGTCCGATCCCTCGGAGTATCGCGCGATCGCTGACCCCGATTCACTTCAGCTTTTGTACTGGTATGGCGACGCTCCGACTGGCATTGCATGGCAAACAAGCCACTTACCCGGCGCTAAACCGGTTCTACACCCCGGTGACATTCCTGATGCAATCCGAATCGGACAATCCTTGAAAGTTGCGCAAGCCGGGGCTGTGGAATCGGCCGAATTTCGTTTTCTGACACCCTATTCGGATTATGTCGCGGTGTCGGTGTCTGCGAGAGCTATCGACCTCGATGACCGCTCCAGAGCAATCCTGGTGACGCTCCGACCACAGGTTCCGTAATTTCTGTTTCCGTTGCCAAGACAAGCCAGCTGTTGGTAGCGTTTGCCTACGCTCACCGAGCGCCTGTGGCACGCACCTTGTAGTAGTCGGGGCGGCCTCCACGTCTTTTTCGGACGTTCCACTCTCCTGCCCGAATTCTGCCTGACGCTGCTTTTAAGCGTAATGGCGTCTGGGCAGACGGACCTTACGAGGAATCAGTGCGGAAGAAAGTCGTGAAGAAGCCAGCAGTTCGCTCGTTCGCAAGGTTGTTGGCTACTGGTCTTACCTGCTTGGTCGTCATCGCGGCACCTAGCGTCACCGCCAGCGCGCAACCAGTCGAGCCCAGCCCCTCGGGGGGCGACTCCGCTCCGGTGGAGGTTCAGGTGCCGTCGATAAACGAGGCGCCGGGCGACATAGAGGGCACTCCACCTGGCCAGAATGCGCCTCCAGTCGAGGTGCCACCGGACTCCGGAGCGACGACCACCTCAGGTCAGAAGGTGGTCGAAAAGCGGAGTTCTCGCGAAGTGACCGACCCTGCCGAAGCGGAGGAAATTGCACAAAGGCTGACACAGAAGCATGCCGAGGAGTCGGGTATATCTGCACGCCAATCCGGTCCTATATGTTTCCAAACACGTTTTCAGTCGTGCAAAACATATTCGACCATCGTCGAGCAATTCATTCAACCCAATTTCCCTAACGGCCCGTTGGAGCCGATCGGAAACTGGGTCATCGACGTCACTCTCCAGGTCCGTAGCCCTCTTCAGACACAGACCAAAGAAAACGTGATCCAATTCTACGGCGATGTCTCGTCGACTTCTCCAACAACCACCATTCCGGGTACGTACTCTTTCCAACTCGTTGTTCTCGATCTCGCCAACGACAGCACCACTACCTATCCCGCCTACGTTTTTCCGATGGTCATCGGAGGGACTGGGTACCAGCAGTACGAGCATTATGTGACGAGAAACGCGACAAACGCGTTCGACAAGCGAACGCTTCAATTCATATACATTGGAGACTCGCCGGCGAACGACTTGGATGGTACTCCCGTTCGCACGCGCACCACCGGCCAGCAATTCAGGTGTGATGCTGCTCAATCAGTCAACTACGGCACCGGCTGCGTCAACCCGAACGAGAAGCCGACTGTCCAGTACACCCAAGCAGCGTTCCCGAACATATCTCAGACAGTTAAGGCTGGCCAGGCTGCCTTTGGTTTCGGAATTCCTGGTACTGGCGCGCCGCTGACTCGTGGAAATTCTGCTGACAATCAGGCAAATCGGGACGCCGCATGCCCACGGTCGTCACAACAGCGGTTGGATCTACTCGGCGAGAAACCTCTCAACATGAAAGACCCATCCTGCGATGAATACCCTTTCGCATCGACCGTGCAGGGCGGCTACGGGTCGACCGTCCGATGGGTCCCTCTTACCGAGAACAATAAACAAGGCACCCTTATGGTCGAATTTTACCGCGGGAACAGAGTGATGCCCGGTGACGACTACTTCGTTTCGGCAATCGGCTGAACGAGCCCGTTTCATCTTCAGAATCCGATAAAAGGTACCCAACGGAAAGGCCTCGAACATGAGAACTCGACCACTACGTAAAACAGCTACCATCGCCGCCCTGCTAGGAGCGTTGGTGCTCGCCGCTCCAGGCGCTGCTAGCGCGGACGTTGTCACCGGTTGGGTCGGCCCAGCAGGAAGTAACGGCGCAGGTGTTCAGTTCCTGAACACCTCCACAATCATCAATTCGCCCAACCTGACCGCACAGTCGAAGATCTACTCTGTCTTCGGCCAGCAGGTCGCACCCGGTGACATCGGCGTGCGAGCTCGACTGTTCAAGAGCGGAGCATTGTGTGAGGCTGTCGGCTACAAGTACAGCTCCACCGGTACAGCTTCACTGACACTGGGCACGACCGCGACCTGCGGGACAGGTTCGTACAACAGTCACGGTTTCACTGCGGTATGGGATGGAAGCAAATACCGCGAAGCCCTGACTTTCCCGAGCAACCCGCTGGACTGGACCGCCCCGGCTGCCCGGTCCGCGACCACCTCCGAGTCCGAAACGACCACTGTCGAGTCGGGAACCAATGCAGCGGGTCAATCCTTCGGACCGGGCGACACCGCACCGTCCGACGCGGAATTGCCCGACCTCGTCGCTGCGATCGGCACCGACGGAGTGCAGGGATACATCCTCAAGCAGGACCTCGACAGCGGAGCCACGTCGCCGGCCGAAGCTTCTAAGCTGCGCAAGCAGAACATCGACGGCACCGAGGTGTTCGGATCTGCCCCTAAGACTGTTCCCGTGTACGCGGAGGACGGAACGACTCAGGTCAGCGAGTTCGCGATTTCCTGACACCGTCGATGGCCGGTCCCGGCGTTCTCGGGGCCGGCCATCGAGCTGCGGTTATGCCGGGCGTCGCCGTGGGGCGGGTTGCGGCGGATAGAAGACTTTCATCGCGGCCTGTAGATCCAAACTCGATGGATCCAAGAAGATCGTCCAGTAACTGTCGATCAGGGGCAGATGAATGCCATACCCCCTCCCCCCGTGCTCGAGGACTTCCAACATTTCGTCGCGACCGACTTTTAGATCAGGTCGGTGGGTTTGACCAGCCAATACGGTGTATGTGTCGTACAAATCATTATTGAGTCTCGCGGTCAGGGTGGGTGCGTGGTTCGCCTCGAGATCTTGTCGTAGTTGCTGAACGACTGGTGTCTCCTCTGCGCGGTTTGCAGCACCGACCAAATCCTCATGGTTCACGCTCCGTTCCGCCGGAAGCGGCTCCGCGGGTGTACCGCGGTACACCCCGTCAGGGTCGGCCTGGGAGCGCAGCTCGTCGAAACTCAGGTTTGCTATGGACAGGTTGTTCTCCACCACCGCGAGTCGACTGGGAATCACGCGGAACGAGGCAGGTGCGACGCCTTCTGCAATATCGAGGACGAGAACGGGATGCTCGGGCTGTTCACACGCTTGTCGGTCGACCACAAACACGTAATACGGCGGTGGTGACGGGATCAATTCGGCAAGATCGGTTGGTGTCAGGTCACTGAACTCGCTGTCGTCGACCACGGTAAGGAAAGCCTGTGCCTCGGTTCCGTCGGCTTGTCGGTGAGAAGCTTGGGCATCAGCTGCAATCTGCTGCCAGACATCGTCGGCGGCGAAATGGGTACGAACGAGCAGGGATTGACCTTCCGGGAGAGTAGGCATAGCTCGACACTACCTCTCCGGCCTGTCATCGGACGGCCAGTTGCTTTGTCTCGCTGAGTAACCCGCACATATAAGCTTTAGTCAGCGTTCATACGTTCGGCAGCTGACGGGGACGGATATTCAACTGCGCTGGTGAGCGCGTCAAGACCACCCACTGCGGTGTTGTTCCCGTTGATGGAACGTCTGGCGGCGTGGTGTAGCTGCGTCAGAGCGATTGCGCGGGCGGTCATCTCGGCGATTTCGGCGGGTAGTGGTGGTCCGTCGATGGTTCGGATTCGCATGGCCTCGAGTGTGGCATCGGGTACCGACAGATTGTGTTGCGCTGCAACGGGTTGAAGCCTGAACCGCGCGTGCACGAGCGGCCCGTCTGCGCTGTGGTCGGGGTGTAGCAGTGCGGAGCGCAGCGGAGTTCGATTCGGCGGACGCCCGCAGGGTGGCCCGACCCTGCTCCCTCACGCTTTCCCGATCCCAGGCAATGGAGAAGGCCCGCACCCGGTGTGGGGTGCGGGCCTTTCGGTCTACGGGCTGTGAGCCGGTGTCAGGGCTGTTCGGCTGGTGGGGTGGTCGGGCGCCCTTCGGCGGCGTCACGGATCCACTGGGGTACCTCGAGGCCGTCGCGTTCGTACAACGCGACCGATGCCCGTGCTGCGGCCCGCGCGACCTGTGGTCGGGCTGCGGTGGTGCGCTTCTCGGTGGTGGTCATCGTGGGTCCTCCTGCTCGTTCTGGTTGTCAGTGTCCTCGGTTTGTGCCGGTGACGCCAGTGCTCGCCACAATGCCCGGGTTGCGACAGCGCGCAGGACGTCTCGTTCGGTTCGGGTGATGAGCGGTGAGTCGGTCACCGGTGTGTAGATGTCCCAGCCCAGGGCGGCTTCGGCTTCGTTGTCGCTGGTGGTGCGTTCGAGGCACCAGGTGATCCGTTGCCAGGCTTGGGCGCGTTTGTCGGCCACGGTGCGTTGGCGGACGGTCAGGGCGACCCTGTGTCCAGTGTTCACTGCTTGAGCGGGCATCAGGGGCGTTCCTTCCAGGTGGTGCGAGGTTGGTTGCCCCGGTGCCGTCAGGCACCGGGGCGGGTGGTCACAGGCGTGCGGTTCCGCGGACGATGTCGCCTTCGATGTAGGTGAATCCGTCTCCTCGGCCGTCACGGAGCGCGAAGTGGTAGTCCGCTTGGATCCAGACGGTATCGAAGTGTCCGGCGCCGGTGAGGGTGCCGAGTAGGTCGCGGTCGGCTCCGTTGGGGAAGAACGCGACTCCGGACGAGGGCGGGTAGTAGCGGCCCAGGGTGTCGATCAGGGATTCGACGCTCCGACATTCGGCGGCCGCGTCGAGGGCCTTGTCGTAGGTGGTCCAGTAGTCGTCGTTGTCGTTGGTGGTCATGGCTTTTGCTCCTCTGTCTGGTCGATCGGTGGTGGGCGTGGCGGGTCAGTAGTCCTCGTCCCACCGCTCTCCTGCGTAGGTGGGGTCGAAGTCGGCGGGTGCGTGGGCCGGGTAGCGGCGTCGGAGGTCGTCCTCGAGGTCGAGGCGGTCTTGCCAGTGCTTGTCGCATCTCGGGTGCGCTACTCCGGTTCCGGACAGTGCGTCCCGGTCTTCGATGTCGCCGGTGCAGTCGGGTCCGTCCGCGATGCAGGTAGCGGTCTCGGTGTTCGTGGTCTCAGTCATAACTGTTGCTGCCCTTCGGAACTGGTGCCGGGTCGGTCTTGCGTCCTCCCCCCGTTTTTTCGCCGTTTCTGGCGTGAGGAGAGAAGGCAGCGCACGGGGCCGACGGGGCAACCCTTCGGCCGGACAGTTTTCGTGGGAGCGGAGCGAGCACGGGACGAAAAGTGTTCGGAGCCTTCGGTCGTAGCGCAGCGGAGCGAGGGGTTGAGGCGGCGGGCACGGGTGATGAATGCTCGCCGGTAGCCAGAACCGGAGTGAAAAAACGTCTTTGCTCTTCCACGGTGCGGAGCGCAGCGGAGCTCGATTCGGTGGACACCGCAGGTGGCCTGATCCGCCGGCCGGAACATTTCGGCCGGCGGACCATCCCCGACCCGCTACGCGGCCTCCCCGGTCCCGGTGTCCTCGGCCTCGTCCGACCCGGCGGCCGTGTCATCGAGGGCGTCGGCCAGCTCGTGGACGGCGGTCAGCACGGCTTTCGCGGTGGCGGTGACCTGCTCGAGGTCTCCTGCGGCCCATCCGGCGATGTAGCCGACGCTGTAGGCGCTGGTATCGAGTCCGAGCATCCCGGCCAGGACGTAGGCGACGGATTCGGCTTCGACTTCCATCCGGCCCCGGTGCAGGTCCTTGCGGGCCTCGGGGCCGATGAGGTCGGGTGCGTGCATGATCGCGTGCGCTGCCTCGTGGATCATCGTTTTCGCGGCCGCTGCGGGTTCGAGGGCTGCGTCGACGACGATCCGGTGGGAGCCGTCGGTGGTGGTGTAGCCGTTGGCGCTGCTGGCGATCGCTTCGCGGGTGACGGTCCAGCCGCGCCCGGTCATGATCGCGGCCACGCGGTCGTAGATCGCGTCCGGATCGGCACCGGTGAGGAGCTGGGCGATTTCCTCGGGCTGCGGGTGTCCCTCGATCGGGTCGGTTTGGGAGTGGTCGAACACCGACAGAATCGGGAACGTCGGCACCTTACGGGTTTCTTCGTCGCCGGTGTCGGGGTCGGTCTCGGTGACGGTGCGGGAGCTGTAGCCGTAGATCCGGATCGCCTTCTGGCCCTTGCGGACCTGGCGTCCACGCTGCTGCCAGGCACGGAATCCGGCGACCTGCGTTGCCTCGGGCTTCTGGGCGAGGATCAACAGGACGTTGTTGAAGAAGGATGCGGAATAGCATCAGATGCACGATCGCCGCCCCGCCCGTTGCAGCCGACACGATCTCACCATGAACCGACGCCCGTTGTGGCCGCACCGGCACGCCATCCGATTCGAGGGCAGACTCGCTCGTATGAAGGTGGAAATCTTGTACTTCGACGGGTGCCCGAACTGGCAGGAAGCTGCGGACCGGGTTCGCGCTGCGGCCAGCCTGATCGGACAGTCGGACATCGAGATCGGTCACCGGCTGATCTCGTCCGACGCCGAGGCAGCGGCGTCGGCCTTCGCCGGCTCACCGACCATCCTTGTCGACGGCGTCGATGCCTTCGACGATGCCGTGCAACTGACCGAACTCGCCTGCCGCGTCTACTCGACCGACCGCGGCCTGGCGGGTCTGCCGACCGTCGACCAACTCGCCGCGTCGCTGCAATCGAAAGGCGAAGCGCTGCAACGATGAACGCAGCGAAGGGTCGCGTCCCGCCGCCCCGGTCGAACACTGAGCGGTAGCGCCCGCGCGGCGACCAGTGAACCTCGACCTGCACGCACTCCCCTAAGGCACGGCAGCGTTCACTCCCTCGTGGCGTTCGCCGGCGTTAGTGTTGCCCATGGCTATGTCCAGAGCGGTCCCCGCGCTGCCGGTACGGCACATCGAGACCGCGATCGCCGTCTACACCCGCGCCTTCGGCTTCACGGCGCAGTACTCCGATCCCACCTTCGCCAAGCTCACTCGAGACGACGTCGAGATCCACCTGTGGGCCTCCGACGACGACAGCTGGACCACCCGCACCGACCCTGCGCCGTGGCCGGTGTGCAGCGGAGCGGAGACCTTCCTCGCCGGAACGGCCAGTTGCCGCATCACCGTCGACGAGATCACGGAACTGTACGACGAACTCTCGCGCGCGGGCGTTCTGCACCCGGCAGACGCCGGCCACCCCGTCGCGACGGACTGGGGGACGACGGAATTCGCGACCGTCGACGGCGATGGGAACCTGCTCACGTTCTCCACGAACACTATTCGGACCGAAAGCCCGGTCGTCGACGGTGACGGTGACGCTGTCACCACTTCCTGACCGGCGGAGCCGTTGATCACCACGCATCCATCGGCGTCATCACGAAACTTGCATTGGATGCATGATACGTTCATGCGATGTCGGCCATGGATACCGTCGGGTCCGGCGCTTCTCGCGCCGGGGGGTCGGCAGATCACCTGATGCGAGACGGTCTGTCGCTGCTCGCGCCCGAGGAGACCGTGCTCGCGGCGATGATCGAAGGGTGGGAGCAACAGCAGCGCTCGCGGATGCTCGCGAACCTGACCATCGAGCGGCGGACACAGATCGTGCGCCGGTTGGTGGTCTTCACCAACGACTACCCGTGGCAGTGGTCGTCGGCGGACGTCGAGGAGTGGACGACGCATCTGGTGGAGTCGGGAGCCGCGCATTCGACGGTGCGGCTGTATCAGATGGCGGCATCGCTTTTCTGCAGCTACATCTCCGACGTCCGCTACCGGTGGCACGAGGTCTGTGAGCGGCACTTCGGGGTGCACCCGGTGCAGATCTTCCACGAGTGGAACATGGTCGTGCACCGCAGCGACTATGAAGGGCGACCCGGCAATCGGCCGCTGACCCGCGACGAGCTGCAGGCGTTCTTCGACTACTGCGACACCCGGGTGAACCGGGTCGGCGCGCCTCCGGCCGCAAAGGATGGCTGGCGAGCTATCGCGACGCCACGCTGTTCAAGGTGATCTACGCCTGGGGCCTACGCCGCCGGGAGGCCTCGATGCTCGACACCGTCGACTGGACCGCCAACCCCGCGGCCACCGAGTTCGGCCGCTACGGGGCGCTGTCGGTGCGCCACGGCAAAGCCCTCTCCGGCGGACCGCCGCGGCGCCGCACGGTCCTGACCACCATGGAATGGGCCGCCGAGGCCGTCGACGAGTGGGTCACCGAGATCCGGCCCCTCTACGACTCCGACCAACTCGCCCTCTGGCCCACCGAGCGCAGCGCACGGGTGGGAGCGGTGTCGATCTCCCAACGGTTCGCCGAGTACCGCGACGCCGTCGGGCTCGAGAAGCACCTCGGCCCGCACTGTCTGCGCCACTCGTATGCGACACATCTGCTCGAGGACGGGTTCGATCACCTCTTCGTCCAACAACAACTCGGACACTCCTGGGGATCGACCACCGCGATCTACACCAGCGTCGGCACCGATTACAAGAACAACGCCCTCCGACGAGCACTGAGTCGGGCGTTCACCACCGCGAGCACCGACGAGGAGAACTGATGCCGCACCCGCAGCTGAACTACCAGTGGCATCTGCGCCGCCTCCTGGCCGACCAGGGCATCTTCGCGACCACCGGACTCGGACCCCTCCTCGCCGAACGGGGCATCACACTCTCCGAAGCACAGGTGTATCGCCTGGTCACCGGGACACCCGAACGTCTGAGCCTGCGCACGCTGATGGCACTGTGCGACATCCTCACCTGCACACCCAACGACCTCATCGAACCGATCGCCGAACCCGCCACAGGGACCGCGACCGGAACATCGACACACCGCCCCGACACCGCTGCCGCGACCACCCGCGCCAAGACCCGCACACCACGACGCGCCGACATCCGGCGACAGTGATCGCAGGACGGTGTCGCATCTGCACCACCGCCGAGGTTCGCGGCATGACGGTGTGCGACCGCTGCAGAAAACGAGCCACGCAGCACCGCGGTACGTGCGCCGGCTGCAGAAAGCCGGACAAACTGTTGGACGACGCCGACACCTGCCGGTGGTGCCGCCAGAAGGCGCGTCGCACCTGCACCTGTTGCGATGCAACAGGATCAGCTCTCACCGGCGCCGAAGGCGACACCCTCTGTCACCGGTGCACACTGACCCGCCGCCTCGACGCGATAATCCCTCCTCATGCCGACGGCCCCCTCGCACCGCTGCGGCAGCCGCTCCTGCACGCCGAACCCGTCACCACCCGCCGGTGGCTGATCCGCACCACACCCCTGCTGCTCTCCATCCAGGACGGCAGCACAGCCCTCACACACACCTCGTTCGACACCCTCCCGCACCCGAAGTCGGTCGAGCACCTGCGCTCACTCCTCGTCGCCACCGGCATCCTCGGCCCGGACCTCGACCGCAGCCTGCGCCGCCTCGAAGCCCAACTCCCCCAACTACTGAGCAGCCTGACCCCGAACCACCGCGCACTCCTGACCCGGTGGACACAGTGGGCCGTACTCCCCAGATTGCGCGCGGCGACCGAGAAGCGGGAAGGCCATGTCGGCGCCCAGAACGCTCGCTCACAGATTCGCCAATCGGCACTGTTCCTCGACTTGCTGCAGCAGCGCTCGACAGAGCTCGGCGAGTGCACACAACACGACATCGACACCTGGTTCAGCGCGCCTGGAGCCGCCCACTGGCGCGTGCGGTCCTTCCTGACGTGGGCACGACGCAACCGGCACCTACCCCGCACACTCACCCTCCCCTCGAGCTACCGAGGCCGAGCGGAAGTCCCCACCGACGACGACGAGAGGTGGCAGATCTGCCGACGCCTCGTCCACGACGAGTCTCTGGACCCCGCCGACCGGCTCGCCGGCGCCTTGATCGCGCTGTTCGCCCAACCACTGACCCGTATCGCCGGACTCACCACTGCCCACGTCACCGAAACCGACGCCGGGGTGGAACTGCGGCTCGGCAGCGCCGACACGCTTCTGCTACCGGATCCGTTCGCCCAGATCGCACTGCAACTACCCCGACCACGACGCGCAGGAACCGCCGAGCAGATACCTCAGACATGGCTCTTCCCCGGTCACCGTGCTGACATACCACTCACGGCGACGGCGCTCGGTAACCGGTTGCGTCGCATCGGTATCAGTCCGCAGGCCCTGAGACTGTCCGCCATCGCCCACCTCACCCGAGAGCTCCCACCGAGCGCACTCGCCGCGATGCTGGGTCTGAACGCACACACCGTCGCGCAGCACACGCTCCGAGCCAGCGGCCAATGGGCGAACTACGCCGCCGACCGCCACTCCTGAGTCTCGCTATTCGCAGGGTCGAATACGGCAACCCTGCCAGTGCTGTAGGAGTGGAACGAGGCCACGTGGTCGAGGTACGCGCGCCAGGTGTCGGAGCTGGTCAGCTCGGCTACCTTGTCGGTGATCGAGGTGTGCAGTGATGCCGCCAGCTCGCGGCGTGCTTCGGCCTTGTCCGCTGCGCTGGTCTTGGTTCGTGTGGCCATGACTGGTGCCTCCTCCGTCGTGACCGGTCCCCCGGCCTGCTGTGCCAATTTCTTTTCGCCGTCATCTGGCGTGAGGAGATACAGCAGCGCACGGGGACGACGGGGCAACGCCGCGGCCGGACAGTTTTCGTGGGAGCGAAGCGAGTGCGGGACGAAAAGTGTTCGGAGCCTTGGCCGTAGCAACGCGGAGCGAGGGGTTGAGCTGGCGGGCACGGGTGATGCAGGATCGCCGGGAGCCAGATGTGCGACAAGAAATTCGATGTCTTTTCACGGTGCGGAGCGCAGCGGAGTTCGGTTCGGTGGACGCCCGCAGGGTGGCCGGCACCGCCGGCAGGCGGAAGACCGATCGCTCGTCGACGCCGGCGGGGTGGCCACCTCCCACCTGTGGAGCTCGCAGCGTGATTGTGCGGGAGCGACGGAGACGGGCAACGCTCGGTGTCGCGGCAGCAATGGGACGAATTCGGTGGTCCGATCGACGCGGAATGTTGACAGACCAACATGGGTGATGTTGGGGCAAGGCATGATGCCGAGGCATGAAGTGGGTTCGTGGTGTGGCGCTGGCGTTCGGTGGCCCTGTCGTGTTGATCGTGGGAGGAACTGTGTGGGGTCCGTTGATGGAGTGGGATTTGACTCAGCCGCAGGCGACGTTGATTGCGGGGTTCGTGGCTGGGCCGTTTCTGATCACTGCGGCCTATATCGCGTTCCATGGTCAGCGGGAGAATATGAAGACCGAGCGAGAGAAGTTCGACGAGCAGATCCAGTTGCAGAAGGACCAGGCTCGGGATGAGTTGCAGCTCAAGCGTGATCAGTGGCTTGCGGAGCAACGGCTGATAAACGCTCGGAACGTGCGCGATCGGGACAGTGCAATGTTTGCCAGGATGCTGGCGTTCTATGCGGAGTTTGCTCGTGCCGTGGGGCGGACGAAGAACGCGATACCGCCACTTCCAGTTGCCGATCCGGAGACGGGTTGGGCCTTGGTCGACTCGTATCTCGTTGACGTCGTAGGGGCGGCCAACAGTAAGAATGACTTCACTTCTGAGTTGCGTCTTGCTGGATACGACTCGACGCGTATTCCGCTCAGCCCCATCCACCGGGCGATGAGGCAGGCCCGTGACCATCTTGAGTACGCAGTTCGAGCAAGGCTGCAGGATTCGGAACTACGTGACTATGCCGACCCGTCGATCGACGAATTCGGCACCGCATTCGACGATCTGACGGCGAGGGCTGTCGCGGCTCTCGACGATCGCGATAGGGACGTTCTGAGGCTCGCGGACGCATTGGAGTCAGTGGATCGGCCTACAGGCGGCGCTTGATCGCCCCCTCGGTTGGCTCACTGCGATCTTGGTCGATTGTTTGCAGGGCGGCGAGGACGATTGCACGGGCCGCATGTTCCGCGATTTCGGCGGGTAGTGGTGGCCCGTCGATGGTTCGTATTCGCATGGCGGGAAGTATGGCAGTGGGCACTGACAGAGCTGTTCTGTCGCAACGGTTTCGGGTCGTCCCGTACTTCGTCCTGGCTCTCGAGATAGAGCAGGTGTGGTGTAGCGGTGCCGTCGAAGCGCTTGAGGCTGTCGAGGACGCAACTGGGCTCAGAGTGTGCGACAGATCCACATCATCCTGCAAAACTTACATTCCGGAGGTAACTTTTGCAGATCAGGCGATATTTATGCGTCGCCGGTGGTGTGCGTCCAGCGATCTGCATGAAACTGGACGAGGGTTCGGCGGTGACTCACATGTGTGACGTACATCCCGATCATCCTGCAGAAGTTACAACCAGAAGGTAACTTTTGCAGGAGAGGCGCTACTTAAGCGGGTATTGTGGTCCGTATGTCTAGCGATCTTCGAATCCTCGACCTCGCTGATCTGTCGTCGGAGCAGTGGGGTCTGTTCACCATGGCGCAGGCAAAGGGCCTGGGGTTTTCCGCGCAGCAGATTGCCCGCATGGCCAAGTCTGGAACCGTGGAGCGGATCCGCCATGGTGCTTATCGGGTCGGTGGAGCGCCGAGCGTTCCGTCTGAGCAGCTCCGGGCTGCATGGATGATGATCGAGCCCAGTGTGACCGTGGGTGAGCGTCTGCGGGATGAGTCTCCGGCTGTGGTGACGCACAGGTCTGCTGCGTGGCTTCACGGGCTCGGCGACGTCGATGCTGATGTGATGGAGTTCGCGACTGCGAAGCGGCGGCAGTCTCGTCTGCCCGATGTTCGGTACCGCGTTGCTTCCTATGAGAAGGATGCGTGGACACTCGCGGATGGGCTGCCGGTCACAACGGTGCTGAGGACGATCGTCGATCTCGCCGCGGGGCATCTCGATGGTGGGCACCTGGCGGGCATCGTTCGCGACGCTGTTGTCACCAATCGTGTTGATTCGGAGAGTGCGAGTGAGGCGCTGCGGCCGTATGCCCATAGGTACGGGGTTCAGCTGGGCGATGGGGAAGGTCTTCTGAGTCGCTTCCTCGACGAGGCCGGGATTCCTCAGTCGACACGTGCGCTAGGCCAGCGTCTGGCAGTGCAAGGGGAACTTAATCTGGTGAACACCGACTTCCTGAATTCTCCGGCGCTGCAAAGTCTTCGAGATTCAATGACAGTGGTCAGTTCTCCGGCTGTGCGAAGTCTTCTGGATTCGATGACAGTGGCCGTTTCTCCGGCGATGCAAAATGTTCGGGATTCACTGGCACTGGTCAATGCTCCGGCGCTGCAAAGTCTTCTGGATTCACTGGCACTGGTCAATGCTCCGGCGCTGCAAAATCTTCGAGAATCGATAGCACCGGTCAATGCTCCGGCGCTGCAAAATCTTCGAGAATCGATGGCACTGGCGGCTTCTCCGGCGATACAAAACATCCGGGATAAGGCCGCTGCCGTGGATCTGCCCGTGGTCGCCGAGACTCGCAAGACCGCCGACCGCGAGCGGCGTGCGCAGTGAAGAGAATTCGAGGTGCTGCGGCGTTCCAGCGGTCCCTGAAGGACCGACTGAAGACAGAGTCCAAACTTCGAGGGCGGCCATACGAGTATTTGCACCGAGAGTTCTATCTCCAACGGTTCTTGGCGCGGATCTTCTCGCAACCGGAGGGGCGGTGGCTGCTCAAAGGCGGTGCATCACTGTTGGTGCGGCTTCCAGATGCGCGCTACAGCCAGGATATCGACCTTCTGCATACTACGGCCGGCCTCAAGGAAGCTGTCGAGGATCTTCGGGCGGCAGCAGATCTGAGCGAACTCGATCCACTTCGCTTCGCTATACGCGATGCACCTACTGCGATGACTGGTGGTGTCGACGGCGCGAAACTCAAGGTTGACGTCTATTACGACGCACTGAAACTCTTCACTTTTCCGATAGACCTTGCGACTGAGCTCGTTGCGGTAGGTGACGTTGATTATCAGTATCCGACACCGATCGTGGTCATGGACGACCTGGCTACGATGCCGGAGTTTGCGTTGTACCCGTTGCCGGCGCAGATCGCCGACAAGGTGTGTGCGATGTACGGGAAGTACGGGTCGAATGGTGGTCCGTCGTCGCGATATCACGATCTGGTTGATCTGGTACTGATAATTTCTGCTTGGCGTTTCGCAGCTGATGCGTTGACACGCGGGCTTTTTCAGGAGTCCGAACGTCGGGGATTGGACTTGCCGTCGGCTATGTCCGCGCCTTCCTCTGCTTGGACTGCCGGTTATGAGAGGCTTGCTCGAACGGTGTCGGGATTGCCTGATTCGGCGTTGACTCTCGACTCCGCGTTGGCGGCTGCAGGGCGGTGCCTCGATCCTATTTTGTCGAATCGGGTTGTTGGCGGGTTTTGGGACCCGGGCATTGCCGAGTGGGCTGAGTAGTTCGGAATCTGGAAGCCAAGAAGACAAAGAAATGAACCGCTCCTCGTCATGGCGTTTGCACTGCGCGCGCTTGAGGCAAAGGGGTGCTGGACTCTCGCTGGCACAGTGCACTGTGGACCGTTGGTGTGGAAGAAGGGTCCGCGGCCTCCCCTACCGACTACTAAAGCGCGGCGAGGTGTCGGTAGAGGGTGGCCCTGCCGATACCGAGGACTGATGCGATCTCGGTTTTGGGTGTGCCGTCGTCGAGCATCCTTCGGATGTGGCGAGCTTTGTCGGCGTCGATCTTGGCTGGCTGGCCACCGATGCGGCCGCGGGCTCGCGCAGCGGCCAGGCCGGCCATGGTGCGTTCTTTGACGAGGTCTCGTTCGAACTCGGCGAGTGAGCCGAAAATGTTGTAGGTCAGGCGTCCCCCGACTGTCGAGGTGTCGATCCCCTCTGTGAGACTGCGCAGTGTTGCGCCTTTGGTTTCGATGAGGTTGACAGTTTCTATGAGGTGGCTCAGGGAGCGGCCGAGTCGATCGAGTCTCCATACTGCGACGACGTCACCGGCGCGGACGCTCTCAAGGAGCAGCTGCAACTGAGGTCGGTCCTTGTCTGCTCCGGATGCGACCTCTTCCCAGATACGGAAACAGCCGGCGGCTGTCAGTGCGTCTCTCTGTAGATCCAGCGACTGATCGGTGGTCGAGACCCTCATGTATCCCAAAACGGCGCTCACGAGGATGACTGTCTCAGAAACGGCCGACAAGGCACAGGCGACGCGTCAGAGCTTGAGACAGGTTTCTGAGACACATCACGATTGAGTATCGAATTTCGATCAGTCTGTCAGTTTCAGAAGACGACTGCACTAGTTCAGAAGACGACTGCACTTACCCACCACACGAGAGCGCCGGTCAGTAGCATCCCGCCGAGCTACGCGTACAACCACCATATAGAACAGCTTCTGTGATCGAAAAGTCCTCGATCTACCAGTGAACATGATTGCCCTCGACACGTCGTGTGTGTTCCCTTGGAGTCTTTGACTTTGACGTAGCTCGTCACCGGTATGTTGAGTGTGCTTGTGCGCCAGACGTTCTATGCGTTCGATTCGAAGTATCCCGATTCACTCTCGACCTACTGCAGTGGGGTTAAATTGTGTGGCGTCAGTTCATGTTCGAGTGTGGTCTAGTCGACTGCGTGTCGATGCGGCGTGGCAATGAACCTCGGTTCCGAGCCTGGTGCCCGCTCTGAGTTCGACGACAATGCTGTGTTCGGCGAAATGTTCAGCGTCTTGGTGACGCCGTGTGCCACGTACCCGTGTTGAGAAGATCGCGGTGGTCGGCGGATCGGGCATACCGGGCTTGATACGCGAACACCGGTGTCCGATCCGACCCGTTGCACGGCCGGTGCCGTCGTGGCCGGTAGTCGAGCTCAACAACCGGGTTTCGGCTGTTGAGCTGCAGCGCTGGCACATAGACACCTCGGCCTGCTGACAGAGAATCTCGAACGTACACCGGATCTGCTTGGGTCGATCCCTGGTCAGGCTATAATGGTGTCCGGCGATGGATCTCCGCCGAGACCGCCCCGGAGGGGGTTGTCTGAACCGCCCCAACCCTGGGGCTGATGGCTCCTTTCCCTGAGTGGAAGGAGTCTGTCCATGAATGGCCATCACGATCCGAATCCGACCCTACCGGTCGATCCCGACAGTGCGCCCCCAGGCCCGCTGCATGCGCGACCGTCCGCGATCGCCGCAGTCGGTGCCGGTGGATTGATTGGGGCACCACTGCGATACCAGCTCGGACTGTGGTTTCCGACTGCCGCAGGTGGCTGGCCGGTGACGACCTTCGCCATCAACATTGTTGGCGCATTCCTACTCGGTTTACTGCTGGAGGGATTGGCTCGCCTGGGCCCGGACATTCGGCGGCGGCAACGAGTCCGGCTGTTGGTGGGCACCGGGATGCTCGGTTCTTTCACCACCTACAGCACACTGGCCGTCGATACCGATCTGTTTCTGCGCAGCAATCAGTGGTGGGCCGCCGGCAGCTACGCGGCCGGTACCGTACTGGTGGCGATGGTGGCCACCACCGCCGGAATCGCGATCGCCGCTCGACTGCGGTCACGGTCCGCAGAGGCGATTAGATGACGACACTCTGGATCGCCTGCGGGGGCAGCGCCGGGGCGATCGTCCGTTTTGTGCTCGACGGGGCCATCAGGCACCACCGGGCGTCGGATTTTCCCTGGGCGACAGCGACCATCAACGTGACCGGATCGCTGCTCCTCGGGTTCGTCATCGGACTGATCCTTTTCCACGGACTACCCCAGGAACTTCAGCTGATCGTGGGCATCGGGTTCTGCGGCGGGTACACCACCTTCAGCACCGCCAGTTTCGAGACGGTGCGGCTGATCCAACGTCAGAAGTACATCGCTGGCGTGTTGAACGCGGTCGGCACCCTGCTGGTGACTGTCGTCGCCGGCGGTGCCGGTCTCATCGCCGCTTCCGTATGAGGAGAAAACAATGACCGAAGACGATCCCAGCCACGCCTCCTGCGACGACCTAGGGGACTGGCGCGCTCCGTTACAGGTGGACGGCCCCGCCGCCTCGGTAGAACCGGTGTGCCAGCTGGTCGTGGGGTTCGACCGGCACCCAGCAAGCCACGCTGCCTTGACCTACGCGATGGACCTTGCCGGTCGACTGAACGCGTTCCTGCATGTAGCGCACATCGTCGACACCGATGACCTGCCGATCGACCCGGACAGTGCCGACTGGGAGCAATGTATAGGCGATGTCGTCGACCAAGAACGCCGCGAGGCATGCGCGATGCTGGCCGCCATCCCCGGGAACTGGGCGTTCTACTCGAGGCGGGGCAACCCGGCTCGACTGTTGACCATGATCGCCGACGCCAACGACGCCCTGATGCTCATCATCGGTACCAACCGCGGCGGGATGATGTCACTGGTGGAGAGGGCCGTCGGCGAATCTGTGTCCGCGACACTGGCCCGCCACGCCCACCGCCCGGTCCTCCTCGTCCCCGCTACCGATAGGCAGCATAGTGACGCAGCCCAAACACGCCGATGACCCATCCGCCGCGCCGGGTTCCCACCGCGCGCTTCCAGAAAGAAATCCACCGAACCGCCGCGACCATCGATGGGGGGCGTGTCGGTTCGTTGTCGCGTTCGGGACGGTCAGCATGCTCGCGGACTTCGTCTACGAAGGTGCCCGCTCGATCACCGGCCCCCTCGCCTCGCGGGGGGCTATCGCCTTCGTCGTCGGGGTGTGGTCACCGGATTCGACGAGGCCGCAGCGCTGATGGTGCGCTCGGTCTCCGGCCCGGTGGCATACACCGACCCGCCGCTTCTGGGCGTCGACGTATCCGGTTACGCAAACCCCGTCATCACCGTGCACTTCCTCTGGATCGCCGGCGCTGCATTGAGCATCGAATGGGGACTTTCCCGGCAAACCCGCCTGTGGCCCCGTGCCCAGTACGACTGCAGTCTCTACGCTGGCACCGTGCCCCTGCCGACCCATGTGACCGACCTGATCAGCTACGAATTATTGCTGTCCGTCGCCGAGCTGGGAAGCATCGGGCGCGCAGGGGCTGCGCATGGCATGTCGCAGCCAGCGGCGAGCGCACGCCTGAAAGCACTCGAAAGCCGCGTCGGGGTAGCACTCCTGCATCGCGGGCAGCGAGGTGCCACCCTCACCGCAACCGGCGAATTGGTCGCCGGCTGGGCCGAGCGCGTCATCGCCGAAGCCGCCGAGCTCGCCACGAGCATCGCAATGCTGCGCACCGACCGCCACAGCCACATTCGTATCGCCGCAAGCCTCACGATCGCCGAATACCTGATACCGCGATGGCTCATCACACTGCGCTCCCACGACACTTCCATCACACCGGCTCTCACCTCCGGAAACTCTGTCGACGTAGCCGCATCGGTGCTCGACGGCCGCGCCGACATCGGATTCGTCGAAAACCCCGATCTGCCCAGCGGACTCCAATCGAAGGACGTTGCCCGCGACGAACTCGTCGTCGTCGTCGCCCCCGATCATCAATGGGTTCGACGAACGATCACGGCGAGCGAACTGGCCGCGACACCGCTGGTCACCCGCGAACCCGGGTCCGGCACACGTCTCGCGCTCGAACGTGTGCTCCGGACTGCGGGCCCACTCGCCGCGCCACTGCTCGAGGTGTCCTCCACCACTGCCATCAAAGCTGCCGTCATCGGCGGCCTCGCACCGGCCGTACTCAGCTCCCTCGCGGTATCCGCCGAGATCGCCGCCGGGACACTGGCCCGCGTTCACACAGAGGGGCTCGACCTGCGCCGGTTCCTGCGTGCCGTGTGGCCCGCGGGCCGTGAACTGCGAGGACCGTCGAGCGACCTGCTCGTCGTCGCCCTCAGATCCCCGCAGCCATAACCTGAGGTTGGGACCGGCCAGGTAATCGGTGTCTACCGATGACGACTGTGTGCGACGACGCTGGAAGTCATGACCACGACAGCTCTGCACCGCTCCTCCATCACGTCTCGGCGCGGCGACGATACCGAGCGGCCGCGCAAGTGGCCGGTGCTCTCCGACCTCGACCACCCGAGCCAGATCTTCGAACACATCACCCCCAACTGGTTCGCCTCGGTCATGGGCACCGGTATCGTCGCCAACGCCGCCGCCACCCTGCCCGCCCACATCCCCGGACTGCACGTGTTCGCAACGATCGTGTGGATCGCAGCGTCGGTCGCCTTGATCACACTCTCCGGTGCCTTCGCAGTGCACTGGATCCGACACCGGCAGTATGCGCGTGAGCACGCCGCGCATCCGGTGATGGTGCAGTTCTACGGCGCACCCCCCATGGCGCTGCTGACCGTCGGTGCCGGGACGATGCTGCTGGGCAAAGACGTCATCGGAGCGGCGCCCGCAACCGTGATTTTTGCCGTCCTGTGGACCGCTGGCACAGCCCTCGGGCTGATCACCAGCATTCTCGTGCCCTACCTGATGATCACCGCCCACGATCACCAGACCGCCGTCGCACTCCCGGCGTGGTTGATGCCCGTCGTACCGCCGATGGTGTCCGCCTCCACCGGTGCGCTGCTGCTCCCTCATATCGCGGATGGGCAGTGGCGCCTGGCCATGCTGTCCGGTTGCTACGCGATGTTCGGGCTGTCACTGATCATCGGAATGCTGACCATGACGCTCATCTACGGACGGCTCGTCCACGGCGGAATCCCGCCGGTCCAGGCAGCACCGACGGTGTGGATCACCCTCGGCATGATCGGTCAATCGATCACCGCCGCGAACCTGCTCGGCAACGATGCACCCTTGGTGTTCACCGGCGAGACGGCCTCCGTCGCAACCGGTCTGCACGTGTTCGGCATTCTGTACGGACTGGCGATGGGCGGCTTCGGCGTCTTGATGTTCATCCTCGCAACCGCCCTCACCATCCATGCCGCCCAGAAGGGACTGGCGTTCTCGTTGACCTGGTGGTCGTTCACCTTCCCCATCGGCACCTGCGTCACCGGTGCCACTGCCCTCGGCGGCGCTCTGGGGTCGGCCGCGGTCGAGGCCATTGCGATCGGACTGTATGCGGCGTTGCTCGCAGCCTGGGGCACAGTCGCCGCCCACACTCTCCGCGGTAGCGTGCAAGGAAAACTTTTTCAACCCAGCTGAACCGACCGCCGGGTAGTACCCACTCGGAACGCTGATACCGAACGAACAGCGTTGTTCCAATCGACCACTGACCCCGGAAAGGACTCACGATCACGATGAACACACCGAATGCAGACACACCGACTTCCGATACCCCGAGACGGGGCAGCCGCGGACGCGTCTGGGCGCGAGTCACCGAAAATTATCTGGCCTGGCTGTTGCTGATGGCGGGAACAGCTGCTGCGGGGGCCTTTCTCACTGCCCTCGCCGGCGGGTTCGAGGGCTGGACCGTCGTCGCAGCGATCGTGACAGTGGTGCTGTTCGCGGGATGTTGGTTCTCATATCGAGACGGTGCACGCCGGGGTGCCGCCGAACCACACATTGTCCAGTACCACCCCGACAGCCCGGACGAGGTGATCGACATCGACACCGACACCGGCGAACGCCAGCCCCACCAGGACTGACCGGTCGGAGGCAGCAGCAGCACGATCCGGCCTACCTCAGCACAGTGCGGGGTTCAGGTGCCTTCTCCAGGTGCGTTGCGACCGACAGTGCTGCGTTGATCAACCGCTGGCGAGCAGCCGCCGGTGCGTGTGCGTTGCGAGCCGAGGGGTGCGGTGCCGCTATCACTGGGAGGAGGCGGGTGGGAGCAGATGCAGTGATGACGCGCATGTAGCCATCGAGAGCCTTCGCACCGAGAACGAAAACCACCTCCAGTTTCGGCAGCAAGGCCATGAGCTCGCCGACATATGGGCCCGCCTCACCGAGAACGGATGCCGTCGGCGATACCGGATGACCGGCGTCGTCGAGCACTGCCCACGGCACGATATTCCACTTGACGCACTGCACCCGGTCGATACCCGCGTCGGCGAACACCGATTTCAGCACGGGGTTCGTTCGATCTGGATTGTCGAACGAACACATGTTGGTCCCGCCCGGACGTATCGTTTTCGGCCCCGGAGACTCCAACAGCACCAGACAGCGAGCCGCGTCGCCGCCGTCGTCGGGATCGAACAGTGGAATGGACCGTGCAGTGTCGATCCTCCATCGCAACACCGACGCATTGAGTGAGCGGACCGGGGCATCGTGCGCTCGGGCGTGCTTTCCGGACCACACGTCATCATCTGTCATACGCCGCATTCACTGCTGACCCACGCCACACGTACTGCTGGCCATGGGGAAACGCACCGTGAGCCGTAGACGCCAGCTCTCGGTGGCTCGCCTCGACGACCACTGCTGAGCGTTTGACGACTCCGCTGCCTGAACACACCTATGAGATAACCACGACAGGCCGTGTGGTGCCTATTGCACCCGTCTTCTCATCGACTTCGATTCCAGATCAGGTCGGATACCCCCTAGGGTACTTACATACCCCCCTTGGTATATGCCACAGTGGGTACCGAACCGACCGAAAGGACCACCTGTGTGCTCCCCCACCTCGTGCCCGGCATGCGGTAAGACCACCTGGGCCGGTTGCGGTCGCCATATCGACAGCGTCATGGCGAACGTTCCGCAATCGCAGCAGTGCACCTGCTCCACCGAGTCGCCAAATCCAGCAACACGCAGCAGCTTCTTCCGCTCTCTGTTTCGTCGCTGACACCTCACCTCGCAGCACTTCGAGAGCATTTGTCAGTTTCAGAAGACGACTGCACTGTTTCAGAAGTGGACTGCACTAATCACTTCTCGCGACCGCGAGAGCGTCTCGTTCTTCCCGCGCCAGGGTGAGGTTGCTGTAGAGGGCGGATCGTTTCAATCCTGGTCAAACGCGCACCCAAACCGCAGCAAGCCGGTCAGGCCGACTGCCTCGAGATGCAGTTGTCCTGCAAACTGAAACGATTCGGCGTGCCCTCTTGAATCAGTGGTGTGAATCAATGACAAAATCGGTAGATGGGTGTGAAGGATTGGTGGGACGGTCCGCGCCAAGAGGCGGTTCCGCGTACGGTTGCTGTAGGCGGGATACTTCTCAGCCTGGCCGCACTGGTCGCTGGTCTGACCCTGCCCAACAGCGCAAGTTTCTGGATCAGCGTGTGCGCTGCTCTCTTCCTTGTCGGTCCTGGCCTGGTGTTCTCGAATTTGCTTATAGCGCGGTGGCAGAACCGCCGAGTCGAGAGGCAGGCACTTCCATGGCTTGTCTCGATCTGCGCCCTGCTCGCTCAGTCCTTCGACACATGCCGACAGGTTCTGGCGGCTGCAGGCGTCGAACATGAGTTGCCGCCGACACCGAACAAGTGCGACGTTGCGGCTCTCTTGTCGGTGGCCTCGTCCTATCCCGAATTGTTCTGGCAAACATTGTCGAACTCCCAGCCGATCCCTGATTCCATCCGGTTGACGCAAGACGATCTCACCCTCACACACTTCGGGTTGGTTGCACAGATGTTGCGAGAGGCGAGTTCGCTTGTCCCAGTATCTGCTTCATCTCAAGTCGCAACTTTCGCCGAGGCCTGGGCCGAATCCGCTGGCGTGACAATCGTGCACCATCATCGAGAAGACGGTCGGGCCGTTCTAGAGCGAAAAATCGGGTACCCGCAGATTATCGATGCGGCGAGAACCGCAGAACTCAGTCCGACCTTGGTGGCGCACTTCGATACACAGAGTCTAGCCGAGCTGGCTGTGAACCAACTGCTTCGTACTAAGCGGTTGCTAGAAGTGATCGCCGCTGACCTTCCCACTGATGTAGCTAGTTCTCTTCAGGTTTTCGACGTGCCGCAGTTCGATCCCGCAGGCTGACCAGGTTCAACTTCGCTGTCCCGCGTCATCGCAACAGCCGCACACTCGAATCTGGATGACCCAGAAATGCAGTCCACTTCTGAATTCGACAAACGGTGAAAATGTTCGCGCGCGGACTTTCTTCTGTCTGCACGTCCAACATCGTCATGTCTCGTGCACTTGACGTGTGTCCGCCGAGCCGTCGCCATCTTTGCTTCGCCGGCGCTGTTTGCGATACGCAGTATGTCTCGGTCTACGGCTGCCGTTCTGGCCTGTCGGGCAGCCTGGGGATCGATTACTGGCATGCCGACCCGTGGTGGTCTCTGCTGACTTTTCCGTCTGCGCTGCGCGAGGTTTGGGTGTATCGGATACGGCTATGACTTCTGTGGGCCGTTGTCGAGCCAGGAGGAAGGGAGCCGCTGTGAGTGTTGACACCGAAAAACGGTGGCACGACCCTCGGGAGTTCCGTAGAGCGAGTCTGTACACCGCGGTGGTGATCGCCGTTGCTGCTGTCGTTGCCGTCGGCTCGTTGCTTTCTGGAGGTAGCCAGGCTGAGCAGTGTCAGGACGCTGCATTCCGCGTTTGCCGGGATCCGGAACGGCTGGTCCTGGCAGTAGGCCCTCCGACGGTGTTGTTGGTTGGTGGGCTGGGCGCTTTCGGACGGACCTTTCGGGTGTGGCGTGCAGGTGGAGTATGGCCGATCTGGCAAGGGGCAGGATGGTTGCTGTTGGCGCTGATGCTCGTCTATTTCACCGCATCCAGCGGCGTTGTGGTTGGTGGCTGACCGAGCCGACGACCAATGTGGATGTGTCTTCGTGGTAACCGGATACTGCGCAATAGCTCATCGCGTACGAACCGGGTTGTCGGTCGCCGCTACATAGCTGGTCGCGGAGTTGGGTGAACCCACAGCAAGTTTTCAGTGACAGTCGGCGTCCAGGTCGACTTCGACCGAAGGAGGTAAACGAGAATGAATCCGCAGAGGTCCGGTGACACCGGACGCCCTGGTCGTGCGCAGGTCTGGACGCGGGTGGCCGAAAACTATGCGGCGTGGTTGTTGCTGATGGCGGGGATAGCGTCGGCTGGGGTTTTCCTCACCGCTCTCGCCGGCGGCTTCGAAGGTTGGTCCCTCGTCGCGGGTATCGTCACCCTTTTGCTGTTCGCGGGTTGCTGGCTGTCGTTCCGTGATAGCTCTCGACGCGAGGCTGCCGAGCCGAATATGGTCCGCTACCACCCCGATTCACCGGACGTGGTGATCGATGTCGACCAAGACACCGGCGAACGGCAACGTCACCGGGATTGACAGTTACAACGACGGTGCGTGAACGTTTCGTCTGGTGTCGTACTCTGCGACGAGCGCCGGTATCGACTGCACTGCAGCGGAACTCGTGCGCCTGGCCCGTCGACGTCGAGGAGAACGGCGCAATCCGATGGTCCGCGCGTGGCCGGGTTTCGAGGGCGGTGATAGTGCGCGCCTCGAGGTCCTCCTCGGCGTCGGGACGTCTGTTGTTCGGGTTTGGCTCGACACGCTACGAGCGATGGCGTGCAGATCGACGTTTTCGACATTGCGCACCATTCAGGTACCCCTGGGGGTACTCTGGCGGATTCGAGTACTACCCGGTCCGTGTCTTGGAGGAATGTGCGTAGATGGATTCATCTGAGTGGGATGCGCGTTACAGCAGCGTCGAGCATCCGTGGGGCTCGGCCCCGGCGGCTGCCCTGTCTGCGCGGTTCGCGGAGCTGATGCCGGGCCGGGCGATCGACCTGGGCTGTGGAGACGGCCGCCACGCTCGATGGTTGGCCGACGCGGGCTGGACAGTGCACGCTGTCGATTTTTCTTCTGTGGCAATCGAATTGGCACGCAGCGGCGGCGAGGATCGGTCGATCGACTACACCGTCGCCGACGCTCGGACCTGGGAACCATCCGAACCGGTGGATCTGGTGGCCATCGGCTTCCTGCATCTACCGGTCGACGAGTTGGTCGCCGTCATTGCCGGTGCAGCGAGTTGGCTCGCACCGAGCGGACGGCTGTTGTATCTCGGCCATGCGCTCGAGAACTTCACTCACGGTATCGGGGGCCCACCCGATCCGTCGATCCTGCCCGCCATCGACGACCTCGCCCGCGCCGCGAGCGGATTGCAGGTCCGCGAACTGGGACACCTGGTCCGCCCCTTCGGCGAAGGTCGGGCCATCGATGTTCTTCTCCATGCACAGCCGTGGGGCACCGCAGCTCACCGTGATCTGAAGAACGGAACTTTCACGTGACCGATCATCCGACTCCCCTGCGTGTGGTGTTCGCCGTGAACACCACACCCACCGTGGTGGTGCGGGCGATCCACAACCTTCTCGATGCTGCGACCGAGCCGGTGACGATCGAAGTCGTGTGCTTTGGACCGGGCCTCGATGCGGCCTTGCGGTGTTCGGATATTTCCCTGGAGATGCGGGCGTTGATCGATTCGGCCTCCATCACGGTGAAAGCATGCCGCAACAGTCTGGAGGGCAGAGTGCTCGGTGACGACGATCTGCTGATGGGTGTCGAAGTGGTTCCCGCTGCAGTGCTCCATCTCGCTCGACGTCAGCGAGATGGGTGGTCACAGCTCTACACCTGACATCACATCCCCGCTCCAGTGTCGTAGGCACACCGTCTCAGAGAGTTCGGTCCTCGCGTTCACCGTGCTCGGAGGACTCGGCTGCGGTGTCGCGGTCTCGACCACGGACGATGCGCACCGTCAGGACTGCGATGATCACCAGCACTGCGATCAGGAGCACTGCGGTGTTCGGGACCGCGTCGGCCACGTCGCTGATCCAGACCTGCAGCGAGTACTGACTGTCGACCCCCATGACGCCGCCGAGGTTCGCTGTGCCCTCCGTGAGCAGGAACAGCACTCCGATACCGATGAAAAGCACCCCCGATATCAGAGACGTCGTGTGCGTTTTCAGCGGTCCTATGCTGATTTCCCTGCCGCGCAGCCACGTTCGTGATCCGAGCGAGAATCGGTCCCAGACCAGCGCCAGCACGAACAGGGGTATCACCATCCCCGCTGCGTAGAGTGCCATGAGCACTCCACCGTATACGGCCTGACCGCCGGCGACGGCAACGGTCAGGACCGCGCCGAGCAGGGGTCCCGAGCAGAACCCTGCGAGCCCGTAGACCGCGCCGAGGGCAAACACCGATCCGGTGGAGGAGACATCGATGCGCGCGGCTGCTCTCTGAGCGGACCCCAGCGCGAAGCCGCGACCGACGATGATCATCACTCCGAGGGCGATGATGACCACGCCGCCGATCATCGTGGTGACCTCGCGATACCGGGTGATCGCCGAGCCGATGGCACCGACTCCGGCACCGAGGGGCACCAAAACCGCTGCCAGCCCGAGGTAGAAGATCCCGGTGCGGCCGGCGAGCTTGCCGGCCCCGTCGAAGGCGTACGCGAAGAAGGAAGGGAGCAGCAGGGCCGAGCATGGACTGAGAAGTGCCAGGAGCCCGCCGAGAAATGCTCCGAGAAGTCCGATCTGCGACATCGTGGGCCGCCCTACGCGCCGGCTGCGGTGTCGATCAGATCGACGAATTCCGAGAACGGTTGCGCGCCCAGAACCGGATCACCGTTGACCGAGAACGCCGGAGTGGCCGGGATACCCAGCGACTGCGCTTCGGTGGAGTCGGCGGTGATCGCGGCATCGAATGCGGTGCCGGTGGCGTCGGCGGTGAACCGAGCCAAATCCGGTACCCCGGCCTGTTGCGCGTAGCTTTGCAGCGTCTCCAGTGTCAGGTCCGCGTGACCGGTCTCGGGTGCATCGGCGTAGACGGCGCGGGTGAACTCCCAGAACTTGCCCTGGGCGGCGGCGGCGCGTCCGGCCCGGGCAGCATCGAATGATTGTTGCCCGAAAATGGGTAGATCTCGCCATTCGATGCGCAGGGTGCCGGTATCGACGTATCGATCGATCAGTTGCGGCTCGGTTTCCCGGCTGAACTGGGCGCAGAACGGACACCGAAAGTCCGAGAAGGCGATCATCACTACCGGGGCGTCGACGTCGCCGAGGGCCATCGGATCATCGGGCTCGCGGTGCGCCAGATCGCCGAGCGGTCCCATCACCGGCGGGCCGCTCGCGCTGCTCGACCCGGCGTCCGGTGCGGCCTCCGACTGCTCGCCGTCACCTGTCGTTCCGAGCACGAGAGCTCCCACGAGCACGGCCGCCACCACCACGGCGATGGCCAGGAGCACGATGTCTCGTCGGCGAGTGGAGCGAGATGTCGAAGTCATGCAATACCTTTCGGCAGTCGGCAATACTGGCAGCGATACCCATCTGGGTATAGCCTCACAGTGTCACCCTACTCACACAACTACAACCCGTAGGAGATCCTCGCTGATGACCGAGCCCGCCACGTCCGACCGCCTCGACGTCGAAACCTCAGGCCGTTCCGATGACGAGGTGATCGCCCAGTCCGCTCGGTACGGGCGTTGGGGGATGCGGGCGGCACGCGGCACCGTCGCCGGTGCCGTCACGGTGTTGGTAGTGGGCATTCCCACCGACATCATCGACACGCCCGTCTTCGGCCGTGAGGTGCCGGTGCGGGCGTGGGAGCTTCCGGTTCTGCTGGCCACTGCCCTGTTGACCGCACTGTGGTTCGGGATCGACAAACCCGCGCGGGTCGAGCGGACCGGCACACCCGCCGCTCTCGGTGTCGTACTGACCTTCTTCGCCGTCGGGTGTCCGGTGTGCAACAAGCTGGTACTTCTCGCGCTCGGCACCTCGGGTGCCCTGGGGTTGTGGGCACCGATACAACCCATCCTCGCCGGGGTGTCCCTGGCAATGCTGACGGCAGCGGTGATCGTCCGATGGCGCAAACGCGACTGCACCTCCGCGTCCTGCGCAGCATGACCGGGCGACGCCTGCTCACCCGCGCACCGACCATCGAGTGACCGACACCCGAACCGATCGAAAGGAACCGAACGAACTATGACAGAACTGGCCATCGGCACCCGCGTGGACATGCCGTTCGAAGAAACTGTCGACGCAACCCGTGAGGCACTCGCCGAACAAGGGTTCGGAGTGCTCACCGAGATCGACATGCAGTCGACGTTGAAGAGCAAGATCGACGCCGACATCGAACGCTACGTCATCCTCGGAGCATGCAATCCCCAGCTGGCGAAGGCTGCGATCGACACCGATCGGCAGGTGGGGTTGCTGCTGCCGTGCAACGTGGTGGTGCGAGCCGACGGCAGCAGCACCATCGTCGAAGCGATGAACCCCCAAGTGATGGTGGGGCTCTCGGATGCAGCGGGCCTGGCCGAAGTCGCCGACCGGGCCACTGCACTGCTGCAGAGCGCGATCATGGCACTCGGCGGAGACAGCACCACCACATAGATGGGTGCGCACCGTATCGGCAGAGCGGGGGCGGTGATCGGGACCGTTGCACTGTGCACCGTCGCGCTGGCGTCGGGGTGCAGTTCCTCACCTGCTCGAGACGCCACGGGCACTGATCCGGCGGCGCACCCGTCGTCGCCGGCCGCGCCGCCGCCGGGCTTCGGAGACACGGCACTGTGGTCCATCCCGTTCCTGTCGCAGCCTCACATCGTCGAGGACGGGTTCGTCGGAGTCGTCGACTCCTCGGACGCATCCGGTTCGCGCCGGGTGCAGGTGCTCGACGACACCGGCACACCACGATTCGGCGTGGACGTACCCGCCGATCACGACGAGTTCGCGGTGACCAGCACACACAACCGTGAGCTGTTGATCACCGAGGACATCGATGATTCCGGTTCGGATTCACCGGCCACGATGACCGCCCGCGATACCCGCACCGGCGCCCTCGTGTGGGGTCCGGTCTCCGCTGCAGGCTGCCTGACCGGGTCCGGACTGCTGATCGACGCCGACTGCTCGCAGACAGCAATGCCCGCGGCCGTGGCCGCCATCTCGGCAACCGACGGACACCGCACCGACCTGACGGGTGCGATCTCCGAATCCGGTGGATACGCGGTCACCGTCGACGGCGACACAGCGCGCATCGTGACCGCCGATACCGGCAACACCGCCTGGTCCACCGACACCCTGACCCCGCCCCCCGCAGCGGTTCCCGGGACCGCACGATTCGTCGCTACCGCCGGCAATGCAGTGGTCGTGGCATGGACGATCCCGACCCGTCCCGAACCGATCCAGGCGGTCTATCGACTCTCCGATGCCGAGATCCGATGGATCAGCGGTAGCCGCAGTCCGATGGTGGTGACCGCCGACAGCAGTAGCGGGGCGACGATGATCACCACCGCAGACCTCACCGGCGACGGCATCGCTGTCCTGTTCGAGCGGTACGGCACCCGAGGTTTCACCGCCGATCAATTTCCCGGTGCCGACCGCTTCGCTCTGGTCGGCGGCGTCGTCTACGGCGCGTCGGACTCGGGGGTGACTGCCATCGATGCGACCTCCGGCCGCGTCACCGGCACATCACCGAGTGCCGCACCGACAGCAGTGACCTCGAACGGTGTCGCATTGGCCCAGAGCAGCGACGGGTACACCGCGTTCAAGGTGATCCCCCATTTCTGAGCTGCCCGCCCGCGCGCCCCGTTCAGGACGTCTTGGGCCGACCTCGAAGATCGACGGAGAACAGCGGGCCGAGCAGACACACGTTGATCACCCCGGTCAGCACGAAGACGCCGCCGATCACTCCCACCACGATGCCCCCGACACCGCCGAGTACGAGGGCGACCACGATCAGAGCGATTCCCACGACGATGCGCAGTGCGCGCCCGGCAATACTGCGCAGAATTCGACGAACGACATGATGATTCCAGTTCTGTAGAGGGACTTTCTCTGTTGGACGGGCGAGAACGCCGATGTGGACGAATCGGCGGCTCCTCACGCGAACAGCCCAGCCCCGACCGCGACAGTGCGGCCATACGACGAGCGCTTCGCGCGCGCTCTGATCGACCAAGGCGCGACTCTTCGTCGCTTCGCAGCCGCGATGACACGATCACCGGCCGATACCGACGATCTGGTGCAGGACGTCCTCGAACGCGCGTGGCGCAACCGGAGGACGTTTCGGTCCGAATCGGCGCTCTCGACGTGGCTGTATCGGATCACGCTCGGGCACGGGCGAGATCGATGTACCGATCAGCGACCTCGAGCACCCCGAGACGGTGGCGCAGGCGCTGAGCGATCGGTCCACGGTGCGAGCTGCGCTGGCGACGTTGACCGTCGAGGATCGAATGGTCCTGGCACTGCACGACGGCGAGGGCTGGACGGCGACACAGATCGGTGCGGTCGGTGCGCTCACCACCGCAGCAGTGTACAAGCGCATCCACCGCGCACGGGTGAAGCTGCTACACGCCCTCGACAACGGTCCCGCACACCCGCGAAACGACTCCCAGGCATGCCGGAGCACACTCGCCGCGGCATCGGACTACCTGGACGGGCGTCTCGATGTCGACGCCTCGGCCCGCATCGATACGCACCTGCGGCAGTGTCGCCGGTGCCCACCCATCGCACAGGCCCTGATCGGTATCAAGACCGCCCTCGGCCTGCGGCCGTGGACCAGCGCGGTACCCGAACAGTTCGTCTACGACGTCGCCCACTTGGGCGGACCCCGCCCGCCCCGATGAACGATTATCCCCGACACCCGGAATCGGATACCCCATAGGGTATATTCGGAAGTGAATTGTCGACCGAGGGAGAGACTCATGTGCAGGGCTGTCACGTGCAAGAAATGCGGAAAAACGACCTGGGCGGGATGTGGTCAACACGTCGATCAGGTGATGCGGGGCGTTCCGGCGTCCAATCGCTGCAAGGGGCACGACTCCGATCCGAAGTCACCGGGATTGTTCTCCCGCATGTTCTCCAAGAAGTAGATCGCGGTCCGCAGCCCTGGTCCTGCCAGGGCTGCGACCCGAGTCGTCTTTCTTCGTGGTCTCGCCCGTCGCGGCGTCGACCGGCCAGACCGTGCATGCGCAGGTCCGCATCGTAGTGAACGAACAGCCCCCACCCGATCAGGTGCAACACCACGACCACACTCGCCATCGCCGGCAAGCGGGGGCTCCGTCGCGGGAAAATCGATGTCGCGCAGGCGCACTCACGTCGGCCACCGGCGCAGCCAGCCGTCCGGAGGGCAGTCGAGGGTAGTTGCGATCGACGTCTGCGACCCCGGAGTGGCTTTCGCCGCCGCGGGGTGCGGGCGAGGTTGCTTATCAGCAATGCCCGTTCCCGGAGGTATCGTCGCCGATGCTCGGACCGACCCCGACCAAGGTCAACGACCGACGAGGATGAGGATCGACCCAGACCGAAATGGTGGCACCGGTCACCAGTGCGCGGACGGTCGACCGTTCTGCTTGCACATCGCACCGGTACGTTCCGGACCCGGGCACCGTCACTTCCAGTTCCACCCGTCGTGAATCGATGTCGATGCTCAGGACCACCGCCCACCCTTCGACGATGTCGTCCTCTCGCTCCGCCGCCGTGTCGCGGACCGGAGACACCGCTGCGGGATGCAGCGGTGTGCGGGCTGCGAACATCATCGCCGTCATCAGCAGCACCGCGAAGCCGGCCACCACGGCAGCGGTGACAGCGGTCGCTGACCCGGGTGAGAGTCGAGGGACGAGGAAGGTGAACACCAGGATCAGCGCGAGCACGTAGAACCCCATGGCGACCGCGATCGCGTACGACACTCGCCCCGGTACCAGGACAGCGGCACCTGTCGAGCGCAGTCTCCGCGTGCTCGTCACCGTCGCTCCTCTGAGGTCCCGCTGGCGGTGCCCTCTTCGACGCCGTCGGCGATGATTTCGGAGGGTGCCCGCACGTCGGCGGTGTGGCCCGTCAGCCCGACGTGGGCTTCGGTGCGCATGCGTTCGACCATGTGAGGGTAGTGCAGCTCGAACGCCGGCCGCTCGGAGCGGATCCGGGGTATTTCGGTGAAATTGTGGCGGGGCGGTGGGCAGGTGGTGGCCCATTCGAGAGAGTTGCCGTAGCCCCAGGGATCGTCGACGGTGGCGACCTCGCCGTATCGGTAGGACTTGAACACGTTCCACACGAACGGCAGCGTGGACAGCCCGAGGATGAACTCTCCGATCGAGGAGATCAGGTTCAGGGTGGTGAATCCGTCGGAGGGCAGGTAGTCGGCGTAGCGGCGCGGCATCCCTTCGTTGCCGAGCCAGTGCTGGACCAGGAACGTCATGTGGAAGCCGACGAACGTCGTCCAGAAGTGCCACTTGCCGAGGCGTTCGTCGAGCATGCGTCCGGTGATCTTGGGAAACCAGAAGTACACCCCGGCGTAGGTGGCGAAGACGATGGTCCCGAACAGCACGTAGTGGAAGTGCGCCACCACGAAGTAGGTGTCGGTGACGTGGAAATCGATCGGGGGGCTGGCCAGCAGCACACCGGTCAGTCCGCCGAACAGGAACGTGATCAGAAATCCGATGCTGAACAGCATTGGGGTTTCCAGGGTGACCTGTCCTCGCCACATGGTGCCGATCCAGTTGAACAACTTCACCCCGGTCGGCACGGCGATGAGGAAGGACATGAACGAAAAGAACGGCAGCAGAACAGCTCCGGTGGCGTACATGTGGTGCGCCCACACCGTGATCGAGAGCGCTGCGATGCCGAGGGTGGCGAAGATCAGACCCTTGTAGCCGAAGATGGGTTTGCGGCTGAAGACCGGGAAGATTTCGGAGACGATGCCGAAGAACGGGAGCGCGACGATGTAGACCTCGGGATGGCCGAAAAACCAGAACAGGTGCTGCCAGAGCACCGCTCCCCCGGTCGCCGGGTCGAACACGTGACCACCGAAGTGTCGATCGAATGCCAGCCCGGCCAACGCGGCCGCGAAGGTCGGGAACGCCAGCAGTACCAGCACCGAGGTCACGAGCATGTTCCAGGTGAAGACCGGCATCCGGAACATCGTCATGCCGGGTGCGCGCAGGCACACCACGGTGGTGATGAAGTTGACCGCACCCAAAATGGTGCCGAGTCCGGACAGGATCAGGCCCAGGACCCACAGGTCGGCGCCGACGCCGGGGGAATGCAGTGCGCTCGTCAGCGGCGTGTAGGCAGTCCACCCGAAGTCCGCGGCACCTCCCGGGGTAATGAACCCGGCGAGCACGATCAGCGATCCGAACACGTAGAGCCAGTACGCGAACGCGTTGAGGCGCGGGAACGCGACGTCGGGTGCCCCGATCTGCAGCGGCAGAATGTAATTGGCGAATCCGTATGCGACCGGGACGGCGTAGAGCAGCAGCATGATCGTGCCGTGCATGGTGAACAGCTGGTTGTACTGCTCGTTGGACAGGAACTGCAATCCCGGTACGGCGAGTTCGGTGCGCATGAGCAGCGCCATCAACCCGCCGATGAGGAAGAGCCCGAACGAGGTGACCAGATACATCTTGCCGATCGTCTTGTGATCGGTGGTGGTCACCAGCTGGAACAGCGTCGAGCCCTTCGGCTCGTGACGCATCGGATACGGCCTGGCCGCCTCAGGGCGGGGGATCAGTGCGGTCATCGACGATTTCCTCGATCCAGGTGTGGGATGCGCCGCGTTTGCGTGCGCAGAAATAGGCTGTGATGCACAACGATGTGCGTTACAGGGCTATGGAGGCCTGGACGGTGACGTAGACGGCCACGACGAGTAACAGGGCTGCGAAGGTACGGGTGAGTGTGGTGGCAGTGACTTTGTCGCTGATGGCTTTTCCTGCGAACGAGCCTGCAATTGCCGCGAGGGTGAACGGTACGACAATCTCCCACGGGATGGCGGCACCCGTGCCGAGGCGTTCGGTGAAGGCCCCGCGCTGGTGATCGAGATGATTACCAGTGACGTTCCGACCGCTACGGGCATCGAATAGCCCAGTGCCAGAACCAGGGCAGGGACGATGAGGAATCCGCCACCCACTCCCAGAAAACCCGTGAGGAAGCCGACGACGAGCGCGGAGGCGACCAGCTTGACTACCTGCGACGCGGTGATCTTCACTTTCGCGGGCTTCGTGGCGACCGCGACGGCGCTCGGCCGTGTTCCCGCTGTCTCGGCCGGGTTCGGCGTCGGCAGGTCGGCATCGTGTCCGCGCCGGGTGCGGCGCAGCATCGCACCGGCGGCGACGATCATCAGTGCCGCGAACGCGAGCAGCAAGATCTGCGGGTCGACCGATCGGTTGAGGATCGATCCGCCGAAGGCGGTGACCGAGCCCAGGATTCCGAACACTGCCGCTGCCCGCCACCGAACGTGCCGTGCTCGCGCATGGCTGATGGCCGCGATGATCGAGGTGATTCCGACGATGATCAGCGAGGCACTCGTTGCCGATTGCGGTTCGACCGCCAGGAGATACACCAGGGCAGGAACAGTCAGTATCGATCCCCCACCACCGAGTGCGCCGAGGGAGAGCCCGATGAGAATCCCTGCGGCGACTGCGATCGCGAGGGTGGCGACCATGTCAGATCACTGTGCCGGGGGTGCCGTCATCACGGACCACAGGTCGGCCGTCTTCGTGCCACGCTTTCATTCCGCCCGACAGATTGTGCGCTGCGCGACCGGCATCGGTGAGGGCCGCGACAGCTGTGCTCGACCGAGCACCCGAGCGACACACCACGACCAATTTCTGCTCAGGAGGGTAGGCAGCAGGATCGAGATCGCCGAGGCGTACATGGACGGCGCCCGGGGCGTGGCCGGCTGCCCACTCGTCGTCCTCGCGGACATCGATCAGGATGGCTCCCGATTCGGCGATCAGTGCGTGTGCGGCGGCCGGATCGGCTTCCGGTGGTGCTTCAATCATGAACAACGCTCCTTGGATCCGTGGGTGCTTACAGGGCGTGCAGCGGCGTGGCCGGCACGAAGCGATAGCCGTCGCTCGGTGAGAACGTGGCCGAGACGGTGAACCGATCTCCTCGAATCACTGTGTGCCGCAACTCCACCGGCCGGGAATTCATGCAACCCAAGCGGCGGATCGACAGCGCGGCCGTCTGCTCGTCGATGTCGAGCAGTGCTGCGTCCTCGGCGGTCGGGACGATGGCGGTGACGTCTTCGCGGCCACCGGTGAGGCGGATGCCGCAGCGTTTCTCGAGCTCGATGTACAGAGCCGTGTGAGTAAAGTCCGCATCCAGGAGGTCGCGTGCCAGGTCCCCCGGCAACCAGGCATAGTCGAGCGCCAACGGCATGGTCCCTGCCATACGGATGCGCTCCAGGTAGAGCAGTGGGGCCTTGGGACCGACCTGCAGAGTGGGAGCGACCGCGGGGTCGGTGCGTAGTTCGAGTGCACGCACCACGCTGTGCTGAGCAACACCCGTGGCTTCCACGGCAGCGAAGAGACTGTAGAGCGCACCGAGAGGTTGCTCGATCACCGGCGGACCGGCCAGTCGAGAAGGCCGGCCACGCTCTGCAATCAAGATTCCTTCGTTCCGCAGGTGCCGCAGGGCCTCGCGGGTGGTGTGACGGCTGACGCCGTAGCTCGTCGTCAACGCATGCTCGCCCGGGAACTCGGAGCCGGCGAATTCGTCGTCACCGATTCGGCGGACCAGATCGGCATGCAGTTGCGCCCACAGCGGCATCGCACTCGAGCGGTCGAGCGCGGCACTGCGATCTGGTTCAACCATCAAGGGCCCTCCTGTCGATCTGTGTCGGAATCCGAATTCGAGCCGCCTGCTGCTGCCCTCCGGGCCACTGTACAACAAATGTACGTACATCCGTACGGACAGCAGTAATGCTCTCTACGCGTCGCAGCGATGTCGACCGAGGATCTCCGGTGACCGCAGCTCCCCCGTCCCCCGACGGACCATCCGTCGGCGTCGTCGACACACAACTAGACAGCGCACGAGCTCCCATTGGAGATCGCGCCGAAGCTGGTGAATCCGTCCGCGTAGCGAGCGGCATCCTTCGTTTCTCAGTCGGTCCCGGATCAGGCCAGTCGGTACCGGACCGGGAGTGTCGCCCAGGGGTCTGCTCTACCGCAGGTGGCAACGAGCCGACAGGGCGAGCACAGGACCGAACCGGCGGCGGACAGTACGACCGCCCCCGATTCGGGCGTGTTCGATCAGACTGTTTCGAGCTTGCGCTCGGCCCAGGCGGCGTAACTGCCCTCGAGTTCGACAACTCGGTAGCCGGCGCGGCGCAGAGCGCTGGCTGCGACCGCGTTACGGACGCCACTCTGGCAATAGGTCACGATCGGTCCGCCGGTGGGCAGTCCGTCGAGGTTCCACAGCAATCGGCCGCCGCTGAGCTGTTCGGAGCCAGGTATGTGGCCGTCGGCGTGTTCGGTTTTGTTGCGCACGTCCAGCACCATTGCCGAGTCGAATGAATCCAGCTCGTCCGCACCGATCGTCTCGGGCGTCGTCATGGGGAGGCCTCGTAGACTTGTGACGTACCCGGTCACCGTATCGATGCCGACCCGCAGCAGGTGATCACGGAGCTCGTCGGCGACAGTGCGGTCCTCGGCGAGCACCACCAGTGGAGTGTCCTCTCGCTCGGGGTCGTAGACCCAGGCACCGAACGAGGCTGCCTTGCCGATGCCGGGGATGTTGAGCGCTCCGGGGACAGCGCCGCCGTGCACCTCATCGTGGCCGCGGGTGTCGAGGAGGACGACCTCGTCGGAGTCGAGAGCGCGTGCCAAGTCTGCGGAGTCGTACTCGTGCAGCGGAGAGAGTGGCCCGAGAACGACCGGGCCCTGCTTGTTCTGACGCTTCATCCGGCCGAAGTAGGCGTGTGCATCCGGTTGACCGTCGAGCATCTCGTCGACGAAGCCCTGCTCGTCGTCGCGCTCGACATACCCGGCCCACCAAGCGAAACGGCGTTCGTAGCCGACGCTGGTCGACGGGAGCGCGCCGAGAGCTTTTCCGCAGGCGCTACCCGAACCGTGACCCGGAAAGACCTGGATATGGTCCGGCTGCGTGACGAACGATCGCTTCAGACTGCGGAAGATCTGTTTGGCACCCTCGAAACGGGTGTCGACACCGTCGGCAGCTTCGTCGAGTAGGTCCGGTCGGCCGAGATCGCCGGCGAAGACGAAGTCGCCCGTCAACATGTATCCCGGAGCATCGGCGAAGGCGCCGTCGGTCACCAGGAACGAGAGGTGCTCCGGGGTATGGCCTGGCGTGTGAACGGCTTGCACGGTGATGTTGCCCAGAGCCAGCGTGTCGCCATCGTGGAGGCGTTCGGCATCGAAGCCGTACTGCCAGTCGTCGCCGCCCTCTCCTGAGACGTAGGTGGTCGCGCCGGTGGCCTTGGCAAGCTCGCGAGTGCCGGACAGGTAGTCGGCATGGATGTGGGTCTCGGTCACGGCGGTGATGGTCATGCCATGCCGAGCGGCTAGGTCCAGGTACACACCGATGTCGCGGCGGGCGTCGACCACCACTGCCTCCCCCTTGGCCTGGCAGCCGATGAAGTATCCGGCTTGGGCGAGGTCTTCGTCGTAGATGCGTTCGAGAAGCATTCAAATCTCCTTGTCGATCGTGGCGGCGTTCGTACCGGTGTCAAGGTTCATGGTACCCCGTGGGGTATTTTCGACAGGTCCTGTGCGGCGAGGCGCACGCTCCCGATCTCACGGGGTGGAGGTGGATTGGGTCGGCATACCAACGGACACCCAGGGGCGTGGGAACCGGCCGATCCAGCGAGGCGCAACGACTCACAGCGACACCGCAGCGGTTGCCGACCATCACGTCCTCCTCCGCCGTCCGGCACTCGCCGACTCGGGATGGACGAGGAAACTTCATTCGTCCCGAGTGTGGCGTTTGCCGGAATCGGCGACTAGCCTCATCCATAATGTACGTACATCCGTACGATCAATCAAGGAGAGGGCGACATACACCTCGGCACGTGTCCTTGCACCGCCTGCTCGAACGCCGGAATGACCTTCCGGCACGACTGCTGTGGATGCAGTGCACCTGGCCTCAATGACCACCAATGTCGTGACCACACGGCTCGCGCCCACACCGACGTCGAGCTGAACCACCCCGGCACCAACCGAAATCGAGACAGCTCACCGAGCTCGTGTCTCGAACAGGAGGACCACATGTCCGCGCACACCATCGACCACAAAGTCGCGATCATCGGCGGAGGCAACGCCGGTATTTCGCTCGCGGCACGTCTGCGGCGAGCAGGAATGACCGACATCGGCATCATCGAGCCGGCAGAGACCCACTATTACCAACCTTTGTGGACGCTCGTCGGTGGAGGCCGCGCCCCGGCCGCGGAAAGTGCGCGTAGCGAGGCGTCGGTGATGCCCCAGGGCGTCGGCTGGATCAAGGATCGCGCCGAGGGGGTCGACCCGGATGCCCAGACGGTCAGCACCTCCTCGGGAACTACGATCCATTACGACCACCTGGTGGTGTGCCCCGGCATCCAGCTCGACTGGGACTCCCTGCCCGGTATGGCCGAATCGATCGACACCCCGCAGGTCTCGAGCAACTACCGCTACGATCTCGCACCCAAGACGTGGCAGATGATTCAGAAGATGCGGTCGGGCACCGCAGTGTTCACGATGCCGTCCGGCCCCATCAAATGCGCGGGTGCTCCGCAGAAGATCGCGTACCTTGCGGCCGACTACTGGCGAGAGCAGGGCGTGCTCGACGCCATCCGAGTTGTCCTCGTCCTACCCACACCCGGAATGTTCGGGGTACCGGTGTTCGCCGAGGAGCTCGAGCGGGTGGTGGCGCGCTACGGTATCGAGGTACGCAAGAACAGTGAGGTCACCGCCGTCGATCCCGACGGCCGATCGGTGACGATCACCGACAATGCTGCGGGAGTGAGCGAAGAGCTACCCTACGACCTGCTCCACGTCGTACCGCGCCAATCCGCACCGGACTGGATCAAGGCCAGCCCCATAGCGGACCCCGAGAATCCAGCCGGATACGTACAGATCGACAAGAACACACTGCGGCACAGTCGATTCGACAACATTTTCGCCCTCGGTGACGCCGGATCGTCACCGAACTCCAAGACCGGTGCCGCCATCCGCAAGCAAGCACCCGTGGTCGCCGAGAACCTACAGGCGAGCATCGCCGGCCGTCCACTGACCGCACAGTACGGCGGGTACGCCTCCTGCCCCTTGACCACCTCTCGCAAGACGATGCTTCTAGCCGAGTTCGACTACACGATGCAGCCGGCCCCCTCGATACCGCTGATCGACACCACCCGCGAACGCCGCGACATGTGGTTCCTCAAGAGACGCGGACTGCCGGCGTTGTATTGGAATGCCATTCTCACCGGCCGAGCGTGAACGGTCGACCGCCGCACAGTTACGACCGCGAGGGCGACCTGAGCCACTACCGGTCGGTCTTCGAGGCCATAGAACGCCGCGTGATACCGGAGGTCGTGGTCACCCGGATCACGCCGTATCTGCTCGTTCTGGTGTCGGCGGCCGTGCTCGGAGTGGTGCTTCCGCACACCGGCGGCGCACATGGATACGACGTTCTTCTACGCACCGCACACGCCGACGCGGAATCAGCCGGGGTTTTGGCGACGCTGTTCACCGCATTCAGCGTCACGTTCACCGCTGCGGTGGCCTCGATCGCGCGTCTGGTTCGGCGGTTTCAGTGGGCTGCTCTGGCTTTGGCGGGCAACGGTGTCACCACGGTGTTCGGTGTGCTCGCGATCTGGGCTCGGCAGTCGCTGGCACCGACCGCGACGGTGGCGGGTCCATCGATCGGCCTGTATCTGGGTGCGGTGGCAGCTCTGCTGTCCACCGTTCTCTGGGCTCGTGTGGTATTCACCCGCCCACCCGAGCATCCCGGTCCAGCGCACAGAAGCTGACACGTGGCGGACCCGATCACCCCCGTGCATCGATGCGGGGGTGGTCGGACCGTTGTCAGGCGAGGGCGAGAAACAGCTTCTCGAGTTCCGCTTCGCTCATCTTCTCCCCTGTTTCCGCTCCGGTGATGCACTCACGGAGTCCGGTGGCGACGATCTTGAAGCCTGCCCGGTCGAGAGCCTTCGACACCGCGGCCAGCTGGGTGACGACGTCCTTGCAGTCCCGTCCGCTCTCGATCATCGAGATCACTCCTGCGAGCTGACCCTGCGCCCGCCGCAGACGGTTCAATACCAACGCGATGCTTTCGGTGTCACCGGTCATGTCGTTCAGTCCTTCGTTCGATGAAACTCCAGGTTACCCCTAGGGGTAAGGGTGGTCGTGGTGGCCGAAGCCGGACGGCCTCGGCTACCACTGTGTTGCTCGAGATCGGTGACACTCAGCTGTGCGAGAAGCCGATCTTGGGCAGTACTGCTCGTAGCCACGTGGGTGACCACCATGCGGCGTGGCCGGTCAGGCGCAGGAGAACCGGCAGCAGAACCAAACGGATGAGAATGGCGTCCAACAGTACGGCGACACCCAGAATGATGCCCATCTCCTTGGGTGGCAGTGGTTCGGCGAGCGCGAACGAGAAGAACACCGCGATCATCACCGCGGCCGCCGCGAAGATAACCCGTCCCGAGTGCGCCATTCCGTCGACCTGAGAACCGTGTGGATCACCGGTGTTCTCGTAGTGTTCCTTGACGCTCGACAGCAGAAACACCGTGTAGTCCATCGCAATTGCGAAGATCATCGCGAAGAAGAACACCGGTCCCCAGCCGTTCAGGAAGCCCTGCGGGGTGAATCCGAGTAGCGACGAGCCGTGACCGTCTTGGAAGATCAGCTTCGCCACACCGAATGCCGCTCCGGTGGACAGCAGGCTGACCACGGTCCCCAGCAGGGCGATCAGCGGTGCCTGTAGCGCGATCAGCAGCAGCAGGAATCCGAGTACGAGGATCACCGACACCACGATCGGCAGATACTCGTTCAACGCGGTCTGCAGGTCCAGGTTCTCCGCGGGTGCACCGCCGACGATCGCGCCCTCGGGCAGCTCGGCACGTAAGGCGTCGAGTGTGGTCTCGAGTGCGGGGTCCGACGGGTCCACGTTCGGGATGGCCTGCAGCATGACGAAGTCGGATCCATCCATGGCGGGCATGGGCGGCGTCACCATCGATACGCCGTCGACGCCCGCTGCGATCTGCGCGGTCTGCTCCGCCTCCGATGTGGGGGCAATGATCTGCAGCATGCCTGGTGCACCTTCACCCATCTGTGCCTGCACCAATTCGTAGCCCTGGCGGACCGGAGCGTCCTCGGGCACAACCGAAATGGACGGCATGGCGACCTTGAGACCGAGTGCCGGAATCGACAGCGCCACCAGAATCAACAGCGAGCCGATGGCGAACGGCCACGGATGCTTGTGCAGCAACTGACCCCAGGACGCGAATTTCGGCGAACGGTGCACCTGACGCTTCGCGTACGGGAGGGAGCCGGCATTGACCTTCGGTCCGAGCTTGCCCAGAACTGCGGGGAGCAGCGTGAGGGTGGCCGCGAGCACGAACACCACCGCGAGCATGATGCCCACGGCCATCGTGCGTACCGCAGGTGCCGGTACGAGAAGCACGGCAGACAAGCTGATCAGCACGGTCAGACCGGACAGCAGGACTGCTTTGCCTGCCGTGTCCATCGTTTCTGCCACTGCACGCCGTAAGTCGATCCGTCCGGCGTCGACGGTCTTGCGGAGCGCATCCCGGAATCGGACGACGAGGAAGAGCGCGTAGTCGATACCGAGTGCCAGGGCGAACATCATCGCAAAGTTCATGGCCCACACCGAGATCGGTGTGATTTCGTTGAGCAGAACCAGACCACCCGCGGATGCGACGAGGCCGGCCAGAGTCAACAGCAGGGGCAGACCTGCCGCGACGAGTGATCCGAACGCGAGCACCATGATCGCCAATGTGACGGGCCAGGAGATGATTTCGGCCTTGATCATCGCGTCGTGGTTGGCCTTGTTGAAGTCACTCCACAGTGCCGATGCTCCGGTCGGGTAGACCTCGATCGAGTCCGTGGAGGCTGCGGTCAGCTCACCTTTGAGGTCGTCGACCGCTTTGACCATCTCGTCGGTGGTCCCGTTCGCTCCACCGATGAGGATCCCGGTGCGTCCGTCGGGGCTGATCGACATTCCCGGTTGCGGGGCGATCACCTCGGAAATCCGCGAGTCGGCGGCCAGAATGTCGGTTACCTCGGAAATGACCGCCGCGACAGCGGGATCGGTCACCTGCTCGGTGTCCGAATGGACGACCACCTGGATCGCGGCCGAGGAGTTTCCGCCGAAGTGCTCCTGTGCGAGTTCGCGAACCTGGACCGACTCCGATCCGTTGGATTGCCACCCGGCACCGGCAAGGGATCCGAACACCGACGGCGCGAACGCTCCCAATCCGATGATGACCACGAGCCACGCGGTGACCACCCACTTGAAGTTGCCTGCCATGCGCGCACCGAAGCGCGCCAACGGCCCGCCGGTGATTCCTGGCGGCGAGCTGTCTGCAGAACTCTCGTCGGTTCGAACGTCCGTGGAACTCACATCATGTCCTTACTGGTCGGGAAGATGAAGGAACCGTAGCACAGTACCCCCAGGGGTATGGTGCTACTATTCTTTCCTACCCCCTAGGGTATGCACGGACGACCGCACCACACGCACAGAAGCGAGGATCTACCGCATGTCATGCACCGACACCCTCACCGGCCCCGGCGGACCGAGTATCGAACGCGCGGTCCCCGCGCTGGCGGGCACCATGGTCCTCGCCAGCCTCGCTGCCGGTTCCCTGCACGACCGCCGCTGGCATGTCCTGACAGCATTCGTCGGCGGGAATCTGCTGCTGTATTCCGCAGTCGGATGGTGCCCGGCCAGCTTGGCGATGCGGCGGCTGGGGATGCGTCAGAGCACAGTGACCCCGACCCGGTGAACCGCGACAGGACCCGCCCTGCGCCGTGGCAGTGGGTCGGCTACGCCTTCGGCCGCACTCTGCCCTCGACCATGACGGACTGGGTGGCCAACGATCTGACGGGCGATCACGCCGTGGTGCGGCACCTGATCCGCGGCCAGGTTCCGTTTCTTCCCATCTACGCCGTGTTCATGTTCTTTCCCGGTGAACTGTGGTTGCGTGGTGCCATGGTGCTCCTGGCGGTCCTGCTCTCGGTGTTCTTCACCGCCTCGTACATGGAAGAGAATCGGCAACGCCGCCTCGTGCGACACATGCTGCCCCGCGATCTCACGAACTCCCGTAAAGCGCAGGAATCGGAGCTGGTCAAGAAGCGTTATCTCGCGGCGCACCCCGAGTCCGAGGCCTCACGCACCGCCGCGGCACCCATCGCTCCCGGCCGGGAGCACTGAGCGATGGTCGGCGATTCGACGCACCGCCTCGCCCGATGGCAACGATTCTGGGACAAGCAAGCGGCCGGTTACGACAAGCACATGACCTTCCTCGACCGAGTCCTCTTCCGCGACACCAGGTCCTGGATCTGCAGTCGCGCCCGAGGCCAGGTTCTCGAGGTCGCAGTGGGAACAGGGCTCAATCTCGAGCACTACCCGCCAGGAACATCGTTGACCGGAATCGAGCTGAGCCCGGACATGCTCGCACAGGCGCACACTCGCGCCGCCGACGTCAGACCGGATGCGCAGCTGACGCTCGGGGACGCTCACGCTCTGGACTTCCCCGATGCATCCTTCGACACCGTGGTGTGCACGTTCTCGCTCTGCGCCATCCCCGCCACGGACATCGCGCTCGCGGAAATGTCTCGGGTGCTGCGTCCGGGTGGAACGCTGCTCCTCGCCGATCACGTCGCCTCGTCGATCCGGCCGGTTCGATGGATCCAACGCGCCCTGGAACTGGTGAGCATCCCGATCGGTGGCGAGCACTTTCTGCGCCGGCCCTCGCTCGCGATCACCGGTGACGAGAGCTTCTCCATCGAGGACATCGACCGATTCACTCTCGGTCTCGTCGAGCGTCTGCACGCCACAAAAGTGGCCTGAACGGGCGCAAGGGCCACCATCCTCGCGGCACGAACTGCCCGGCCACGCCCGGGTAGCTCGGTCTCGACGAACCCGAGAAGTTGCTTTTGCCGTCCCACCCACACTTGTCGCGCGCCCACGGCGAACGACCCAGGATGTCGGGGCCGACGAGATCAGCCCACCGGGACTTCGCACCGACGCCGAGACACTGAAAAGTGGCCGAGACCCCGGCGTCGCCGAACCACTTCACCCCCGCACCGAGAGTCGGTACGGGGGTGAAGTGGGGTTGGATGGACAAATCAGGCCAGATCGTAGCGATCGAGCATCATGACCTTGTCCCATGCAGCGACGAAGTCCTTCACGAACTTGTCCTTGGCGTCGTCGCACGCGTATACCTCTGCGAGGGCCCGCAATTCGGAGTTGGAGCCGAAGACCAGGTCGTTGCGGGTGCCGGTCCACTTCGTCTCACCGGTCGCCGTGTCCTTGGCCTCGTAGATGCCCTCCTCGGCGGTGGGAACCCATTCGGTGCCCATGTCGAGGAGGTTGACGAAGAAGTCGTTGGTGAGTGTGCCGACCTTGTCGGTCAGGACACCGTGCGACGACTTTCCGAAGTTGGCACCGAACACGCGCAGACCACCGACGAGCACGGTCATTTCCGGTGCACTGAGCGAGAGCAGGTTCGCGCGATCGACCAGGTTGAACTCGGCCGGGAGCTTCTGACCCTTGCCCAGGAAATTACGGAAGCCGTCGACCTTGGGTTCGAGATCGGAGAACGAGTCGACGTCCGTCTTCTCCTGCGTGGCATCCATGCGGCCCGGGGTGAACGGGACCGTGATGTCGACGCCGGCGTTCTTCGCGGCCTGCTCGACGGCCGCAACACCGCCGAGGACGACGAGATCGGCGAACGAGACAGTTCCGGAGAACGACTGCTGGATGCCTTCGAGCACGCGGATGACCTGTGCGAGCTCGTCGGGCTCGTTGACCTCCCAGCCGGCCTGCGGCTGCAGACGCAGACGGCCACCGTTGGCACCGCCGCGCTTGTCGCTGATGCGGAACGACGATGCCGCCGCCCACGCTGCCGAGATCAGCTGATCCTGACCGAGTTCGGAGTCGAGGATCGTCTGCTTGAGCTCGGCGATCTGTGCGTCACCGATCAGCTCGTGATCGACGGCCGGGATCGGGTCCTGCCAGAGCAGGGGCTCGGCCGGGATCTCGGGGCCGAGGTAACGCGAGACCGGTCCCATGTCGCGGTGGGTGAGTTTGAACCACGCCTTCTGGAACTCTTCTGCCAGCTCTTCGGGGTGGTCGAGCCAGCGCCGGGTGATCTGCTCGTAGATCGGGTCGACGCGCATCGCGATGTCGGAGGTGAGCATCGACGGGTGGCGACGCTTGGAGGGGTCGGCGGGGTCGGGAACGAGGTCCGCGCCTTCGCCGTTCTTCGGGCGCCACTGGTGCGCACCTGCGGGGCTCTTGTAGAGCTCCCACTCGAACCCGTACAGGGTTTCGAGGAACGAGTTGTCCCACTGAGTCGGGGTCGGGGTCCAGATGACTTCGAGTCCACTGGTGATCGCGTCGGCTCCGGAGCCGGTGCCGAAGCTGTTCTTCCAGCCCAGGCCCATCTGCTCGAGGGGCGCGCCTTCGGGCTCGGCTCCGATGTGCACCTCGGGGTCCGCTGCGCCGTGCGTCTTGCCGAACGTGTGTCCGCCGATGGCCAATGCGGCGGTCTCGATGTCGTTCATGGCCATGCGGCCGAAGGTCTCGCGGATGTCCAGTGCGGACTGCACGGGATCCGGGTTTCCGTTCGGGCCTTCGGGATTGACGTAGATCAAGCCCATCTGCACTGCGGCCAGCGGGCCCTCGAGGCTGGTGCGGTCACCGTAGTAGCGCTCGTCGCCGAGCCAGGTCTGCTCAGGTCCCCAGTAGATGTCTTCGTCCGGCTCCCAGGCGTCGACGCGTCCGCCGGCGTAGCCGTAGGTCGGCAGGCCCATCGATTCGATGGCGACGTTGCCGGTGAGCACGATGAGGTCGGCCCAGGAGAGCTTGCGGCCGTACTTCTGCTTGATCGGCCAGATGAGGCGGCGGGCCTTGTCCAGGCTCGCGTTGTCGGGCCAGCTGTTCAGCGGCGCGAAGCGCTGCATGCCGGCTCCGGCACCGCCGCGTCCGTCCTGCTTGCGGTACGTACCTGCGGCGTGCCACGCCATACGAATGAAGAAGGGGCCGTAGTGACCGAAGTCCGCGGGCCACCAGGGCTGCGAGTTCGTCATGAGGGCTTCGATGTCGCGCTTGACCTCGGCGAGATCGAGGGAGTTGAACTCGGCTGCGTAGTCGTAGTTCGGGCCCATGGGGTCGCCGACTGCCGGGTTCTTCTTGAGGATCTTCAGGTTCAGCGACTTGGGCCACCACTCGCGGTTGCTTCCGCCTTCGACGGGTGCCGGCATCGAGTCGTGCATGACCGGACACTTGCCACCCGACTCCTGTGGCTGGTCCTGGTTCATTTCTTTTTCGCGTGTTGTGTGGTCCTCGGACACGAGTTTTCCCTCCAGAAGATGGTGAATGATCTGATTCCCGCGGCGCTCCCGCGCCGCGACATCAGGGGCTGACGCTGGTGGAGCAGTTCTCGCACAGGCCCCAGTAGATGACCTCTGCCTCGTCGACGACGAAACCAGGGGCCTCCGACGGAGTGAGGCACGGAGCCTCACCGACGGCGCACTCCACATCGGCGATCGCGCCGCACTTGCGGCACACGAGATGGTGGTGATTGTCGCCGATCCTGCTCTCGTACCGGGAGACCGAACCGGACGGCTGAATTCGCCGGACCAGTCCCGCGGTGGTCAGAGCGCGGAGCACGTCGTGCACGGCCTGGCGGGAGACATCGGGCAGGGTGGCCCGAACGGCTCTGTGGACGGTGTCGGTGTCGACGTGCGGATGTTCGTGCACCACGTCGAGCACCGCCAGACGGGGGCGGGTGACTCGGAGCGCAGCACTACGCAGCATCTCCGGGTAGTTCGACGATGAGCTCACATCGACCAGTATGCACGACTTTTCTGGAATGAGTCCGGAAAACGAGCGACGGACCGATGCGGTGCGGCGAACGCAGAGCCAGCGCGTTCGGACTCGGATGTCGATCCGGGGTACGTCGTCAGCGTCCCGATCTCACTCGACCGCGGTCCAGCCGTTCGGGCGGCCACGCGACCGACACGCTGTCCGAGGCACCGCATCGAAACCTGCCCGTGTCCGTGACGACTCGGTCTCAGCGAGAGGCCCGCGCGATCGTGTTGCCCGCCGGATCGTCGATCACGATCGAGTGGATGTCCTCGACAGAAAGGGACGTTGCGCCGGTCACCGCTGCTGCTCGGCTCGCGGTGACCGACCATTGAGCTGCTTGTTGTCGAGTCCCGTCGTTGCCGACCACTTGCAGAGTGAGGATGCCTGCGCCGGGGAGTTGTTGAACGTCGACGTCGATCGATGTGCCCCAGGCTTTCGTGGTGAGCTCGAGGTCACCTGTGGCCCCGACGGTGCTCGACAGAACGAGCGGGCGGGCACCCGCATCGTTCACCGTTGTCGAATCGTCGGAGCGGGCGAGGGTACTGAGCGGGACGATCGCCGCAGCGACTCCCAGAACGAGGGTCGCCGACACCGCAGTCCACACTCGCCGCCGCCTCTTCTCGGAGGTCCGTTGATGCCTCATCGCGCTCAGCAGGTGGTCGAGTCGCTGGTCTGCACCGGCCGTCGAGTGCACCGGTGAGAGATCTGCTGGCTGCCTGCGACGTCGAAGCACTCCTGCGACGGGTGCCAGGACGTCGATTTCGGTTCGGCAGGCAAGGCAGTCGTCGAGGTGTCGTCGTACCGCTGCTCGGTCGTCGCGCTCGAGTCCGTCGAGTACGTACGCCCCGAGCAGTGGTCGGATCTCGTCGTGCGCTGAGCTCATGGAATCAATCCCAACTCGTCGAAGATCCGGCGTAGGGCACGCACAGCGTAATAGGAGCGGGACTTGACCGTGCCGACCGCGATATCGAGGTGCGCGGCCACTTCGGAGACGGTTCGACCCTCGTAGTAGATGAGCACGATGACTGCTCGATGCTCCTCGGACAACCGACGCAGCGACTCGTCTATGAGCCACCCGTCGAGGACCCCGCCCAATTCGTCGTCGATGCACTCGGCGGCGAGTGCGATCTGATCGTGGACGAGAGTCGGCCTGCTCGTGCTCGCCCGCCACTGATCGGTGAGTACGTTTCGCGCGATGGTCATGAGATAGGACCGCGTCGATGCTGCCGTCACATCGATGCGGTCGATCCCGCGCCACGCGCGCAACATCGTCTCCTGGACGATGTCCTCACACTGCTCGCGGGTCTGGGTGTAGCGGCTGACGAATCGAGTCACTGCGTGCTGGTGCTCGCGGAAGAGCGCCGACATGGCGACTTCGGACGCATCGACGAGCTGGTGGTTGTGCTGTGAGCCGGATTCGACACCGTCCACCTAACTGCCCGAGCCGGAAGCGGCATCGGTGAAACCGGTCGTGGCGGCGGCGACCATGTCGAGAACAGGATTGGTCGGCGAGATCGAATGCCGAGCGGCGAGTACACGGATATCGGGGTGAGCCACGTGAACGATCCCTTCGGCATCCTGCCACGCCACGTATCGGGCGGGGAGGTCGATCCCCATGGTCTGCTGCGCTCCGACCAGCGCAGTCGAGACCGCAGGATTACCGACGTAGGTGACCATGGTGGGCCTCAGAGGTGTCTCGGCAGCGGCGGACGCGAGATCGACGGTTGCGACTGTGGGCTGATTCTTGGCCGCGAACGCTGCCTCGTATCGGGCAATGGACGCTGCAACCGATGCATCACTGGTCTTCTCGACCAGGTATCCCGGCGCTGCGGACACATCGGTGCCCTCTGCGGCGGCCGCCGAGGATCCCGTCGCATCGGACGCGGTCGATGCCGAGCCGGCCCGGAGTCCGTCGAGGGCGTCGGACGAGACCGGGATGCCTGCGAGCGTCGCGATGTACTCGGCGGAGTTGTATGCCAGAAACACCGTTCCGTTGGCGGCCTGCCAGACCAGGTACTTCTGTGGAAGGTCGATCGCGGCCCGTTGGTCCGCGGCGATCAACGGCGACGCCGCTTTCGGATTCCCCCCGATCACCACGGTGGTCGGGCGGATCGTCTCACCTGCTCCCTGTGCCAACTTCTCGAAATCCACAGTGGCTGCCACAGCTCCCGCCGTCTCCAGCGCGCGCTGTACCCGAGAGACCGTGTCACTCACAGAGTAGTTACTGGCGTACACCACCAGTCCGGGTTCGGACGGTGCCACATCGGGTGTCGCAGCCTTCGCGTCCGCCGACGTGGACACCGGAGTGCTCGACACCGCCACCGAACCGGTGGGTTCGGTGGAACCGCACCCGGCGAGGGCGATCACCGCCGCCGACGCGAGCAGCGACGTTGCCATACGGAACCTTGAAGTGCTCATCACGTGTCCTGTCCTCGTGCCCACGCCAGCGGTGGGCTTCACTGTGGTGTACGCACACCGAGCCTGAGGGGTTCACCCGAACCGAAGTTCCCTCCGGCGATTGCTCCCGGAATGTCGGTGCACCGGAGGGCGACACAGTCGAGTTCACGCAAGCGGAGATCTGATCGATCGGTTCACCCCGGTCTCGTCGAGCGTCTCCACGCCACAGAAGCGGCCTGAACGGGTGCAGGGACCATCTTCGCGGCACGAACGGCCGACCTCACGGCGGCACTTCTGCCTCGACGAATTCGAGAAGCCGCTTCAACAGTGAATCCGCACGCTCTTCGACGTCGTCGAGCGTCGAATCGACGCCACCGAGTAGCTGGTGTGCGTCTCGGCGTGCCCGAGTCCCGTGTTCGTAGTAGCCGGGGTCGAGTAGCGAAGCCGAGGCGGGCTTGGGTACGAGATCTGTGCTCGGCTGCCGTGCCTGCACCGAATGGTGTCGGTGCACAGGTGCTCGTCCGTCCAGGTGCGCTCGAACGATGTCGGCGACCGCATGGGCGGTAAGTGCAGTCGCAGTCAGCGGGGTGTGACCCCACCGGTCGATTGCGGTCGACAGCGGCTGTCGACCGGCCGGATCGACGTACCGGTCGAATCCGCTGAGCCCGGTACCGCCCACGGCATCGAGAGCGTCGGCGAGCATTCGAGTGTTCGGGTACCGCGTGTGATGGCCCAGCACCTCCAACCAGCGCTGGAACACCGTCCGCGGCGAGATACCCGTCTCCATCAGTGCGAGAGGAGTGACGGTGCGAACGCCGCGGCCTGTGTCGATACGAAGGGCATCGATCCTCGGATCGGCGGTGACGTCGCAGGGCCGCAGGGCCGCGATCTGGGTGTACGGCAGACCGGTCGAGGCAAAGACCAGGACGAGGGCGTCTCGCCGCGCGAACAGTTCGGACGGCCAACCGGATTCGGGGAGGCGCGCGATGACGCCGCCGATCACGGCTGCCAGCTCGTGCAGGCGCGCCGTACGCGCCACGTCCAGCGCAGCCCGGACGACCTCCGCACGGCCCGGCTGGGGTAACAGGTGCCGGGAATGGGCGGCGTCGATCACCGCGATCCGGCGGCGCTGGGTCGTGGACGCCGCGGGGTGCGCCGAGAGGAACCGAGCAAGTGAATCCGGGGAGGCCGCCAGTGGTGTTTCGTCATGGGCGGTGCACCAGTCCTCGAACAGTGACCACGTGTGCCGATCCCGCTTCGGCACCGCCACGTTCGTGATATCCGCTGGTCGAATCGAACCGGTGCAGTCGTCGTGGTCAGCATCTACCCCGGTCGCCCTATCGGCGTTCACGGGTGAAGTCACACGCCCGGTCATAGACCGAGTTCGGTGACCGCGTTGCCGACCAGAGGGGCGTGCTCGCGGGCATATGTCTCGACCATTGCGGGTGTGGTGTGGCCGGTTTGGCGCATGATCGCATGTGCATCGGCGCCGTTGCGGAAGGCTTGGGTGACGAATCCTGCACGCAGGGAATGCCCGCCGAGCTGTGCGACGGTGTCGGGGTCGTACCCGGCGTGAGCTGCGCGGCGGCGGATCGCCGCATGGACCGCTGCCCCGGACAACGCGGTGTCGGAGAGGTTGCCGTTCTTGCGGATGGACCGAAACAGGGGCGACCGTTTCTCGGCGGTAGGCAGGGTGCCGCGGCAGACATGAGAGTCGAATTCCGCTGCGCGGGAGAGTAACCGAATGACGGCGGCTCTGCCGCCGGTGTCGAACGCGGCGACGATCTGCAGCCAGCGTATCCACGCGCAGACAGGGCATGATTCGTGCCGGTCGGTGAACGGGAGTGCCTTCACGGTGCCGGTGCCGTCCTGGTCGGTCTTGGACTTCCGGATTCGTACGTGTGCGCCGTCGAGGCGGTCGCGGCGCACATCACGACATTCGAGAGCGACGAGTTCGCTACGACGAAATGCACCGGTGTAGCCCATCAGCAGCAGCGCGGTGTCGCGGCGTTCGAGGACCTCCGACGCCCACCCGATCGAACTGCGACGCGAGTACTCGACGATCATGGTGATGTCGGAGGTCAGCAGCGGTGCGCGCGGGTTGCGGGGCCGCTCCCCCGCCGACGCGTAATCTCGGCGGATCCCTGCGAGGGTGGCGCGCACCATCTCGTGCCCGCACGGGTTGTCGTGTCCGGTAGCGCGGTGGCGGTCGGCGATCGCTGCGACCCATTTGCCGAACGTCGCGGCCGCGTACGCCCGCGTCCCGTCGACGGTGAGTGTGTCGGCCGCGGCCACGAGGTAGGCGGCCACCGTCGCGGGGTGCGCCGGCAACGCCTGATGCCCGGCGGCAGTGCACCAGGTCTCGAAGCGTCGCCACGCCGAGGCGTAGGCCCGGCGGGTTCCGGTCGAGCGGGATGCCGCCATCGACCGTTCGATCCGAGCCGCAACGTCGGGCGGTAGATCCGGGAACACCGCCGCGCCACCCGACACGACAGCCGGGACCGGCTTCGAGGCGTCTGCGAGCTCGCGTTCTGTCATGTCAGGACTGTATCGAGCACCTCCGACACAGTTTTGACCCAAAAAGACACTCACCTGGCGTTTCGCCGTAGACGGTGCGGGAAGGAAAATTCTCGTCGGTCACCGCACAGATAACGTTGGTGACTATGACCCGGGCGCGAAAACGGGCTTCTCGGCTGTCGCCGCGTGTGCGCCGCGGACGACCCCGCTCCATCGGGCGATAGCTATGTCGGCGGATGGTGCAGCGGGATCCCGTGGTCGAGGAACAGTTGCACCGTCTCATCCAGCTCCGCTGCGGTGCGGCACCCCCAGCGCAGGAAGTTGTACAACGAACTGGCGGATGCGGGATCGACGCGCGCTGCCGCGATGGCGGCCTCGGCCGCAGCGTGCGCGTCAGCCCATAAATCGCGCTCGGGTGCGGGATAAGACGAGCGCGTCGGAGCGGTCCCGGGATCGACCAGCTCATACGGTCGTGGGCGCAGCAGAGATGCGTGCGCACCGCCGGCGTCGATCTCACCGCTCTCGACCATCGCAATGCCGATCGCTGCGGCCTCGAGGACTGTCGCCTGCTCGTCCCAGTGCAGGTCCTCGAACGGAACCCACGCGGTCCGGAGCGGGCGGGAACGACCGGCGGCCTTCCAGATCGCAACGAGTCTCGTCGCCCACCGTCCGGTGCGAACCAGTGGTGAGGACACTTCGTCGACGACGGTGCGCAGCAGTCGGAACCAGACTGCGGCATGTACCCGGCCTGGGCCGAGTTCCACCCATCCCGTCGTCAGAGCCTCGGTGCTGCGCCGATCGAGGTCCGTGACCGCTGAGGGAACCGGAACGGGCGAGACCCGTTCGTCCGAACCGAACCGGACCTGATCCCAGAAGATTGCATGACCAGGGAAAGCAGAGCAGGGTTCGAGTCGACAACGGTGGTCGAGGCAGCTGCTCAGCACCGGATATTGATGCAGCAGAGTCATGTTCATATCAGCAGTGGATTCGAGGCTGTCGATACATTCCGGGCATGCCCGACTGCGCGGAGTGCTCGCCCACGGCAACCATGCTTCGCTCGTGGGTGTGCGGCGTCGTCGATCCTCCCTCGCGAGGTCGGCCGGTAGCAGGATCGAGAACTGGTGGACGTAGGTGTCGAAGTCGCAGTCGGCGGGGTCGGTGCTGTCGAGCAGCCACGGTGTCCACCCCGCCAACGTCATCATCCGCACCCTCTCTACCGGGACCGCGCCGCGACCGGCCAGCTCGATAAGTATCGGCTCCGGTGTGTAGCGGTCGAGATCCTCGACAGCACAATCGATATCGAGGTCTGCAAGCAGGTCAGAAGGCTTGATGTGCGGATACAGCTCGCATATCCGGGCCACCCAGGACGAGAGGGCCTCGCCTGGCAGTGGCTGCGGGTGCAGCGGCCACGGGCGAACGTACGCATCATCGGGCATCGGTGCGAGCCGCGCGTTCATGCGAGGTGGCGCTCGAACTGGCGACGCCGCTCGGTGGGGCCAACGTACGGAGTGCGCGTGAGCACCGATGAGGTGATCGCTTCCTCTCCGCTGTCGACGGCGGTCACTGCTGCGGCAGTGAGCAGCGTTGTCAGTTCACCGATGGTGCCCTCGGAGCGAGTGAGGAGGTAGTCGGTCATCTCCGGTGATGTCAGGTGCGAGGGTTTGCGGAGGGGGAAGCTCGTGGTGAAGCTGGCCAGCAGTGATCTGGTGTCGGCTGTGTTGGTCCAGACCGGCAAAGTGATGGGGTGGAATCGGTTCTCCAGCTGGGGATCGGTCCGGATGGCGAGGTAAGCGTCACGGGTGCCGACAGCGACGAGAGGAATGCGTAGTTCGTTGCCCAGGAATCGCAGCACGTTCAAGAATTCGCGGCGGACGTTGTCGCGGCCGGCGAGAACATTGTGGAGCTCGTCGATGATCAACATCTTCACGCCGGTGGCGCGGAGCAGCATCAATGCTTGCTGTTCGAGTTCGTGGACCCGATTGCGGGGCCTGGTCGGTGTTCCCAACGCTGTGAGCAGTGCGAGGTAGAACCGGCCGGGTGACGGGTCCGGGGGCATCTGCATGCACAACACCGGTATCTGCTCGCGGTCGGACAAGCTGATCGGCGGATGAGTGCGCCGGAACTTTTCGATGATCATCGACTTGCCGTTGTTCGTCGGACCGAGCAACAGTAGGTTCGGCATACGCTGTCGGTCCGGCCACGACAGCAACGTCTCCAGATGGTCGATGACCGTACGGGCCTGCGGATACCCGTCCATCTCTCCGACCGGATCAACCGGATCCGCTCCGCGTCGTCGAGTGCGGTGAGCGGTCGAACCGACTCCCGCAGGTGCCCCAAATCCTCGCTGGACGACTCGGTGGGTTCGTTGCTGCTTCCTTTCGATGCGGTCATCGGCTCACCATTCCTCGATGTCGCTGAAGACCGGCGTTGCGGTGCCGCCGTCCGTTTCAGGCTCCACCGGCGGGTGGATCGCCGGGATCGGTGCAGACGCGGCGCCGGTGAGATGCGTGCGGCGGGCACGGTTGCGCCGGGCTTTGCGGGTGGCTTTCTGCGAGCGGTCGGTGACCTCACGCATCTGCTCGATCATCGAAAACAGTGCGCTCTCATCGACGTTCGACCGACCTTGTTCGCGGAGACGGGCGATAGCAGCTCTGTGCTCCCACAGTGTCACCGCGGGATGTGACATCGTCCGGTACGGCACCTCGACATAGCCTGCACCGTCTGGTTCGAGGACCCAGATTCTGCTCAGATCGCGTGGGTCACGTCTTATCACGAACCGCCCCAACTCCTCTCGCCGCGCAACCCACGGTTTGAGCGCGTTCGAGAAGTAGTGCACGTGATCGAGAACGAAGCCCGTGCGCGTCAGACGTCGCCGGATGACGGGAAGAAAGTCCACCAGGAACGCGGTCTCGCCGAGCACCACACGATGGGCATGACCAGCTGCGGCGACACCGCCGGCCCACACGGCGGCCGGAGTGTTCCCGATCCCTGAATGCACGCTCGCGTGATACGAGGCTATCGCCAGAACCAGCCAGCGCTCCAACTCGCGCAATGTCAACGCGGCGTGCTTGTCCGAGTCGTAATTTCCTCGGTCCGCGGGGTTCGAAAAAGTGGTCCCGGGTAGCTCGTGCACAGCCGTCATCGCCGTTCCGAGAATGCGTTCGACGATCCCGCCGTAATGCGGCCGGCCAGGTGGACGGTATTCGAGGGTGATCGCGTGCTGGGCGCATCCGCGGCGCAGCGCTTCGCTTTTGAACTCGGCGGCATTGTCGAGGTATAACCGCTTCGGCTTGCCTGCCATCGGCCATTGCACCTGTTCGGCCAGCTCGCATGCTTCGAGCCACGTCTGCTTCTCGCTGCACACCCGGCCCAGGCACAACCCAGCAGATACGGCTGACGGTGCCTCCAGAGTGACGACGAACCCGAGGACGGTACGGCTGAAGACATCGATGGCGATCGTCAAGTAGGGGCGACCTATCGTTTGACGCTCGTACTCGTCGACGATCATCACATCGACGACGGTGTGGTCGATCTGGACCTGATCGAGAATCCCCGCAACCGCCGGTGGAACGTCGCCGGCGGACTGACGCGGCCGGGCGGCATCGGGTCCCCCGCGTGACCTGGCCACCGACGCCGGATGGAGGCCGGCGATACGCGCGGTGACGGTGTTCCTGGCCGGCACAGGCAGACCCGCACGGTGACAGGCCAATGCGATACGTCTATGCAGCGCAGCGACACTGAGCTTCTGACGGTGAAGAAAGTATCGAGTCAGATGGTCGGCGATCACTTCCTCGACCTCAGCGGATACTCGGCTGCGGCCACGCCCACCCGACGAGACCTTCGTCAGAAGATCGGTGACCGTCCCCGTCCCGTTCCTGAGCCTGCCGACCAACGTGTAGACCTGCCGCCTGGACAGTCCCAAGCGCTGCGCTGCAGCGTCGACCGCTTCCGAACGCACCGGATGCATCTCCAGCAAGGGAGCCAGGACAGCGAAACGGGTCTCGGCCTGGGACCACCGCTCCCCCGACGCTGTCAGCACACCGGTCTCCACGACGTCGAGCTTGTCGGGGTCCATCACAAGCCTCCCTGTCACCGAGAGCCGAACATGCGACCGTGCACCGCACTTTTGACATCAGAATGTCAGAAGACACGTGCACTCACCCTCGTAACGCCTGCAATGAGTGCAGCCGTCTTCTGAAACTGACACCGATTGTCAGTTTCAGGAGTCGCGTTCACTGTGTCAGAAGTCGAATGCACTGAGCGCCAGCAATATGAGGCGGGGTCGGCTCGCCCTCCGGCTCGTCGGCGTTAGTGTTGCCTATGGGCATGTCGAAAGTGGTACCTGCGCTGCCGGTACGAGACATCGACACCGCTGCCGAGATATACGTCCGATCGTTCGGCTTCACGACCCGGTACACCGACCCGACTTTCGCGAGGCTCACCCGCGACGACGTCGAGATCCACTTGTGGGCCGCCGACGACGACAGCTGGGATACCCGTTCAGACCACGCGGCATGGCCGGTGTGCAGCGGAGCCGAGACGTTCCTTGCCGGCACCGCCAGCTGCCGCATCGCCGTGGACGAGATCAACGACCTTTACGCCGAGATGTCCCGCGCGGGGGTGCTTCACCCCGCAGACGTAGGCCGTCCCGTCTCGACAGGCTGGGGAACGACGGAGTTCGCAACTGTCGACATCGACGGCAATCTGATCACGTTCCATACCGAGAAGAGGCAACACGAGCCCAACACTCCAGGCGACGGCGCACCCTGACCCCACCCCCCTCGAGGAGCAACGAGCCCGACGTCCCTCGTGCTGCCGCGGACTCGATGGCGGGCCGGACTCGGCCGGTTTGCCTTCGAGCCGACTCGAACCTTTAGTCTGCGGTCATGTCTGCTCTGTTGATCTCGCAACTGTCCTCGGCAACCGGGGTGCCAGCGACAACGCTGCGCTTCTACGAGAGCGAGGGCCTACTTCCGGCGGACCGAGCCCCGAACGGCTACCGTGTCTACGACGAACGAGCACAGCAGCGATTGGCGTTCATCACCGCCGCGAAGAGCCTGAATCTCACTCTGCCGCAGATCAAGTCGATGCTGCGTATGTGGGAGAACGATTCGTGCGCCGCGGTGAAGTCCGGGCTGCGACCGGCACTGCGTGAACACATCGCCCGAGCAGAGGAGTCGATCGCGCAGCTGACCGTGCTGCGGGACGCGCTGACCGCCGCGCTGGTTCGTCTCGACGAGACCCCCGACGCGTCGACACCGTGCGACCCGCAATGCAGCTGGTTGGCGTCGACTTTGACCGCACCCGTGAGCGCGTCATGACCGAAACAGCGCGAACGTCGGCGGTGCAATGGTGGGACACCCACCAGATCGGCCTGTATCTACTCGCACTCGTCGCCGGCGCGGGGGTGGGGTTGTCCTTCCCCTCCGCAGCACCGACGTTCGAGCACGCCATCAATCCGGTGCTGATCGTTCTGCTCTACGCGACGTTCCTCGCAGTGCCGTTCGCCGCGATCGGCCGGTCCCTACGTGATGCCCGGTTCACCACCGCGGTGGTCGTTCTGAACTTCGCAGCCGTCCCCATCGTGGTGTTCGCACTGACCCGCATCATCGCCGGGAACGAAGCTGTCCTCGTCGGTGTGGTGCTGGTGCTGCTCGCCCCCTGCATCGACTACGTCATCGTCTTCAGCGGACTGGCCGGCGCGGCGTCGGAACGCCTTCTCGCCGGGGCACCGCTGCTGATGTTGCTGCAGATCGCCCTGCTGCCGTTGTGGCTGTGGTTGTTCGTCGGGGCCGAGACTGTCTCGATCATCGACATCGCCCCCTTTGCCGAGGCGTTCGTTCTACTCATCGTGATCCCGCTGGCGCTGGCTGCGGCGACGCAGCTGTGGGCGCGACGTCGACGTCTGGGCGAGCAAATCATCGAGGCGATGGCAGCAGCGATGGTGCCGGTGATGATGGTGACACTCGCGGTCGTCGTCGCCTCCCAGATCGACTCGATCCGCAGCCGTATCGACCAACTCGCCGCTGCTGCAGCCATCTTCGTGGTGTTTCTGATCGTGATGGCGTTCGTCGGTGTCGGTGCCGGGAAGGTGTTCGGTCAGGACGTGCCGGCGACGCGGGCGCTGGTGTTCTCCGGCGCCACCCGTAACTCGCTGGTCGTGCTGCCACTCGCCCTGGCGCTACCACCGGCGTTGAGCCTGGCCGCCGTGGTGGTCGTGACGCAAACCCTCGTGGAGTTGATCGGAATGGTGCTCTACGTCCGCTACGTGCCGCGTCTGGTGCCGGGCGAGACCACCGCCGCGACAGGACAGTCGACGCAGTGAGGGACGTCATCACACGCGCCGAGCGAGCATCGATGTCATGGACAAGGCGTGTGTCGAGCAACGTCCGGTCGACTGCTTCTACGGCGGGGCAATCGGTGTGCGGCGGTTCGTCCTGCTAGACCCCGACTTCGGCGGCAGAACCCACTCATGCTGATTCACCGTGCACAACACCATCACCACACGAGCGGTGATCGTCCTGAAATACAGGCGTGCAGGACACGTTTACCCGCGCGCAGTCAGGCCACGGTCAGATAGATCAATGCAATGTTGAGTGAGACGACGATTCCCGCGATGAGCCATGCCGCGTATGCCGTGATCCGGTGATTGACATCGCCGCCCATCAGGATGCGGTCCGATGTGAACCGCACCAAGGGAATCAACGCGAACGGGATACCGAACGACAGCACGACCTGCGAGACGACCAGTGCCCGACTGGGGTCGACTCCTGCTGCCAGAATTGCCATTGCGGGAACAAGGGTCACCAGTCGTCGCACCAGAATCGGAATGCGCTTACGTAGTAGGCCGTCCATGATCATCGCGCCGGCGTAGGCCCCGACCGATGTCGATGCAAGGCCCGAGGCCAGCAGGCCCACCGCGAACAGCAGCGCTACGACCGGCCCCAGGGTGTCCCCTACCGCTGCGTGGGCTCCTTCGATGGAATCGACGCCCTCGCGGCCCCCCAACGTCGATGCCGCCAACAGCAGCATCGACATGTTCACTGCCCCGGCCAGCAGCATCGCCAACCCGACATCGATCCGGGTGATCCGCAACAACCGCTGACGGACAGGCCCTGCCTCGGGGTGTCCGTGCCGGTCACGAGCAAGGCCGGAGTGCAGGTACACCGCGTGCGGCATGATCGTCGCACCGAGCATCGCGGCGGCGATCAACACGCTTTCCGCGCCGTCGAACCGCGGAATCAGACCGGCCGCGGCCTCGGTGAACGATGGCGGTTCCACGACGACGCTGGCAAGAAATCCGACGGCGATGACACCGAGTAGCCCGAGAATCACGAACTCGAAGGGCCGTTGGCCCCGCCGATCCTGGACCATCAACAAGATCATCGATACGGCCCCGGTGATGAGGCCGCCGATCAGGAGCGGCAGGTCGAAGAGCAGGTAGAGGGCAATTGCACCGCCGACGATTTCGGCGAGGTCGGTCGCCATGGCGACCACCTCCGCTTGCCCCCAATATGCCAGTCGCACAGTCCTGCTCGACTTCTCGCGGACTACTTCGGGCAGTGTCATTCCGGTGACGATGCCGAGTTTGGCGGAGAGGAACTGGACGAGACCGGCCATCACGTTCGCGGCAACGATCACCCAGACCAGCAGGTATCCGAACTGCGCACCGGCACTGACGTTGGAGGCGACGTTGCCGGGGTCGACGTAGGCGATCGCTGCGACGAAAGCCGGGCCGAGCAGAACCAGGCCCGACCGAAACCTCGAGGGCGGCCGAGACGATCGGCGCTGCAGCACAGACATGACCACACCCTCCAGCACCAACAGTATGTCAGGACCCTGAAAATATAGTTCGGCCACCCGAACAATGCAATGCGGCGTGGTGGTTCGGCGACATCTCGATCAGATGGGCAGGACCACTGCACTGACGAATTCGTTGCGGATCCAGGCGATGAACAACCCCCACACTCCGGTCAGCAGCGCGATGCCGACGGCGATCATGATGACACCGCCGGCGACCTTGATCTTCTGTGAGTTCCTTCGAAGCCACCCCACCCCGCGCATCGCCGAACTCGAGCCGAACGCGAGGACGACGAACGGTAGGCCGAGTCCCATGCAGTACGCGACGATGAGAGTGACCCCGCGGGCTGCGGTTGCACCTTCGGTTCCTGCTGCAACAGACAGAACGCCGGCGAGGGTGGGGCCCAGACACGGTGTCCAGCCGAGCGCGAACACACCGCCGAGCAGCGGCGCTCCAGCGAGGGACGAGATCTGCTGAGGTGCGAATCGGGTGTCGCGTTGCAGAACGGGTATCAATCCGATGAACGCTGCACCCATGATGATCGTGATGACGCCGCCGACTCGTTGAAGTACTTGCTCGTTGATGCGCAAGGTGCCGATGACTCCGAAGATCGAGGCTGTGGCGAGGACGAAGACGATCGTGAATCCGGCGACGAACAACGACGCTGCGCCGGCCACACGCCAGCGATTCGCCAGCTCCGGCGACGACGTGTCGGTGGTCGAGGTGCCGGTGGTCGAGGTGCGGGGCGATCGGGTCTCGGCTGATTGGGCGTCGGCACCGGCGATTCCTGCCAGGTAGGACAGGTATCCCGGCACCAGCGGCACCACGCACGGGGAGGCGAACGAGACCAACCCGGCGAGCATGCATGCCGCGATCGCGAGCAGAAGGGGCCCGCTCGATGCCGCGTTCTGGAAGGCCGACCCGATGTCCTGGGCGAGAAGAGTCGTCATTCTGCGGCTACCCGTTCGACGACGGGAAGGAGATCGTCGGTGAGCAAGGCGCGCATGAAGACCGCGGCCACGCGGTGCTGACGGTCGAGTACCAGCGTCGAAGGGATCACGCTGGTCGGGTAGTTCCCGCCGAGAGCGATCAGGGTCCGCATCGAAGGGTCGTAGATCGAGGGGTAGGAGACGTCGTTGTCGACCACGAAGTCCTGCGCTTTGTCCTTCTGTGGATCTCTGACGTTGAGGCCGAGGAACTGCACGCCGCGCTCGCGGGTGGTCTCGTAGACCTCTTCGAGGTCGTCGGCTTCGCCGCGGCAGGGGCCACACCACTGACCCCAGAGATTGATCACCACCACCTTGCCGTCGTAGTCCGACAGAGCGGTCGTCTTGCCTTCCTCCATCAGATCGGGGCCGGCGAGTTCGCCTATGGTACCGCGTGTTTCGGGGGGATCGTAGACGATGTCGGTTCGACCGCCGGGGGCGACGAAGTCGAAGCTACCTCCCGTGGATGCAGCCTGTGCGCCGTCGGAGCATCCGGAGATCAGTAGTACGACGGCAAGAATCGATCCAATTGCCGCGGTGGGCGTGGAGCCTTGACGGCGCGCACCGACCCACGCAGGGAAAAAACGTGTCATGAGGTGAAATCCTTTACTGCAGTGCGGATCTGGTCTGTCGTCTCGAACACTGTCGGGTCGGTGACGCGCTCGATCGTTCCGTCCGGGTGGAGGAAAAAGCTCAGGGGAAGGACCGGCGGTGCCGAGAGCGCGTCCAGGACGCTGCCGCCGTCGATGTAGTTCGGATAGCGGACGCCCAGTTGCGTGAGCAGCGCGGCCGCGTCCTCGGGTCGGTCCTCGACGTCGATTCCGATGACTGGGATCGCGTCGGGTTCTGCGGCGTAGGCATCGAGTACGGGCATCTCGGTGCGGCACGGGCCGCACCAGGATGCCCACAGGTTGATCAGCGTCGCCTCGCTGCCGAGAACATCGGCGAGATCGACATAGCTGTCGCTGCCGATGCAGCGCGCTATCACTCCCGCCAGCGGACCGCCTTCGCGCGGTACCGGCGGCGGACACAGCGGTAGCGCTGTTGCTCGTGCCGCGTCATCCGGCGGGCGGGACAATGTGGGTTCGGGTCCGACCGGAGCGACATTGTTGGCGATGACGTCGGACGGGCCGCCCTCGACGCCACCGGAGCGGGGCCACAGTGCGACGATCGATGCAACGACAACGACGAGCATGACGATCGACCAGCCGCGCGTCATCGCCGTGACCTTCTTTCTCGAGAGGGCGGCAGAGGGGCGAACGGTACGTCGCGGATCATAGGAGCGTGGACCAGTACGACCAGAAACGCTGCGCGATCAGGGCGATGAGGACGAGAAACCACACGGTCAGCGGAATCGAGTGATTGCGAATCACCGAGTCAAGCCATACCCGAAACCATTGCCGAAGAGCGGATTTCGACCTGGCGCGGTCGAGGTTGCGCAGCGTGACGTACCAGAAGATCGGTACGGTGACCGCCCACACCGCCATGCAGTAGGGGCACAGGGCGCCGATCTCGTACAGGCTCTGCACGATCAGCCAGTGCACGAAGACTGCGGCAGCAGTGACACCGACCTGCACTGCGCCCCAGAACCACTGCGCGAACATCGCACCGGCGAGAAGGGCGGCACCCACTGCTGCCACGACGGCGAAGCCTGCGATCCCGAGGAGGGAATTGGGAAATCCGAACGCAGACGCCTGCGGGGTGTCCATCACCGATCCGCAGTTGAGCACCGGGTTGATGCTGCAGGTCGGGGCGTAGGCGGGGTCGAGCGCAAGAGCGAACTTTTCTACCGTGAGCACGAACGCGGCGGTCAGGCCGATCAGGCCGCCCACCAGCAGCAGCCAGGGCAGGCTCCGGCCGAACGATCCACCTTGTCGGGTCTCGTTCGCTGGGAGGTCAGCCGAGTGCAGCGTCGAGGGCATCGGCGAGGTCTCCGTACGTGGTCGGTTCGATCTTGGTGCCGTTGAGGAAGAACGTCGGGGTGCCCTGCACGCCGAGCGCGATCCCGTCCGCGACGTCGGCCTCGATGCGCGCGAGCGTCGCAGGGTCGGTGTAAGCGGCATCGAAGGCGCTCATGTCGAGCCCTTGCTCGACGGCGAAGCTGCGGAACAACTCGTCCTGCGGAACCTGCTGTTCGCCCCACTGCGCCTGCGTTTCGTACATGCGCTGATACATCGCCTCGAATCCGCCCTGCTGGGCCGCGGCCTCGACTGCGCGTGCGGCTCGTTCGGCATTGAAGTGGGAGGCGATCGGAAAGTAGCGGGCCACGAAGCTCACCCGGTCGCCGTACTCTTCACGCAATTGCTCGATCGCCGGGTAGGCCGATCGGCAGGCCTCGCACTCGAAGTCGAGGAACTCCACGAACGTGACCCGGCCGTCGGGCACCGAGTTCAACCGATGACTGTTCTCGCGCACCGCAATCGAGGCAGGGTCGGTCGCGGCCTGCTCGGCGGCGGCAGCATCCGGAGACCCCGATCGATCCACCACCAGAAATACAGCCAACGCGGCGGCGAACACGATCACCAGGGACAAGGAAATCTTCAACGCTCGGCTCATACAACTACCTTCTCGATTCGTTCGGATTGATCAATGGGCCCGATATGGGCGTTTCGACTCGTTATGACACTAACAATCGTACGAACGTTGACTAAAGGACCTTCCCTAACGATCGCATGATTGTTAGATTGTGCCCATGGCCTTGGAACCTCTGGACTCGTGCGATTTGTTGTGTATGGACCTCCCTCACGCCGAGAGGGTTCGCGCTACTCTGCCCGCGCTCGGCGATATCGAACCGGTCGCCGACGCTGCCCGAGCATTCGGCGACCCCACCCGACTGACCATCGCGCTCGCGTTGAACGCCGGCGGGCAGATGTGTGGCTGCGACATCGCGTGGATCGTGGGACAGAGCCAGAAGCTGGTCTCCCACCATCTCCGCAAACTCAAAGCCGCGGACGCCGTCACATCGAACAGAGAGGGAAAGTTGGTCATGTATTCGCTCACCGACCGCGGCACCCGACTGCTCGCGACACTGACCGAGGTACTGCCCACCGCCTCGGCCACCGCCGAAGTCACCGGGGTCGATCATGGCTGACGCGTGCTGCGGACCTACCCCGGCAGCGCCGACCACCGAATCCACTGCTGACGGTGCGGGCACGGGAGGTCCGGCTCCGACCGATGCACTCCCGGGGTTGTGGCAGGTCCGCGAGCTGCAACTCGCCTCGGCCGCCGCGATCATCCTGGGCGCATCGTGGGTGCTCGGTCGAACGGGTGCCGATGCGGTTGCGACCGTCGGCGCTCTGATCGCTGCCGCGATCGCCGCCGTCACCTTCGTTCCCGCGACGGTGAGAAATCTGCGACACGGACGCATCGGTGTCGGCACGCTGATGACGATCGCGCTCCTCGGTGCCATCGCATTGGGCCAGATCCCCGAGGCCGCGATGCTCGGCATCTTGTTCTCCGTCGCCGAGGGACTCGAGGAATACGCGGTCTCCAAGACCCGCCGCGGACTGCGCGCACTCCTGTCCTTGGTGCCGCCGACGGTATCTGTCCTGCGCGGTGGAACCGAGCAGGCCCTGTCCCCCGACGATGTCGTGATCGGGGACATCATGGTGCTGCGGCCGGGTGAGCGAGCTGCCACGGACGGCACCATCGCTCGCGGTTCGACCAACCTGGACGTGTCTGCGATCACCGGTGAATCCGTGCCCATCGAAGCCGGTGTCGGTGACGAGGTGCATGCCGGTGCCATCAACGGCGGCGGGGCCATCGAGGTCACCGTCACCACGAAGGCGTCGGAGAGCTCACTCGCTCGCATCGTGCACATCGTCGAGCAAGCCCAGGACCGCAAAGGGGCCGGCCAGCGGCTCGCAGACCGGATTGCACACCCCCTCGTGCCCTCGATCATGGTTCTCGCCGTACTCGTCGCCGGCGTGGGCGCGGTGCTCGGTGACCCGATGCTGTGGCTCGAACGCGCACTGGTGGTCCTGGTCGCGGCATCACCGTGCGCGCTGGCGATCTCCGTTCCCTTGTCGGTGGTTGCAGCAATCGGCGCAGCAAGTCGCAACGGGGCATTGATCAAAGGCGGTGCAGCAGTGGAAGAGCTGGGCCGCATTCGCGTCGTCGCCTTGGACAAGACCGGCACCCTCACCGCAGGACGACCGGAGGTCGTCGACGTCGTCACCGCTGCGGGAATCAGCCGCGACGCCGCGCTGGCCGTTGCTGCTGCGCTCGAAGCGCGCAGCGAGCATCCACTCGCCCGCGCCGTACTGGCCTCCGTATCGACCGTCGCGGCAGCCGATGATGTCACTGCCATCGCCGGGCACGGCCTGACCGGCACCCTCGACGGAGCCCCGATCAGGCTCGGGAAACCGAGCTGGTTCGACACACACCCCAGCTCCGAGGAGTTCCGCGCCGACGTCGCTCGTCTCCAGAGCAGCGGTGCCACAGTCGTTCTCGTCGAACGCGCCGGAGTTCTGATCGCTGCGATCGCCGTCCGCGACGAACTGCGGCCCGAGGCCGCCGAGGCTGTCCGCCAACTCACCGCGCTCGGTATCGACACTGCGATGCTCACCGGCGACAACGCGCTCACTGCGCAGGCTCTGGCGACCCAGGCGGGCATCACCGCCGTCCACGCCGAACTACTGCCCGAGGACAAAGCGGCCCTGCTGACCGACATCGCGGCCGGACGCAAGATTGCCATGGTCGGCGACGGCATCAACGACGCTCCCGCCTTGGCGACCGCAGATGTCGGTATCGCCATGGGCGCGATGGGAACCGACGTTGCCATCGAGACCGCCGATGTTGCCCTCATGGGGGAAGACCTCCGGCATCTACCGCAGGTGCTGGCCCACGCTCGACGCGCCCGGCGCATCATGATCGAGAACATCGCCTTGTCGATTGCCATCATCGGCGTGCTCGTCCCACTGGCTGCTACCGGTGTCCTGGGCTTGGCCACCGTGGTGCTCGTCCACGAACTCGCCGAAGTCCTGGTCATAGCCAATGCGATTCGCGCCGCCCGCACCACTCCCTTGGACGGGTTCGTGCCCCCGCCCGCGGCGTCCGGTGCCCTCAACGTCACGATCGCACCCGCAGCGGCCTTCGAGGATGCCTGCTGTGCTCCGGCTCCGACGCCGAGGAACACCGCACCTCTCGCATCTGGGAACCTACTGGCCTCCAACACCACAACGTCACCATCGGCGATCGGAGCATACGATGACAGCTCCGGGTGCTCGGATGGATGTACCTGCTGCACATCGACCCCCGCGCACGGCGAACTCTTCCGCGGAAAGAGGTAGAGACCTGTGAGCGGTGATCGAACTGCACGCAGGCTCTACGAGATCGAAATGACCGCAGCAGCAGGGGCATCGACAACAGAGGTGCGCTGGTACCACCTCGAACGAGCACACATCCTCTCGCAGCCCTATCCGTGGTTGCATACTCGCAACCACGCCGCGATGTTGAAAGCTGCGGTGACAGAACATGATCGGCGCGAATCCTGGGGCCAGTTGATTCGGATCGTGGTCGCTGCTCCAGGATCGTGGTCGGGGCGATACCCGGCCGGTAACACCGGCCGGGTCGAGGCGGGACTGATGTCGCCGATGCCCATTCCGCAGGACCTTGCGGACGCGCTGGGGGGCACGTAGCGGGAGTCATCAGTTCAGGCCTGCGTAGGAGTGTAGGCCTGAGACGACCATGTTGATGATGAACAGGTTGAACAGCATCGCCACGAATCCGGCGATGTTGATCCATGCTGCGCGGGTGTTGCGCCATCCGCTGGTGGCTCGGGCGTGCAGGTAGGAGGCGTACACGATCCAGGTGATGAAGGAGACCGTTTCTTTCGGGTCCCAGCCCCAGAATCGGCCCCATGCGGCTTCGGCCCAAATGGCACCGAGGATGACGCCGACGCCGAAGAGTGGAAATGCGAAGATCGTGGTCTTGTACGCCAGGATGTCCAGTGTCTGCGCGGAAGGCAGACGGGCGACGATTCGGCTCATTCTGCTCCCCGAGGCCTCGGGATGCTTCATGCGGATCAGGAACAGCGCGCTCGCAACCCCGGAGATCAAGAACACCCCGCTGCCGAGCGAGACGATCGAGACGTGCACCGGCAGCCAGTACGACTGCAGTGCCGGTACCACCGGTGCTGCGTTGGCGTACAGCACGGTGCCAGCGACGAACAGGAGGATCAACGTCGGCACCAGGACGAACAACCACAGGGTGCGCAGCTGCTTGGAGCGCAGCACCACCAGTGCAGCCAGTACACCGGCCGCGCAGGTGACCGAGACGAATTCGTACATGTTGCCCCACGGCGGCCTGCTGGCGGCGATCCCGCGAAGAACGATCGACCCGACATGCAACGTCAGCGCCACCATCACCAGCCCGAGTCCGGTACGGCCCATGCGTTCGGACGGAACCCGCCGGGGTGCATCGGGAATGCGTCCTGGCGTCGTCGATGTCACTGCGATCACCCGCGTGCGCAGTCGCTCCATATTGTGCAGCGCCGCGCTACGGGTCGATGCGAGCTGGCCGAGGAATGCGATCGCTGCGAGGAGATAGACCACGAAGGCTGTCTCGAAGCTGATGTCGCTCCAACGGGCGAGGGTGTCGTCGATCGGCATGGTGTTACACCGTTTCTCTGTCGTGGGTCTCGGAGACGCTCGAAGTTGTCTGCGGCCAGATCTGTGACCGGAGGGTCTGGAATTCGGGTCCCCAGCCGGCGTGATCGGTGCGAGCCAGGCCGCCCATGTCCACTCGCGAGAGACCGTGTTCGCCAAGGTGGGCCCGGAACCAGACACGACGGCGTGTGATGACCAGGGACACCAGTAGTCCGGTCATCATCGTGACCGCGAACACGAGGACCCACCGCTGCGCGGGGTCGTATCCGACCTGGAGATTCGCGAATTCCTTGGCACCGTCGAACCGGACGAGGGTGCCGTCGGAGAGGGTTGTCGATTCTCCGGGCCGCAGGTTGACCCGGTCCTGCTTGACCAGCCGACCCTGGTTGATCATCTCCTGGTCCAGGGAGAAGATCGACTGCGGGATGCCGGTGTCGAGACCGGTGTCGCCCTTGTAGATGTCTACTGCCACAGCGGGATCGACCAATTCCGGGAAGCGGGAGGAGAGCAGGTTTCCGTTGAATTGCGCGGTGGGCGCGAAGAGTCCTTCGATGGCGATCTGGCCTCGGCGGCGTTCGTCGGCGGTGGCGTAGGTCCCCCCGGGTGGGTCGAATCGCAGCGCGCCGCTGCTGAGGAACGTCGTGGCGTCGTCGGGGCGGAACTGCAGGGCTTCGGTGCGGGTCTGGCCGTCGGGGAAGGTGACGGTGAATTCGGGGGCGTAGCCGTGTCCGGTGAGGTAGATGCGTTCGTCGCCGAGCCGGAGGGGTTCGTTGACTTTGAGTTGATAGTCGCGCCAGGTGTCGGCGGCGATGTCGTCGGCGCTCTGGTAGGAGATGTTCGAGGTGAACATCTCGGCCTGACCATTGTCGAGGTAGTCGGCGGTGAAGTCCTTGACCCGGATACAGAACGGCTCGAGTCCGGTGCCGTCGGTGCTGTTGCCGGCGCGGAAGGAGTCGTAGACGGCGGGAGAGGTGTTGCAGAAACCGGGTCCGTTGTCGGCGATGACGATGACCGAGCCTTCGTAGCCGAACAGTTTGCCGATGGCGATAGCGGCGAGCAGACCGATCAGAGAGAAGTGGAAGAGCAAGTTCCCGGCCTCGCGGGTGTAGCCCTTCTCGGCCGAGAGAGTCAGTGCCCCATCGGGCTCGGGCCGAACGACGGTACGCCACCCTTTCAAGTGCGGCGCGATGTCGGCAATCACCTTCTCGGGGTCACCGGCGAGGGTGCCCGAATGCTGCAACGGTAGTCGAGTGAGGTTTCGAGGTACTCGAACAGGTTGTGCGCGCAGAGCTTTGCCGTGCTCGATCAACCGGGGAGTCAGACAGCCGATCAGGGACACGAACAGCAGGACGTAGATCGCGGTGAACCAGGAACTTGCGAACACGTCGAACAATTCCAGTGTGTCCATCACCGGCCCGAGAGCCGGGCGCGCGGCGATGTAGGCATCGACGGCCTGGGTATTGAGATTGCGCTGCGGCAGCAGTGCGCCGGGGATTGCTGCGGCGGCGAGGAGGAACAGCAGCACCAGCGCTGTACGCATCGACGTCAGTTGTCGCCACCGGTTGCGCAGCATCGCCACTGTTCTGCGCACCAGTCTCGGCGAGTGCGCACCGGGGTGTTCGTCGATCGTCATCTCCGCACGCCCGTCACCGACCACCATCTAAATACTACGCGACATAGTAGTTTGCGTGTTCGGTGTGGTGGAGCGTGGTCGGCGCAGCAGCGAGAACGCCAGTGCCGCAACAGCGCCGGTGGCGGAAATCCATTCCGGAACGCTGCCGGTGATCGTCGCCGGGGTGAGCGTGGCGCTCAGGGACACCTCGGTGACGACAGCTGCGGGGGTGAACAGCTCCGTGCGCTCGACGACCTCCCCGCGTGCATCGATGACGGCGCTGACGCCGCTGGTGGCCGAAACGACGACGCTGCGCCCGTGTTCGACCGCTCGCACCCGCGACATGGCGAGTTGTTGATAGGTCATGTTCGTCCGACCGAAGGTGGCGTTGTTGGTCGGCACTGCGATCAGCTGGGCACCGGCGCGAACGGAGTCGGTGAGCAATGCGTCGAAGGCGACCTCGTAGCAGGTGGCCACCGCGACGGGCACTCCGGCGAGGTCGACGACACCGTTGCCCTGGCCCGGGGTGAAGTTTCCCGCTTGGGCGGCATAGGGAGAGAGTGCCGTGACGATCGCGCGCATCGGCAAGTATTCGCCGAACGGCACCAGTTGTCGCTTGTCGTGCATCTGTCCGGGCCCGCTGGCGGGATCCCACACGATCGAGGTGTTCGTGGTGGTGCCGTCGCCCTGGCGTAGCACCGTGCCGACGAGAATGGGCACTCCGACGGCGCGGGCTGCGGCGTCGATACGTGCGGCGGCATCGGGGTTGCGCAGAGGGTCGATGTCGGAGGAGTTCTCCGGCCAGATGACCAGATCGGGTGCGCGTACGCGGCCGGAGTCGATGTCGTCGGCGAGCTCGATGGTGCGCTGAACGTGGTTGTCGAGCACTGCTCGTCGTTGGGCGTTGAAGTCGAGACCGAGCCGCGGGACGTTGCCTTGCACCAAGGCGACGGTGACCGTGTCCTGCTGCGGTGGAGCGAACAGTGGAGCTACCACCGCGAGCGCCCCTACAGCAGTGGCCGCACCGATGCACGACGCTGCTGCAGTTCTGCGGGTGATGCGATCGGAAGCGATGGCACCGGCCAGAGCGGACCCGATCAGCACCACGACGAACGACAACCCCGGCGCGCCGATCAACGCAGCCAGAGGCAGCAGCGGCCCGTCGGATTGACCGAATGCGATGCGGCCCCAGGGGAATCCGCCGAACGGGATCCGAGATCGTGCCGCTTCCATCGCCACCCAGGCGCTCGCCACCCAGACCGGCCCCCACGGCAGTCGGGACATCCGATCCGCTACTGCGCCGAACATCGCCACGAAGAGGGCTTGAACGACGGCCAGCGCCAGCCACGGCACCGATCCGACGTACTCCCCCACCCACGGCAGCAGAGGCACGAAGAACGCCGAGCCGGCGACGAAGCCGTAGCCGGCTCCCGCGAGCGCTCCCTGCCCGCGGACCGCCAGCACCAGCACGGCAATCGCCGCGGGAGCGAGAAACCACAGATCGACGGGAGGGAACGTGGCGTACAACATCAGCCCGGACGACGCGACGGCGAGGAGCCGGATCCACGCGCGGACTCCGTTGCTGCCGGTCACCCACCGCGCCCGGCTCGGGCCGTAGCCGAGAGGTCGAGGTCCGGGTTCGATGTCAGGAGCGGCCCTCATGACGGCACTCGCGTGCAGCCGGTACCGGAGAAGTCTCTGCCGTTCATCAATTACTATGTTGCATAGTATTTGAAGTTGTGGCAACTCTGCGGTGGAGACCGATCCCATGCCGTCGACGCGCAACACCCGTCCGAGGTACACCCGAGAACGAGGATCCGTGAACCGCTCCCCCACCACGTCTCCCACGCGAGTGCGTGCTTACACAGTGACTCTCGTGCTGACATTGGTCGCTACCGCGCTGACCGTCGACTACTGGGCGCAACAAGCGTTGCCCGGCTCTCCGATCGCACTACCGGTCCTCGAACTGCGACTCGCCTTCAACCGCGGAATGGCCTTCAGCCTGGGCGATTCGCTGCCTCTATGGGTGATCGTGTCGGTCACGGCGACGATCACCGCCGGGGTCGCGGCCTACGGATGGCACAGCGCTCGGCACGGGGAGCAGTGGACAACGGCAGCGCTGGCACTGATCCTCGCCGGTGCCCTGTCCAATGTTCTCGACCGGCTTGTCGATGGTGCGGTCACGGACTACTTCCACACTGGATGGTGGCCGACGTTCAACCTCGCCGATGTCTACATCACCAGCGGTGTCGTGGTGCTGATCGGTGCGTCGGTGTTCGTGCGGGATACAGCCGAGAGGCAGCCCGGTTCCGATTCGGCGGCCGCACACACCTGACCGTGGACCTCACTGTCTGCGGCTCCTTCGCCGTGTCGCCGGTGCAGTGCTCGCTACGGACGTCCCTGTGGACCACCGACCGCGCCGCGCAGATCCGTCTCACGACCCCGCGTGACCCGAGCCGGCGGGTTCGCACGACCCCGCCTCACCCACTTCGAAGACCTCGACTGCTCCCTGTCACCACGCCACTTCCCGACATCGCCCCTCACCGCGTGGAGGTTCGACCTGCAGCGTGGCGTGTTCGAGACTGTACTGATCGAGAAGGACCTGTTGAGCGGCAGCGAGCACCGGCGGTGAGGCGGTACCCGGGGTCACGGTCAAATGCGCCGACGCGACCTCCATCCCGGACGTCAGGGTCCAGATGTGCAGGTCGTGCACGTCCTCGACACCCTCGACGGCGGCCAACGACTTCTCGACCGCTGCCACGTCGATGCCCGACGGGGCGTGCTGCAGCAGTATCCGCACGGCGTGACGGCCCAGGTTGAACGCGCGCGGCAGGACGAACACTCCGATGGCGACCGCGATGACCGGATCTGCGTACCGCCATCCGAACAGGACGGTGACCAGCCCGCTGACGAGTACGCCGATCGAGCCGAGCATGTCCGCCATCACCTCGAGATACGCACCCCGAACGTTGAGGCTGTCCTTGGCGCCGCTGCGCAGCAAGGCGAACGCGATGAGGTTCATCACGAGCCCGAGTGTGGCCACCGCCATCACCGGGACGCCGGGGACCTCGGGCGGATTCGAGATGCGTTGCGCTGCTTCGTAAAGAATCCAACCGGCCACACCGAACAGCAGAAGTGCATTGAACAATGCGGCGAACACCTCGGCTCGGTAGAGCCCGAACGTGCGGGCAGCCTTGGTCGATTGTCGCTGCGCGAGTGTGATCGCCACGATCGCCATCAGTATCCCGAACACGTCGGTGAACACGTGTGCGGAATCGGAGAGCAGGGCCAGCGACGAGGTGGACAGGCCGACCACGACCTGCGTCACGAGGGTGACCGCCCCCAGGCCGACGGCGATCCACAGTCGGCCGAGGTGTTTTCCGGAAGCGCTGGCCGGTGAACCCGGCTCGATCCCGTGGCCGTGTCCGTGCCCCATCGCTGCTCCTTCGTCGTGTCCGGTCCGCAGAACGACAACATATTGCGATATGCGCATATATGCAAGTGTTGAAGGATCGTCCGGCGGCCCGGACTCGTACAACTATCATTCGTAGTAGTTCATTGTCGGCGCAGGTCGGACTGCCTCGCGCCTATGACGAAAACACGATCCACCGGGAAGAGGCGGACACCATGGCCACCGAAGCGGCCCGCTCGACCCGCGGCGCAGTGGATCGACGCTCCGGATCGCAGGTGATGGTGCTGTGCGCGGTGATTGCCGCGGTGGTCGCTGCACTGCTCGCCGCGATGTCGACGTCCCAAGCGCTCGTCCTGTTGGGTCTGCCCGATCCCGGCCCGGTCACCACGTTCGGGATTCCGGCGCTGACCGCGATCGGCGAGGTGGCCGCGGTCGTGGCGGCGGGTTCGCTGCTCCTCGCAGCATTTCTCGTTCCGCCTCAGAGGTCGGGTGTGCTCGACATCGACGGGTACGTAGCCGTCCGCACCGCGGCGAAGGCCTCCGCAGTGTGGGCGGTGTGCGCGGCGGCGTTGGTGCCGCTGACGCTCTCGGATGCGTCGGGTCAACCTGTCGGATCCGTTGCGGCGCAACCGGTGCAGTTCCTCGGTGCGATCGGCGATGTCGATTCCTCCACTGCATGGGCCATCACCTCTGCGGTCGCGGCGATCACCGCCGCAGCATGCGCGGCGGTGTTGCGGCATCGGTGGACCCCCGCCTTGTTCGCCCTGTCGATGCTCGCGTTGATCCCGCGCGCGGTCACCGGCCATTCCTCGACCGGCGGCAATCACGACATCGCGACGAACTCGTTGATTCTGCACATCCTCGCTGCCGCACTGTGGGTGGGCGGACTCCTCGCACTTCTCGCTCATGCGCTGCGCGGGGGTGGACACCTCGCCGTCGCGACCCGCCGCTATTCGACGCTCGCTCTGGTTGCGTTCGTGATCATGGCGGTCTCCGGAGTGGTCAACGCTGCCGTGCGAGTACCCGTGACGTCGCTGTGGGATTCGACGTACGGCGCTCTGATACTGGCGAAGATCGCAGCTCTGGCGATCGTGGGGACCCTCGGGTGGATGCAGCGACGACGAACGGTCGGCGCTCTGGCTCACGATCCCGAGAACCGCAGATCCCTGATCACGTTGTCGATGATCGAGACCCTCGTTCTCGTCACCACAGTGGGCCTGGCGGTCGCACTCGGTCGCACTCCCCCGCCCCCGCCGCAGGACGCTTCGCTACCTCAGGCGCACGAAGAGGCCTTGGGCTACGTGTTGGACGGCCCTCCCACCGCTGCGCGGTTGGCGTTCGAGTGGCGTTTCGACCTGGTGTTCGGCTCCGCGGCGGTGATCGCGGCCGTCCTGTACCTGCTGGCCGTGCGGCGCCGCCGGCGGGCAGGCCTGCCATGGCGGAGGCGGTGGACAGCGAGCTGGTTGACGGGCACTGCGGTGCTGCTCGTGGCGACCTCGTCCGGGGTCGGGCTCTACAGCCCGGCGATGTTCAGCGTGCACATGGCGGGACTGACCGCGGTCGCCATCGCCGTGCCGTTGCTGTTGGTCCTCGGCCGACCGGCCACCTTGGTCGCCTCGGTCCTGCCGACCGCGCCGGCAGCCGAGGCACCGGGCTCGCGCGAATGGCTCCGGGCTGCATGGCACAGCCGAGCAGCCCGGATCGCGATCCACCCGTGGGTCAGCACCACGGTGTTTCTGAGCAGCTTCTACCTGCTCTACCCCGGCGCAGTGTTCGACACCGTCGCCGACTCTCATGTGGCACACATGGTGATGAAGGGCTGGTTCCTGACCGTCGGGATGGTGATGTTCTGGGGCACGGTCGGCGAAGACCCGGTACCGAGACCGATCGCGGGACTGACGAAGTTGCTCGCGAGTATCACCGCGCTGGCCGGGTTCGCATTCTTCCTCGTCGTGACGATCGATCTCGAGACCGCGCTCGGAGCGAGCTTCTACAGCGGACTGCGTCTGGATTGGAACGCAGACCTGCTGGCCGATCAGCGGCGCGGCGGCACTCTGGCGTGGGGCATCGGCGAGTTGCCGTTGCTCGCTGCCGCGGTTCTCGCCGCGGTCCGGTGGTCGGCGGCCGACGAGAGCGCTGCACGGCAACGAGATCGCCGAGTCGACGATCAAGGTGATACCGAACTCGAGGCGTACAACACCATGCTCGGTGGCCTGTCCTCTCGGCGGGATCACCCCTGATACCCGAAGAATCCGTTCTCGGTCAGGGTCGCCGCAGCCCGCGGGATGTCCTGCCGAGGACCGTGACCAGCGGTATGGGCGAATCCGGGTCGAGCGGGATGGAAAAACTATGCTCGATAGTAGTAACCTGTGGCCTGACCGTCACCATTTCGTTATCTCGAGCGAGGCCTCGGCCTCGTAGCCACCAAGGATTGTGATCTTGGCCCGACACCGCACACCCGATCCGATCGACGACGACTGCGCAGCGCCGGCGCCGGCGCGCGGCGGCGTGATGTCGATGCCCGTCGGCACCAGGCCGCTGGCGCTCACCGATCGCCCCCGTCATCGGCGGGCCGAGTTCGCACCCTCGCGTTTCGTGACCGAGTCGCCCGCCGATGCCGGGTACTCCGAGACTCTGTCGGAGGACGAGCGCACGCCCTCGGCGCAGACGCCCGCACCGGATGGACCCGCTCACGCGGTCAGCGACGCCTGGGACACCGCGGGCGCGGGCGCTACCGCGTCGATGTGGGCGGCGCACGTGGCCGGTCCGGACGAGCCGACGCACGGCGAGGGTGACCGCGATGTAGTCCAGGCCGTGTCGCGAAGTGCTCGCCGCGGACTTCATCGCCGCCGGGTGCCGAAGCCGGGTGGCCGCGCCATCGCTGCGTCGGTCGCGGTCGGTGCCTTTCTTTCCGCGGCAGCGACGGCTCCGAACACGGGGTCGCAGGACAGTGTGGCGCTCAGCGCTGCGAGTATCGATCGACCTCCCGCCGGCGTCCTGCCGCCGAGCCCGGTCGTTGCCTCACCCCCGCAGGTGTTGCAGTTGCCCGATCTCGATGTCGGCCGGGTCGCGCAGCGCATGACCGAGCAACTCGCCGAGGGGGGAGTTCGGGCGGCGGAGCGCGCTGCACGCGATGCCGAGGCGCGGCGCCCGCTCTCGGTGGTGCCGGTGTCGGGCACATTGACCTCCAGTTCTGGGCCACGTTGGGGGACAACGCATTACGGACTCGACATCGCCAATACGATCGGGACGCCGATCGTATCGGTGACCGACGGTGAGGTCATCGAAGCAGGGCCGGCGCAAGGGTTCGGCCTGTGGGTGCGTATTCGTCAGGACGACGGCACGATCGGGGTGTACGGCCACATAGACCAGGCGCTCGTCACCGCCGGTCAACGTGTGAAAGCCGGCGAGCTCATTGCTACGGTAGGCAACCGAGGCCAATCCACCGGACCCCACCTGCATTACGAAGTGTGGCAACCCGACGGTGCCAAGTCCGACCCGACGGCGTGGCTGTCGGCACGCGGAGTCGATATCACCTGACACGACGAGGAAAGAAGAACTGGCGATGAAAAGGCTCGGTGATCTCGAAGCGGAGGTGATGAACGTGCTCTGGGAATGCGATCGACCGCAGTCGGTCCACGACCTGCGTGAACTCATGGCCGACAGAAACCCCGCCTACACCACGATCCTGACCGTCGTGACCCATCTCCACGAGAAGGGGTGGGTCGAGCGGACCAAGCAGTCACGCGCGTACCTGTACTCCCCGGTGCAGTCGCGCGCGGAGGCCACCTCGCAAGCTCTGCGCGAAATCCTCGACACCAGCACCGACTCGGCCGCCGTCCTGATGCATTTCGCGAAAACCGTCACCGACGACGAGCTCGACGCTCTGCGGGGGAACCTGCCGGACGTGAACCGGTGATCGTCGCGCTGGTGTTGCTCCTCGCGGCGATCATCGCGGCCGTCGCCCTGCCGCGGCCGCTGACCTCTCTCACCCGCACCGTGAGCCCCACTCTCGCCTTGACCGCATGGATCGGCAGCATCGCCGGGGTGCTGTTTCTCGTGGGATCCGCGGTGACCGTGTTGCTCTGGCCCGGCCATGCGCCCGCCGAGGGCATGGTCGAACTCGCCGTCCGCTGTCTGGGCTCACTGCAACACGCGGCCCAGCCGTGGATCGGCGAAGCGGTCGCCGGAGCATCGGTCGTCCTCGCGGCGTCGGCGTCGGCGCGCGTCCTGCGCTCGACTCGCCGTCAACTTCGAGCCCGGTCCAAAGTCCGCGACTATCACCGCGATGTCATCGCCGTCGTCGCTCGCACGGACCCCGGACCAGAACCGATCATGTGGCTCGACCACCCGCTCCCGCTGGCCTACAGCATCGACGGTCGCCCCGGCTACGTCGTGGCCACCGAAGGCCTGCTCGCCCATCTCGATCCCGATCAACAGCGAGCTGTGATCGCACACGAACGAGCCCACCTGCGCGGGCGCCACCACCGCATCGTCAACATCTGCGAGATCCTGGCAGCGGCGTTCCCTCGCGTTCCCCTGTTCGCCGCAGCACCTGCAGCGGTGCGGGTTCTGGTCGAGGTCGCCGCGGACCGGTCCGCGGCCGCGGTCACCAGCGCCGACACTGTACGTTCGGCACTGTCGACGGTCTCGCAGGCGCATTCTGCACGTCCACTGTGGGCACTGGGCCTGATCGGCGAATCGACCACCGAACGACTCCGCCACCTCGATACGAGCGCGCAGATGCCGACCCGGACAGTGCCCGGCGCATACGCTGCCGCCGCCGTACTGCCGCTCGTGGTGCCGGCCGCCATGGCAATCCTCACCCTCAGTGCGATCTCCGCCGCAGCGTGTGCGGCCGTACTGACCTGACCCACCCAAATACTATGCAGCATAGTATTTGAGTTAGGCTGTCGGACGCGTCCTGTAATTCGCGTGCGATTCGAAGGTGGTTCCATGACGGCGCTGACATCTCCTCCGGCTGCGCCGGCGGTTCGCCCCTATCCACCCCGCGGGGCCCGCAAGGGGTCGTTCCTGCACACGATGGTCACCACCACCGATCCGAAGGTCATCGGACTGATGTACCTGGTGACCTCGTTCGGATTCTTCCTCGTCGGCGGCCTCATGGCCTTGATCATGCGCTCCGAACTTGCCGTTCCGGGAATGCAGTTCCTCTCCAACGAGCAGTACAACCAGCTCTTCACCATGCACGGCACGATCATGCTGCTGCTCTACGCCACCCCGATCGTCTTCGGCTTCGGCAACTACATCCTGCCGCTGCAGATCGGCGCACCCGATGTCGCCTTCCCCCGGCTCAATGCCTTCTCCTACTGGCTCTATCTGTTCGGCGCACTGGTCACCACCGCCGGGTTCATCAGCCCCGGCGGTGCCGCCGACTTCGGCTGGACCGCATACACCCCGTTGAGCAGCGCCGTCTACTCCCCCGGTATCGGATCCGACCTGTGGATCGTGGGCCTGCTCATCGCAGGCCTGGGCACCATCCTGGGCGGGGTCAACATGGTCACCACCGTGGTGTGCCTGCGCGCACCGGGAATGACGATGTTCCGCATGCCGATCTTCACCTGGAACATCCTGGTGACCTCGATCCTGATCTTGCTGGCGTTCCCACTGCTGACCGCAGCGCTGATGGGCCTGCTCGCCGACCGGAAACTCGGCACCCACATCTTCGATCCCGCCAACGGCGGGGCGTTGCTCTGGCAGCACCTGTTCTGGTTCTTCGGTCACCCCGAGGTCTACATCATCGCGCTACCGTTCTTCGGAATCGTCTCGGAGATCTTCCCGGTCTTCTCCCGCAAACCCATCTTCGGGTACAAAGGTCTGATCTACGCCACCGTCGGCATCGCAGCCCTGTCCATCGCGGTGTGGGCGCACCACATGTATGCCACCGGCGCCGTGCTGCTGCCGTTCTTCTCGTTCATGACCTTCCTCATCGCTGTGCCGACCGGGGTGAAGATCTTCAACTGGATCGGCACCATGTGGCGCGGCCAGGTCACCCTCGAATCCCCCATGCTCTTCTCCATCGGATTCCTCGTCACGTTCGTCTTCGGCGGGCTGTCCGGAGTGCTCCTGGCGAGCCCGCCCATCGATTTCAACGTCACCGACACCTACTTCGTCGTCGCGCACTTCCACTACGTCGTGTTCGGAACGGTCGTCTTCGCGACCTATGCGGGGATCTACTTCTGGTTTCCGAAGATGACCGGCCGCATGCTCGACGAACGACTGGGCAAGTGGCACTTCTGGATGACGTTCCTCGGATTCCACGCCACCTTCCTCGTCCAGCACTGGCTCGGAGCGCAAGGAATGCCGCGCCGGTACGCCGACTATCTTCCGTCCGACGGGTTCACCACCCTCAACCAGGTCTCGACCGTGGGATCGTTCGTTCTCGGAGCCTCGACGCTGCCGTTCATCTGGAACGTCTTCAAGAGCTACCGCTACGGCGAAGTGGTCACTGTCGACGACCCGTGGGGGTTCGGTAACTCCCTCGAGTGGGCGACCAGTTGCCCACCGCCGCGGCACAACTTCACCGAGATGCCCCGAATCCGCTCCGAGCGGCCGGCGTTCGAGCTTCACTATCCGCACATGGTCGAACGCATCCGCGCCGAGCAGCACGTCGGTGGCCCGCACTCGGATTCGATCGCGCCCTCGGAAGTGATCACCGAAGCCATCGCCGGCCATGAACGATCCGATCCTCCGGACCCGGTGAAATAACCATCGCCGCAGAAGTGACCCACCGCTAAACCGCCCTCCCTACTACTATGACCCGTAGTTGTTGGGTCGGGCTCGATACAGAGGAGTACCCCACGTGAAACGTCTGATGCTGATTGCCGTGATGATCTGCGGGACAGCATTGTTCGCTGCGGCGCCGGCGTCGGCGCACAGCGAACTGGTCAGCTCCGACCCGCCCGCCGATGCCACACTCGACTTCGCGCCGATCGGTGTCGGTCTGGTGTTCAACCAGGACATCAACGAATCGTTCGCGACCATCAGCGTCGTGGGTCCTGGCGACACTCAGTGGGCACAGGGAACGGCCACGGTCGAGGGCCCCGACGTATCGGTCCTGCTCGAGGACGGACTCCCCAACGGGGAGTACACCGTCGGCTACCGGGTCACCTCCGCGGACGGGCACCCGATCACCGGATCGTACGGTTTCTCCGTCGACGTTGCGGCGACCGCCACCCCTCAGGACGCCGCTGCACAGCAGTCGCAGAGCGGTGCGACCTCGACCTCGCCGACTCCTGCTACCACGGCAACGCAGCCCTACGATCCCAACAATCCGTCCGCCAGCGAAGACCGGCCACCGAAACAGAACACCATGATGCTGCTCTCGATCGTGGGCCTGGCTGTGCTCGGTCTCGGTGCCATCGCCCTGACCCTGGTGATCCGAGGCAAGAACAAGCAATGACAGGGTGCCGATGATCATCGCTGCCGTTGCTCCCCCGGAAGGGCCGCCGACGCTGGCAGCGTTGTTGAGCTGGGATCTTCCTCCCCTACCGATCCTGCCGATCGCCGGTGTCGTCATGGCCGGGCTGTACTGCTGGGGGCTCTACCGGGTCCGCGGTCGAGGTATCGCATGGTCGCGGTGGCGGAGTGCGAGTTTTCTGCTCGGTTGCGCGGCGCTGGTCCTGGTGACCGGACTGCAGATCGAACGCTACGGCTACAGCCTGTTCAGCGTCTTCATGTTCCAGCATCTGACGTTGTCGATGACCATCCCACCGTTGTTGGTGGTGGGTTCGCCCGGACGACTTCTCCTGCGAGCCACCGCGCATCACGGAGCCGGTAGGTGGGTACTGATCGCGGCGCTGACGGGGTTGCGTAGCCGCGCCGGACGCATCGCTCTCCATCCCGGGCTGACGATCCCGTTGTTCCTTTTCAGCTATTACGGGCTGTATCTGTCGTCGATCTTCGATGTTCTCGCCATCACAGTCATCGGGCACGTATCGATGGAGATCTTCTTCTTCGCCAGCGGGCTGCTGTTCATCATCCCTGTGCTCGCCGTCGGCCCCCTCCCCGTTCGGCAGAGCAATCTGGGCCGGTTGTTCGACCTGTTCGTCGAGATGCCGCTGCACGTGTTCTTCGGTGTCATCTTGATGATGTCGAGCACCCCAATGCTGGCGACCTTCGCCTTCCCACCCCCGGAATGGGGCATCGATCCGGTATCCGATCAGAAGCTCGCCGGAGCGTTGGCGTGGTCCTACGGCGAACCGGTCGCCCTACTGGTCGTGCTCATCTTCTGCATTCAATGGAACCGGGACGAAAAAGAGGAATCGGCCGTCGCGGATCGCCAAGCCGAAGAGGACGGATACAGCGAACTGAACGCTTACAACGACTTCCTCAAACAGATCGGCACCGAAACCCGGTCCCGCACCGGACGATGACGCCAGACACTCTTACCGGCCTGAATGGAAAGCACGATGAGCCACGACGCACGACAGGACAGCAGATGCCACTGATCCGCACACCCTCAACTGCTCGAGGACGGCTTGCCCTACATGTGCTGGCTTACAACGTCGTGCGCCTGCTCCTCGTGTGCGTGGCCGCAGGAGTGCTTTTGGCCGTCGACGCGCTGACCAGTCTCGACATCCCCTTCGTGTTGGTTCTTCTCATCGCACTCGCAGCAAGCCTGCCGCTGTCGGCACTGACCCTCAGGAAACTTCGCCGAACCATCAACGAAGACATCGATGCAGTGGATCGGAAGCGCACCACGAGACGAGGACCAGCGACACGACCACCCCGTACCAAGAGACCGTGAAGCCGCGTGCGAACTTTCGACACAAACCCGGTCGTCGTTCGGTGCGATGTTCGCTGACTCATTCACAATGGGAAGTCGCTTCTGCGGGGTGACCCTCTTGGGATCGTCGCGCGCTGAAAACTATTGGTCGCACTCCGGCATTTCTGCATCTACGAACTCGAGAAGTTCTTCGCTTTCGATCTGTACCAGTCGACCTATACCGTGAATTAGACCAGCAGGTCATACGCCCACTCGTACACCCAGCGAGGTAACGCAGGTGCGTCGAACGGTGCGGCGGCGAAATTCGATTCGACGCGAACTACGCAGTCGGGGATCGCGTCGACGGTGCGGGAGCCGAAGGATCGAGCAGCGACGATCCACTGTCCGCGGTGATGCACTCGGATCGCGGTCGACACGGTGCACCGCCCATCAGAGTATCCGGCGGTGAGCTGGTGGAATTCCCACTCGACGTGCTGGTTCTGTCCGAAGAAGTGTGTCAGCGTCTCGGCGAAGGATGGCCCGTAGAGGGTCCCTCGGTCGGTGTCGATGCGGATGAAATTCATGGCTTCGGCCTCTTCGAGTCATAGCGGCAATGCGAGGTGTGCGTGGAAAGTTGCTCAGAACAGGGGAATTTGGCTGCGCGCCGCGAGACTGTCGCGGAACTCTTGGAACTTGCTTAGAAGGTCTGAGGCGACTGCCTCGGTGTAACAGATGGACCGCGCAACTTCGTTCAGTGTGTTGCCGGCGGCCAGGGCTTCATCTATCTCATGCCCGGCAGCGAGGTTTTCAACTTCGTCCGTATCTCGATGTGCGACGTCTGCGGCGGCCAACCGGACAGAAGCGAGGGCAGCTCGACGCCGCTCACGGCCCGGCTCTGTCTCTTCCCGCGCCGTCACAGTGTGCTACCGCTGCGGAAGGCGTTCAGGCGGTTTGTCGCTTCACGTTGCGCCCTTCCGATTTCGACGAGCTGGTCGAAGAGGAATTCTTCCGGCGCTTCCTCGGCGATCTGCTGAATTCTGATCCCTGCCTCGAAGAAGCTGCGTCGGTAACTTTCCGACAGGACCATGCCGGCGTAGTCGGTTGCCGATGCTCCGCATGCGTTCGCTGCGGTGACGTCGGTCAGTGTTCGACGCAGCCGTGCACCGCGGTGTCCACTGGCACCTGACCGGACAAGAACGCCCAGAACACTCGCGGGGTCGTGTGGGAGGTTGTCGATGATCAGCCCCTGCACGATGCCATACAGCTCGCGATAAACGGGATCGTGGAAATCGTTGGCCTGCAATGACGCTGCAATGCGGGCGGCCTCGTCGGTGTCCTGCAACCACATCAGTGCGCAGATGACCAGTGCTTCCGATGCCGTCTCCGGATGGTCCGTCAGATCAGCGTGATCGTCGTCGGTGGGTTCGACTGCTCTCAACGGGGTCATCTGTTCGCCTCGTTTCTCTTTGCGGGTCTGTTGCGGGAGAACTGGATTCGGTACTCCGGTGGCGCTGTGCTTGGTTATGCCGCGTTGGTCGTCATTGCGGAGGTGTGGGTCAGATGTAGAGAAGGTTCGGTGGTGCGGTGCCGTCGAACTGCTCGAGGCTGTCGAGGACGGCGTTGTAGTTCTCGGGCCTGCAGCTTCCGAGTCCGATGATGAGGGCACAGGTTCCGTCGAGTGTGACGAGGTAGGACGGCGGCGTTCCGTTGTCGGACGATGCGTGCTCGCGTGCGTCGAGGAGGGCGACACGGACGGCATCGGCGGCGGCGCGTTTCGCACCTTGGAGATTGGGTTCTGCTCCGGTTGCGGTAAGAATTTCGGGGTTGTCCTCGGGGTGTGTGGTGACGGTCCAGGTGATCATCGTTTGGTTCCTCGTCGCTCGTGCCGGCCAGCTGCTTCTAATCGAGCGTCACACGAGGTCCGTAACAAAGCGTTCGCTGCGGAGGCGGTCAGGCGAGGGTGTGGATAACTGTGGTGTCGAGTCAGCCTGTGGATAAACGACGTTCGGCCCCGGGGTTGGGGCCGAACGTGTGGTACTAGACGTCGTCGAAGACATCGAGGAGTTTGGCGGGGTCGCGACGGTAGCGGCTGCCGTCGAGAAATACTCCGACGGCAGCACGGTGAACGCGTCGGAGTTCGGCCATCAGGGTGTCGTACCCGATGCGGTCGGTGATGCGCCACGTGACAGGTCCCATGTGCAGGTCTACCCAGTGGATGGTGCGACGTTGTTCGGAGCTGTAGCGGTGGTGCGGCACTGCTGTGTGTTCGGGGCTGTCGAGCCACAAGACGGAGATCGCAGCGGCCCCGAATTCTGCGCCTGGTTGGGCGGGGTGGGGGGCTTGTCCATCGGCTCCGGCAAGTGCGGCCCGGACGGTGGCAAATCCGGTGATGACTGCGGATACTGTTTCGGCGCTGCGGAAGGTCATCATGACGTGACCTAGTGCGACGATCATCTGCGCTTCGTCGGTTGCTGCGGAGGTGGCGGTGATAGTGGCCTGTTGGGGTCCTGTGACCAGGACGGTTGTGTGGGTGACAATTCCGGTGGTTCGGGCGTTGTGTGCGGCGGTGGTCCGTCGTCCTGTGCTGGAAGTACTCTGCGGCATGTCGGGCTCTCTTTCTGTTGCGGGACCGGCTCCCCCGGCCCTTTCGCTCTGCCAATTTCTTTTGCCGTCATCTGGCTCGAAGAAGAGAAGGCGGCGCACTGGACCGGCGTCCTGGCCCTGATCCGGAAAGTTTTCAGCCGCAGGCGCTTTGAAAAGTTTTCGGAGCCCATCGGGCCGGAGCAAGGCGGAGTCAGGATTAGGTAAGACGGGTCAGGGTGTTGCATGCTCGACCGGAGCCAGATGTGCGAAGGAAATTGTTCTTTCGCAGTGCGAAGCGCAGCGGAGCTCTATCCGGAGACCGCCGGAGGTGGTCCCGGGGCAGCACACGTTTCGACGCAGACTGAGCCACCCGAGGCGACCACCTCCCAGCCATCGACAGCCTGGGGCGATTGCGCGGGAGCGACGGAGAGCAACAAAGCTCGATATCGCGGCAGCCCTTCTATTCTGCGGACATGCGGTCACGCTCGCTGGCTGGCGTGTCATCGAATTCGGCTTGCCCATCCGGGTGGCCCTCGCGGATCCCCGCGGTGACTTCTTCCCACTTCCGATATCGGCGCATCGCGGTCGATGCAACGGAGCCGTCCGTTTCTTTACCGATTCGTGCCCACGACCATTCGCGGTGTGCGTGTCGGAGCCGCGCTGTTTCCGCAACTTCCGGTGTGAGGTCGTCTACTTGCAGTCGAGGCGAGTCCGCCGTGTCGACGTGTTCTCCCCACGTGCCGTCTTCGCCCTCTGAGTGATCCCGGCTTGGGCTGGGGCCTTCGTGGCTGAAGTCGGTGTCTGTCCAGTCCCGCTCCGCTGTGGCAGCACTTGGAGCGAATTCCACTCTGACGGCTCCGCGAGGCGCACGAAGTATGACGGCCAGCACTTCGGTCATCGCAAGGAGCGCAATAGGTGCGATGGTGGCAATACCCGCCGAGACGACGGCCGGAAGCAAGGTCGCACTCAACACTGCGTGGTACGGGTTACCCGCAATCGACGCCGATGCGGCAACACGCAAGATCGTGACGACGAAGCGACGGCCCTTGATCGTGCGGTTGTCCGTGTGGTTGGACAGCGCTATGGCTGTCACGGTTGTCGAGACGATCGCCCCGTCCAACACGACTGGAATCACCCACGCTTCGCCGGGACCTATCCCAGCCCTCACCGCGAGATCCCGCAACACAGCGAAACTGAGCCAGAAGGACGCCCCGGCGATGCCAACTGTCAACGCAATGGCTGTTGCCAGGGCCCACTGCAAAATCGCTGGATGCAGCGCAACGACATCCGACGGCTTCGTTGTCAACGGGATTGCCGCTGAATGTGATCGGCTCATCGGATTCTCGGTCCTCGTGCGAGAGGGCCGGTTCGTTGCGGGAAGGGCGCACCGTCGTTGAATCTGTGGCGCAACAACTCCAAATACTCTTCGATCGCCGCATTGACGAGATCCGACGGGCCCCGCGGCGCGCCGGGTGTTGCGGACAGTGCTTCGGCTGCGTTGAGAAGATCGTCGACGGTGGACTGGTAGAGGTAGTACGAACGCTTCTGTTTTGCGTTGTCCGGTGACGGTTGCGCACCGGTCTCGGCCGCCGAAACGGTGTCGGGTGCGTGCTGCGTGTGCTCCGGCGGGTCGACCGGGCTCGACCCGGCGAGTGCGCTCTTCATACGTTCGGGGCGGCCCATCACAGGTGTCCCCTCGTGAGCAGCGAAAGTGTGTCGCGGTAGATCGTCGACAGGCTGCGAGATTGTGTTGTCCCCCAGTCGATCAGGCTGGTTTGGGCCTCCATCGAGTCCTTGATGACAACACGTTTGGGTACGGCATCGCCGAGAACGTTGATGCTCGCGGCGATCTCGATCAGTTGTTCTCGACCGCTGATTGTCGCGATCTCGTGAAGGTTGACGATCGCCCCGAGCATGTCGAGGTCCGGGTTGTAGCTGCGCTTGACTGCGTCGATGGTGCGCAGTAGCCGCGCGAGTCCATTCGCTGAGAACAGCGCGGACTGAGTCACGACGACGGCGGCGCGCGCTGCCACAAGGGCGTTGATGGTCAGCAGATCGAGGCTAGGTGGGCAGTCGATCAGGACCACGTCGTAGACGCCTCGCACGACGTCGATTGCGTCGCGAAGCCGCCGCTCTCGGCCGGCACCGGCGACGACCAATTGATCGCGGACATAGGCCAGGGACTCGTTTCCCGGCGACGTGGGTACCAGGTCTACGCCAGGCCAGATGGTGGGGACAACAGCATCGGCGATGGTCGCGTTCGACGACTCGGCGAGTACGTCGGCAACACCGACATCGTCGCTCTCGAGCTCGGTCCTGGTCAGGACTGTGCTGGCGTTGCCTTGCGGATCCACGTCGATAACGAGTGCTCGCTTCCCCGCTTGGGCAACGGCGTAGGCGAGGTGAAAGACGGTGGTGGTCTTACCCTCGCCGCCCTTCTGGTTGCAGAACGCAAAGATGTCAGCGGGCATGGTGGGTCTCACTTTCCATGGATGAATGGGACGAACTGGCGGTATTGCGGGTATGGGACGTCATGCACGCCTTGGAACCGAGGGATGAGTCGCACCCTGTAAAAGGGTCGGGTGAATTACAGGTGAGGGGCGCGATGCGTGAGTCGCGTGCCATAGGCGAAAGACGCGCCATAGTGGCATGAGAAGCATTTACCAACAACACATCCCGAGCTTGACTCTCTACCTTTGCAGGCATTGGAGGTATGGCCACTGCGGGATGTATGACGCCCGTCGCCAGCGAGTCATCTGAGGCACTCTTTGCGGGTAATTCAGGTACGTCAGTTTTGCGGAACGCCGCCGCACCGCTAGCGGGAGCGGCCTGCACCGGCGAACTGCCGCGCTCGAGCTGAAGCAGCCAAATATGTTGCTCTGCTTGGATCTTCACGGAATCGACGTTCACAACGGATATGAGTAAGCGAGCGGCGTGGACTGAAAGATCTAGGCCTGCATGACGGTTCGTCATGCAGGATAACTTGGTCATGTCAGCATTGCAGATGGGTCGAGAACTCAATTGGTACCTCCATAGTGGTGACGTATGAAAGACAAGGGACTTCGTTCGTTCCCTCCGGACCCCCCATGGCCCCTGAGCCAATTTCCGCACCCACGTTGTCCGCTCCACGCCCGATAGCCCCGCGCCTCAGTGGGCGCGCGGCTAATCGGTATCGCCACCGGTTCGATGATCAGTCGAGCTGGTGGTGCCTCGGGGCCGGTCTCCGAGGATTTACAAAGGGTGCACAGGCCGGCGGCAGGCTGGTGTTACGTCGGGCTCTGCCAGAAAACGACGCTGCTGCGGCACATCAGGCCTTGCTAGGAAGTCCCGTAGCCAAGGCTTGTGCGGCACGAGCAGAAGAACTCGACCGCGCTGTCGCGGGTCAAAACATGCGTCATCGCCCGCTCGGCCCCTGACCTAAATCGAGGGCGGAGAACGGTGACTCGGCGAAATGTCTTGAATGACTTATCAAGACGCTCTATGATCGGTGGCGAAGCTCCTTCCTCACGGGTTGTGGTTTCGACGCCCTCGGCCTCGGTGCTGGTAACACTGAGATTTTCCGGGGGCGTTTCAGTTTCCTGAGGGACAGTTGGCTCTCGGCCTCACGCGACGCCTGAGCTGGCGTCGGATTGCGCCTCGAGACCTTCGATGTACTCATCGATGGCCGTATCCGGGATCAGCCGGCGCTTGCCGACCTTCACGCTCCGGATTTCTCCGGACGCGATCTTGTTGAAGAAGTTGGAACGTCCAAGTCCCGTGCAAGCCATAGCCTCCGGGACAGACAACAACCGTCTGGGCATCTTCAGCACCTCCACTGAATTGTGTAGTAGAGCCACATTCTGCAGGACATTTCTGGTCAGTCCACGTGGTTCCACCACAGAGTACCAAGTACGTAGCCATCCCACAACGGGGAGACATTCTCCGCTAGACTGCGTAACCATGACGCAGTCGTGGGCGGAATCGATCGTTGCCCGGGTCGCCTCGGAAGTGCGCCGACTTCGAGGTAAAGACCACTCCGCTCTGTCCGCAGCAAAGCTTGCCGACAGGACGGTTGACTTCGGGTGGGGGATCTCGCGATCTGTAGTCGCGGACTTGGAGACCGGACGAAAGAAGAGCTTGGACGTCTCGGAACTCTTGATTTTGGCTGCGGCACTGGGAGTCTCACCAGCACAACTGGTCTATCCGGACCTCCCCAAGGGAAGAGTCGAAGTACTCCCAGGGCTCCAGCAGGAGTCTCACGATGCCCTCCGCTGGTTCAGCGGGGAGGCTGGGCTGATGCGGCCGAGCTCCGAGTGGACCGAGGAGGAATCCGACGCTCCTTTCGAAATGTGGGTACGTGACACCTTCGACCCGAAGAACGATCGCGTTGGGATCACTCGTGAATGGCTTGATGCGTTGAAGGCGATGCGGCGTGCTCGGGTGCAGCTCCGAAGCGGCCTTTCCAAGAATGAATCAGCTGAGCACATCGAGTCGATGCAATATCTGTACGAGGATGCTCGACGGCGTTCGGAAGAGCTCTTTAGACGGATGACCGAACTGGGCATGAACACGCAGGACGAAGAGGATGGCTAGGCAGCAACTGCCGCCACAGATCAAGAAGATCTACGTCACCAATCGGTCTACAGGCAGTACCGAGTTGCGGTATCAAATGACCGTCGACGCTGGTGGTGCCGACGCCACCGGCACCCGGGCGTCGAAGCGAACGCAGTTGCGTCGTCGATTTCTTACGGAGAAGGACGCTCGCGCAGCCCTATCCAAGGTGCTCGAGGAAGTCTCGAAGGGGACATTCGTTCCCTCCTCGACCACCACGGTCGAGGAGGCTTGCGCTGAGTGGCTTGCCGGACGACGCGTACGAGAGTCCACTAAAGCCGCGTACACCCATGCCATTCAACCGCTGCGCGATACTTACGGCGCGCTAGCGGTGCAGAAGTTGACCAAAGGTCACTTGGACGCTCTGGTGAACGATCTGTTGGCCGGCCGCTCGGTCAAGCCCGATGGCCAACTGCGACGTCCGTGGAAGGCCACTTCGATCAATCCGATGCTCAACCTTGTAAGCGCAGTCCTCACCGGGCTGATGCGAGAAGGGCGATTGGTACGAGACGTTGCCGCGCTCGTCGACCGCGCGCCCCGTGTGCACGTCGAGATGCAGACATTCACGGAGGACGAAGTGCAACGCCTCCTGGAAGCATCGACGTGCGATCGGAACGGCCACGCTTGGCTGCTTGCTCTGAGCGGCCTCCGACGCGGTGAGCTGTGCGGGCTTCGATGGAACGATGTCGATCTTCACGCCGGCAGCCTGACAATCAACAACACGCGAGTCTCGGTCAATGGACGTGTCGTAGAGGGCCCTCCGAAGACAGAAAAGTCCAAGCGCACGCTTCCCCTCACACCAGCCCTAAAATCCGCACTCGAAACTGCACACCGCTTGCAGGGTGTGGAACGAAAGAGCTCGACCTACGTCGGCCCTGGCACCTACGTCGTGTCCGACGCTGTTGGGCGACCTTTCCATCCCGATACGGTCAGCGACTATTGGCGCAGGCTATGCACCAACAGCAAGGTGTCCGACATCCGCCTCCACGACGCCCGCCACACGTGTGGGACTCTGCTGCACCTTCAGGGTGTGCCGATTGCCGTCATCTCGGCATGGCTTGGGCACTCGGACAACGCATTCACAATGCGCACCTACGTCCATTCCCAGAACCATGCGCTACTGGGCGCAGCCGACACTTTGCAGTCACTCGTCCAGCGTCGCGACGAGCCATCCGACGATGCGCGTTGACCGGCGTTTGTCCGCAACCGTCCACATAGGAGCAGGCGGTCTCACCAGGCGCTGTTCCGGCGAGTTCTGCGGCACTTGTGACATTCTGTGACACTGAGCTCGCCTAATCGGCAATGAATCTCATTACTAGTAGCTCAAAAAGCCAGTTCAGAACCCTTTTTCAGTGGAGCCTCCTAACGGGATTGAACCGTTGACCGCTCGCTTACAAGGCGAGTGCTCTACCGCTGAGCTAAGGAGGCAGTGAAGCGAAGCCAGCATATCCGTTCATCGGACGCTCAGTCACAACAGGTACCTTGTCCGTGGATCACCCCAGCAACGTGTAAAGACGGTCATGACTTTCCTGCAAGACCTGACGGCTTCGCTGAGCCGTCTCACCGGTGAGCGTCGGGCCACCATCGATACGCCGACCGCAGCACCGTCGCCTCTTCGTCCGATCGATCTGACCGACGATGCGTCGGTTGCGGAGGTCCTGGACCTCGCGGTTCGCGTCGGCGAGGTGTTGTTGGCCTCGGGCACTTCGGCGGTGGACACGGCGACGCAGGTGCAGTTCATCGCCGCGACGTACGGCCTCGCGCGGTGCGATGTCGACGTCACGTACAACTCGATCACTCTCAGTGCACATCGCGGCCCGACGCGTCCTCCGGCGTCGACGATGCGCATCGTGCATTACCGGTCGATGGACTTCACGCGACTGGCCGAGGTGGACCGTCTCATTCGCGCCGTGCGCGTGAAGATGGTGCCGCCGAGTGCCGCGCTGGAGCGACTCGACGAGATCACCAAGGCCCCACACCCCTACAACCGGTGGATCGCGACTCTGGCGTGGGCCGGCATGGCTGCGGCCATCAGTGTGTTGCTCGGCGGTGGCGCTCTGGTCGCTGTGGTCAGCTTCCTCACGACCATGGTGATCGACCGCATCGGACGCGTCCTCAACCGGGCCGGTCTGCCGTTCTTCTTTCAGCAGGTTGTCGGCGGCTTCGTGGCGGCAACACCGGCGATCACGCTGTACAACTTCCAGGACCAGCTCAACATCGATATTTCGCCGTCACAGGTCATCGCGGCCGGTGTGGTCGTGCTGCTGTCGGGTCTCTCGCTCGTCGGCTCGGTGCAAGACGCGATCACCGGTGCCCCGATCACCGCGTCGGCGAGGTTCTTCGAGGTGTTGATGATGACCGGCGGCATCATTGCCGGCGTCGCGACCTCCCTGCGGATTGCAGCGTTGATCGGCAGCGATCTACCCCAGATCAGCAACTTGGCACCGCCGGACATCCTGCAGGTCCCCACGAAGGTGATCGCAGGCGCTGCAGCATCGCTGTTCTATGCACTTGCCTGCTACGCCGAGCAACGCGCGCTGACGGCTGCCTTCATGGGCGGTTTCGCCGGCTCCCTCGTCTACCTGCTGTCGCAGACGCTCAACGTGGGTCCGATCATCGCCTCGGCCATCGCTGCTGTCGTCGTCGGATTCGCCGGTGGTCTGCTGGCCCGTCGTGCACTCATTCCGCCGTTGATCGTCGCCGTTGCGGGCATCACGCCGTTGCTGCCGGGCCTCTCTCTGTATCGCGGTCTGTATGCGATCCTGAACGACCAACTACTGCTGGGAATCAGCTCTCTGTTCGCAGCGTTCGGCGTCGGCTGTGGCCTGGCGGCAGGCGTGACCCTGGGTGAGTGGGGTGCCCGCACGCTACGACGGCCGCGCATCCTGGCCCGTACCGAGGAAGTGCTGCGTCCGACGCTTCGTCGCATAGAAGTACCGCGCCGACCGACTGTTCGTCGGCGGCGCGGCACGGGTACTTCGTAGAGCGGAGCTCAGGCCTCGGCGCTGGGGGTTCCCTCGGCAGAGGCGCGTGCAGCAGCGTCGGCTTCCATGGCCTCACGCAGGCTACGCGGACGCATGTCGGTCCAGTTCTTCTCGACGTACTCCAGGCAAGCGGCGCGGGTGTCTTCACCGAAGACGACACGCCATCCCTGGGGGACCTCGGAGAACGTCGGCCACAGCGAATGCTGGTCTTCGTCGTTGACCAGCACGAAGAAGCGTCCGTCTTCGTCATCGAACGGGTTGGTACTCATCTCGCCTCACTCGTCGCAAACGTTTGATTGGTACGTGATGCACCGTGAAGTGCACCACGACCCTAGCAACGCGGGTGTCTGCCCGGTGCCGTCAGGCCTTCAGAAAGCCGAGCAGTTCCGCATTGACTGCTTCGGGGCGCTCGAGATATCCGTAGTGGCCGGCATCCGCTATCTCCACGTAACGGGCACCGGGGATGGCGTCGGCCAACTCCTTGCCCAGGTACGGCGGGATCATCCGATCGTCGGCGAATCCGACCGACAGGCACGGCACCGCCACGCCGCGGTACGCCGCAGTTCGATCGAAATCGTCCTCCATGCCCAGCTGAGCACGCACTCCGGCGGACGGCGAGGAGGCAGAGAACTCGAACAGGTCCAGCCAGTCGCGTGCCCCGCGGGAATCACGCAACGTGGCAGGCGACAGGTTCATCACCGCTGTCACCGCGGCCGAGTAGGTGCCGGGAAGCTCGACACGCTTGTCGTACAGCGCTCGTTCGCCGTGGGCGAGAGTCTTCTGGAATTCGTCGACCCGGGCGTGGCCGGCGAGGAACACGGCTTTGCGAACCAAGTCGGGCCTGCTCAGAGCAAGTTCCTGCGCGACGCGTGAGCCCATCGACGTTCCGACGACATAGGCCTTCTCGTCGCCGTTGCGGACGAGCTCGATCAGGCCCGCGGTGTCTGCGACCATGTCCTCCATGGTGATGCCGTGCGCGCTCTCCGACGACGGAGCGATGCCGCGATTGTCGAACGTGCACACCCGGTAACCCGCTGCTGTGAGAGCGGGCACCTGATGCAGCTCCCACACACGACCGGGGCTGCCGGTGCCCATGATCAGAACTACCAGGTCTCCACTGCCCTTGACCTGGTAGTTCACGTCGATGCCGTTGATCTTGGCGATAGGCATACGTCTCCTCACTGCTGATGTGTTCGTCGGCGATCGTATCGTTCGGCACCGACGCGGGGTTACTCGAACAGCCAGTGGGTACCTGGTGTTACATGACTGACGAGAACGTAGCTGGCGAAGCACGCAAGGGATTGCTCGACGGAATCAAGGGCAAGGCCAAAGAGGTCGTGGGCGCGGTGACCGGCAACGACTCGTTGACAGCCGAGGGCCAATTGCAGGCCGCTCAGGCCCGTGAACACAAGGAAGCACAGGCCACGGAGCGCGTCGCCGAGGCGCAAGCCACCGAAGCCGCCGAGGAGCTGGCGGACGTTCGCACGGCAGCCGAAAGCCGCCGGGAGGCCGCAGAGGAGAATGCCGCGGTCACCGAGGCGCAGGCAGATCGGGTGCGTGAGACGCAGGTGGTCGCGGCCGAGCAGAACAAGCGCGAGACAGTAGCGCAGGAACGCGCTGCCGCGGAGGTCGACGCGACCGCCGAGCAGATCGAGGCCGACGAGGACCGACGTATCGAGCAGGCTGCCGCGGACTCCGACGAGATGGTGGCCGCACAGAAGCACCAGGAAGCACTTCGTCAGGCCGAAGCCGATCGCAAGAAGGCCGAAGAGCTCCGCAACCAGGCCTGACCCACTACCGCAAAACAGGAGTTTCGTTATATGAGTGTCCTAGCCATACCGATGACCATTCTTCGCATTCAGTACAAGATCGCTCGAATTCCGTTGCAGCTCATCGAGACCAGGGTGGTCGAGAAGATGAATGCGGAATCACCCGCGCGCCTGGTGTACGAGCACACGCTCGGTTCACTGGACCGCGCTGTCGGGAACCTGTTGGGAGACAAGGGCCTCGCCGATCGCGGTGAGACTCTCGTCGACAGCACCGAGAACCGGGCCGAGGCAGCGCGCCTCGACGCCGAGGCTCGGGCCAAGAAGGTCGCAGCCGACGACGAACTGAAGGTGGCTCGCGAGACCGCCGAGAAGGATCGCCGCGCAGCCGACGCCGCAGCTCAAGAAGCCGCACGTGACGCCCGCCAGGAGGCCGAGCACCGCAAGCGCGAGGCCGCACAGGACGCCGAGCGCAAGGCTGCTGCGGACAAGAAGAAGGCCGACGAGCAGGCCGCTGCCACCGCAAAGGCCGCCGAGGATCGCAAGAAGGCTCAGCAAGCTCAGGTCGACAAGCAGGAAAAGCTGGCCGCAGCGCCGTCCGAGGCCGAATTGGCCGAGGCCGCTGAGCGTTCCGACGAAGCCGCCGCCAAGAAGGACGAGGCGGAGCGCATCGAGAAGCTGTTCATCGCGGAGAAGAGCAAGGACTGACGCTCAGCTCCCCAACAGACACGAAGGTCGCCCCATCGATGAATCGGTGGGGCGATCTTCGTTGTCCGCAGTTAGCACCTCTAATTTGCTTCTCTCACAACACTTCTCGAGATCGACCGAAAACAAGCGCTGGTCCGCGGACAGGTGTATCAATAGAGCACCATCGCACTCCTGTGCAATGTGACCGTAGTAGAAGCCAGGGACGGGGGTCCCATGGAGTGCAGCGCTGCCCTGACCGAGCCGAGCGCCGAACACGACGAGCCGACCGACGATCGAATGCTGTGGGCCACCGCAGGCGATCTGTTCGGTGATTGGCGCGACCGAGGCGATGCCGCCCCGTTCGAGCAGTTGGTCCGACTCCTCACGCCGGTCCTCTGGCAGGTGGTCCGAGCAGCGGGAACCGACGAAGAACAAGCACGGGACGTCTTGCAGACGGTGTGGCTGACCCTCGTCCGTTGTCCCGATTCGGTGCGTGACAACCGAGCCGTCGGCCACTGGCTCGTGGTCTCCGCGCGTCGCGAATCGTGGCGCGTGGTGGGCCGCGACAGACGTTCTGTGGCGCTGGACCCAGCCCGAGTACCCGAGCCCGAACCAGGTTCCTCTGCCGAAATCGAAGCTCTGCAGGTGTCCGATACCCAGGTGCTGTGGCTCGCTGTGAGCCGATTGTCGGCCCGATGCCAACGGCTGGCGCGCGTTGCGGCCAGCCTGGAGCTGACCGACTACAAGTCGCTCGCCGCGGACCTGGGACTCGCTGTCGGCAGTGTCGGTGTGATCCGTCGCCGGTGCCTCGACGCCTTGCGTGCCGACCTCGAGCAGCAGGGAGTGACCGGTGCCTGAAGACAACAGCCCGCGGTCGGCCGACTCCGCGATTCTCGAACGGCTGGGCCGAATGTGGCAGGACGCCGATCCCCCACCGCCCGGGCTCGCCGACGATCTGGTGGCGTTCGTCGCGGCGGCTCGGGTGGAGTCCGAATGGGCAGAAATGCACCTGGTGATGTCCGACGACCTTGCCGGAGTCCGAGCGGCCTCGGACACCAAGACCCTCGAGTTCGAGCTGGGAGCCATCGCACTGCTGGTGCGAGTCGCCCCGGAGTCGTCCACGACCGGACGGATCGACGGCTGGCTGACGATCGAGGACGCCGATATGCCCACGGGTACGTTCGTCACCCTCGTCGCCGACGACGGTGACCGCACGACGCACGTCGACGACGCCGGCCGATTCGAGTTCTCCGGCGTCCGCGAAAGCCCTTGGCGGCTTCGGTTTTCGTTCTCCGACAGCACCCAGCTGATCCAGACACCTCATCGACAGTGGTAGAAAGGCCGACGACTATGGCGAATGACGAGCCGGTGGAGAGTTGGAAGCGGATTCCTCGGGTGGCGGTCGGCATGCCGGGCAACCCGGATGAGATCGGTTCCCAGAGTCCGACGCTGTATGTGCGCGACACTGTTCTGGTGTCGTACAGTTCCACCGAAAACCGCGATCCCACAGACGTTCTCGCCGAGGTGGCCGGACATTTCGGCTGGCTGCTCGACAGAAGCTCGCGTGACGATCGGCTACCGATCTCGGTTCGCTACCCGGATCCCTACGACGAGGACGCCGAGTCCGAGCGGATCGTCGAACGCGTCTTTCTCGTGGCCACCGGGGATTCGGTGGCACCGATCGTCGACGCTGCGGCATTCGTCCGCACGTTCCGAGCCACCCGATCCGACGACAACGCGGTCGACGTGCAGCTCGAACATGTTCTTGCGATCGGAACTTCGCTGACCCCGTTCATGTCGCCGTTCATGAGCCCGTTCATGAGCCCCTTCATGTCACCGTTCATGTCTCCCTTCATGTCCGGCGGCTCCCCCGCCGGAATCTATGCAGTTCCCGGAGCCGGTGGCCGGATGCCCGTCGCGTACGTCGGCCCGGCACCGGTGCGACATCCGGACGATGGAATCGACGGTCGACGAGTCCGCGTCGCGATACTCGACACCGGCTGCGGTGCCCACGATTGGCTCGGTTTCGTCGCCAAGGGTGTCGATCAGAACCCGATCATCGGAATCGACGATCCCGCCACCGACCCGGAGGTCCACCCGGATCTGTTGGGCCCGTTGGACGGGCAGATGGATCCGGTCGTCGGTCACGGCACGTTCATCACCGGACTCGTCCATCAGGAGGCGCCGGACGCGGACATCCTCACCGCCAGGGTGCTCCATGCGGACGGAATCGTCTACGAGGCAGACGTTCTCGCTGCTCTGAGCGCATTGCTCGAGTACGTTCGAGCAGACGAGGCGAACCACGTCGACGTGCTCAATCTGTCACTCGGCTTCTATCACGAGGAGGAGCCCGGCTTCACGTCCTCGATCCGCGACGTCCTTGCCGCGCTTCGTCGAACAGGTGTCGTCGTGGTGGCCTCGGCCGGAAACGACGCGACGAACAGGCCCTGCTACCCCGCGGCGTTCTCCCTCGACCCGGACGAACAATCGTGGACCCCGATGATCTCGGTGGGCGCGCAGAACCCCAACGGCACCCAAGCCCTGTTCAGCAACACCGGTCACTGGGTGAACACATGGGTCTGCGGTGCCGCAGTGGTCAGCACGATGCCGGAATTCGACGCCGGAGCCATACCGTTGGCGCGACGGCAGGCAGCCGGATCCATGCAGGCACGCGAAACGTTGGACCCCGACGACTTCCTCGGCGGCTTCGGCGTGTGGAGTGGCACGTCGTTCGCCGCCCCGATCGTCGCCGGTCGAATCGCCGCGGCGCTCAGCGAATCGGCCTCCCTTCGCACCGGCGACGACCGCATCGCCACCGTCCGCGACGCGGTCGACCGCGTCCGAGCAGCGATCACCGCCGAGAACGATGCGCTCCACGCGAAATCGATCCGATCGAGACGAAACACCCCACGGTGAACTCTCCGCGAGAGTGGGTGGAGCGAGCCCAGTCGCTCATCAGCGCCGGACGCCACGACGAGGCTCGGAAGCTACTGGCGCGGGCCCGCGAGCAAGTTCCCGACGGTCGGATGCGAGCCGAGGTCATGTCGGCCACCGCGTGGGTGATGAGCGAAACGGGTGATCTGACAGGCGGGTTCGACATCTGCCGTTCCGCCCTGCGTGACGACGAATCAGGCGTCGTACGACTCGGACCGATCGGCCGGGCAATCCTGCTCGGTCGCCTCGGGGCACTCGAGGTTCGGGCAGGCAACGACGACGCGGCCCTGCCGCTCTTCGGTACTGCCGCCGACGCATTGGTCGATCACCCCGCAGCTTGTGGCCGAGTGCTGATCAACCGCGGCTACCTGCACCTTCGACGGCGGCAGCTGCCCGAGGCTGCCGTCGACCTCGACGGAGCGATGGAGTCGTTCGCTCGTGTCGGAGATGTCGTCGAGCAAGCGAAGGTTGCACACAATCGCGGCTACGTCGATCTACTGGCCGGTGACCTCGCGGGTGCGCTCGATCGAATGAACACGGCTCGAGAGACGTTGCGCCATCTCTCGTCCGCGCACCGGGCAATCTGTGACCTGGACCGCGCCGAGGTTCTCGAGGCCGCAGGAATGATCGGCGACGCGGTCGACACTCTGGAACAAGTACTGAAACTGGTCGAAGATTCCACGCAGTGGCACACCCGCGCCGAGGCGGAACTACTGCTCGCTCGCATTCTCGCCGACGAGGACTTCGACCGCGCCGCGTCTCTCGCAGCCGCAGCAGCACAGCACTTTCGCGAACACGGAAGTGACGGCTCGGCCGTGCGAGCAGATGCCGTTGCCGCTCGAATTCGGCTGCACGGTGATCTTCCGAACGGCGTCCCCGTCAGTACCCTCGAGCTGCTGGATCGCCTCGACGCGCGCCACTTGACTGCACACTCGACCGAACTGAAACTGCATGTAGCACTGAGCTTTCTGGACTCCGACGTCGACCGGGCCGAACGGTACACCGCAGACATCGAAGTCCGCACCGATGCGCCGGTGTCGACCCGCCTACTCGCTGCCCGTGTTCGGTCGGCACTCGAACGCAGACGCGGACGACCCGCCGACGCCCTGGCCCATGCGGCACAGGCGATGGACGAATTCGTCGAATGGCAAACGCACTTCGGAAATCTCGGAATGCAGGTGGCAACCCAGCGAGTGGCCACCGACGTGGTCCTTCAGGGGCTCAATGCGGCGTGGGAGACGCAGGACCCGGAGCGGATACTCGAATGGTCCGAGCGAGCCCGCGGTGCAGCGACCGCCTGGAATCCGGTGCGCGCGCCCCGCGACGACGAGATGGTTCGAGCACTCGCCGAAATCCGTTCGCTCCGTGACTCCGACGACGCCCAGGCCCACCGGCGTCGCGTCGAACTCCGCGAACAGGTGCGAGATCTCGGCTGGCGTGGATCGTCGTCCTCGGCGACCTCCCCGTCGCGACCCGATGTCGTCGACGCCCAGCGGGCACTGACGGAGTCGGACGCCGCGCTGATCACGTATTCGTGGCTCGGTGACAGGATGGTCGCCATGGTGGTGTCCGCGGGCACCCCGGCGACGTTCGACCTCGGACCGTGGACCGATATCGTCCGTGAACTATCCGGTCTTCCAGCGGATCTCGACGTGGCCGCCGCGCGTCGTGGCTCCCGCCTGCGCACGTCCGTCGAGAGGTCACTGACCAGGCGGCTGGCTGCTCTCGATCGGCTGTTGGTCGCGCCGGTCCTGGCCGATTCGATGCCTCGCCGAATCCTGTTGACGGTGCCCGGTGTCCTCGGCGGTATTCCGTGGGGCCTCCTCCCCGGCCTCGCGGCTCGTTCTCTGTCGGTTGCGGTGTCGGTGCAATGGTGGATCGGTAGCTCTGCCGACGCCGGCACTCGGGCACCGGTAGGGGTGGTGTGCGGGCCGGGCACAGCACACGGCGAACGGGAGGCCAGAGACGTGGCGCAGGCCTGGGCGGGTCGGTCACGGATCGTCACCGGCACCGATGCGACCACCGTCGCTGCGGCCGATCTCGCCGAAGCGTCGAACATCCTCCACGTCAGCGCACACGGGGGCTATTCGCGCGAACATCCGCTGTTCTCGTCGATCGCCCTGACCGACGGCCCGTGGTTCGGCCACGACGTCACTCAGCTCGCGTCGGTGCCGTCGCTCGTGGTCGTGTCCGCCTGCGAAATGGGTCGTGCGGCCGGTGAATTGGATGCGCTCGGCATGGCGCGTGCATGGCTGCACGCCGGTGCGCGATGCGTTGTCGCTGCTCCCGCGAACATCGACGACGAACGTGCCGCTGAATTCTTCCCATCCCTGCACCGAAGAATGGCGGGCGGCGAGTCCCCAGGCGATGCGCTGGCCACGCTGCGTGGTTGTGCTCCGGAATCGCCGGACCTGGGTGTCGCCGCACTGTGTTACGGAAATGCCTGGTGAACAACATCATCGAGTGATGTATCAACGACGTGGCCCGGCGCTCCTGATGGTCGTACACACCCGAACGCCCATCACCGAGGAGTGGATATGTCCACCACACTGACAGACCCGTTCACGGAGGAGCGGCTGATAATCCTCCGCGCTCCAGCACGACCGGCCATGCGAGATCTCGACGCCGGTCCGGTTGCGATGTCGGCAGAAGCAACCGCGGGAATCACGATCGACATCGACAGCAAGGTCAGCAAGTCGACGATGCGCACGATCGCGAACGATCCCACCGTCGTCGGCTTCTGCCCGTCGTTGCCGATGAAACTGATAGAGCCCGTGCCGACGCCACGACTCCACCGATCAGGTGCGGCCGCCACGACGTGGGGTATCGATGCGGTCGGCGCAACGACCTCACCGTACACAGGGTCCGGGATCACCGTCGCCGTACTCGACACCGGCATCGACTCGACTCATCCGGCCTTCTCCGGCGTGGAGCTGATCACCCGGGACTTCACCGGGGACGGCAGCGTCATCGATAAGCATGGACACGGAACTCATTGCGCTGGAACCATCTTCGGACGTGATCTGAATTCGAAGCGAATCGGCGTTGCCAGTGGCGTGAACCGCGCGCTGATCGGGAAAGTACTCGGAGCCGACGGCGGTGGCACCGACATCCTCACCCAGGCCATGATCTGGGCCCGCGACAACGGAGCACACGTCATCTCCATGTCCCTCGGCATCGACTTCCCCGGCTACGTGAACTACCTGATTCAACAGCGCGGCTACCGTACCGACGTCGCCACATCGGTAGGCCTGCAGGCCTACACCGCCAACGTCAGGCTCTTCGAGAAGCTTTCCGAGTTCCTCAACGCCGGTCTCGGACAACCACTCGTCGTTGCCGCCACCGGCAACGAAAGCGGTCGACATGCCAACCCGCCCTACGAAATCAACGTCTCACCACCGGCCGCCGCGGCCGGCATCATCGCCGTCGGCGCACTCGACAGCAGCGCGGACGGATTCGTCGTCGCACCGTTCTCGAACACTCGGGCAACGGTGTCCGCTCCGGGCGTCGGAATCGAGAGTGCTGGGCTCGGCGGCGGCACCACCACCATGAGCGGAACCAGTATGGCCACACCGCACGTCGCGGGCGTGGCGGCTCTCTGGGCCGAAAAGCTCCGAACGCAAGGGCAACTGAGTCCCCTCGTACTCCAGGCCAAGATCATCGGCGACGCCACCTGCGACCCACTCGCGCCGGGCTTCGATCCCCTGGACGTCGGTGCGGGTCTGGTTCAGGCACCGCAGTCCTGACTCGCTCCACCTTCTTTCGATACGCACCCTCACACCCATGCCCGTGTCACACCATTCGGAGGATCATCATGACCAGTACCATCCGTTCCACTGGATACATGCTCGATCGCAGCGGCATTCCCGACGATGTCCTGGAGCTACTACAGGTACTTCCCGGACAACACCAGGTCGAACTCGACCCTGCCGACGCACCGGCAGCAGCCCACTCGTCGTCCACCGAGCCCTACTGCCCGACGTGGGCAACGCACGCCGATCCTACTGTCGTACAGTCGTTCTCCGTGGAAGGAGAGACGTTCCTCGAACCACTGGTGCACGAGGAACCCAACCCTCTTCTCTACCCGATGTGCACGGTCGGCATCGTGTTCACCAGCGCAGGAAAGCGGGGTAGCGGCGTACTCGTGGGGCCGAACCTGCTTCTGACGGCCGGCCACGTCGCACCGTGGGGCGCGAGCTCGTGGAGCATGGAGTTCGTCCCCGCCTTCCGGAACGGCAACCGCCCGTACGGAAGTTCGTACGTCCAGACATACCGCGGCTACAACACGAACGACAATGTGACCGGGCACGATTACGCGATCTGCAAGTTGTTCAAGCCCCTGGGCTCGGCGCTCGGGTGGATGGGTACTGCGTCGTTCGGCAGCGAAGATCAGTACTACAACAAGCGTTACGTCTCGTCGGGGTATCCGGGCAGCTACGGTCAGCGACCGGCCGTCGAGTTGGACATGGGGATCCGCGACATCGACGACGACAGTCCGGGCCGCGAGCTCGAATTCGCCTTGCGCGCAGACCTCGGACCGGGTTGGTCCGGTGGTCCGCTCTGGCAACACACCGCCAACCCCTACGCCGTCGGTGTGCTGAGCGGAAGGGAGAAGGACGGACTCGACCCGACGCGACTCGTGTACGCCGCCGGAAGCCCCATGGTCGATCTCGTCAACTACGGTCTGGCGAACTGGCGGCCGTAGCCCACACGTTGACTCGGGCTGCTGGGAGATCCGGTCCGGATGATGCGCCGGCTCGTGATCCAGCACTCGATCAACTCTGATCAATCTCGTGGACAACCTCTTCCAGCCCCGCACCGTGTTCTCGGTGCGGGGCTGGAGTCTTTCTTCGGCTTCAGGCGATGTGGGGGCCTGCACGGGCGTGGGATGGCCTGGGTTGTCGGTAGGGATCCACTGTGGCCGGAGGTACAAACCAGGGGTGGTTGTCGGTACCGATGAACACTTCCCAGTCACTGTGGTGGATCAGGCGGTGGTGGAATCCGCACAGTAGGACGAGGTTGTTCATGTCGGTGGGTCCGCCGTCGCCCCAGTGCCAGATGTGGTGGCCTTCGGTCCAGGCGGCAGGTTTTCCGCAGCCGGGGAACGCGCAACCGTGATCGCGGGCGGTGAGGGCTTTGCGTTGTTTGGCGGTGACGGTGCGGGCGGTGCGGGCGAGGTTCAACGGGTTCCCGTTCTCGTCCATCACGATCGCGGTGAGAACACAATCGCACGCCAACATCCGGGAAGTATTGCGGGAGAGCGGTCCCATCCACGGCAGCCACCCGACCGAAGTGCCGTCGCCGAACAAGTCTCGATACGCGCCACGATCCGCGGTGGCGGGTTGGGTCGCGTCGTCGGATTCGGCTGCTGCGCGTGAGGTTTCGTCGTCGGTGATGTCATCGGCGTCGGCGTCGGCGTCGGCGCTGTCGCGGAGGTCGGTGAGATCGCGCAGGCTGATGTGCAGGTTCAGGTGCGGTCGTTCTCCACCTTCGATGGGCCGATCGCTCGAGGCGAGGTATTGGTCGAGGATGTGTCCGAAGGCGTCGGCTCTGCGCTTGGCGGGACTGCGGTCGTCTCCGGTTTTGGGTGTCTCGGTGCCGTCGGCGGCGGGTCGGGGTTCGGTCAACGGGGAGAGCGCGGTGAGCAGTTTTTCGCCGGTGATCGCATCGAAATCACCTTTCAGCACCAGCCGCCCGTTCAACGTCTTGGAGGCGAAGAGTTCGTTGCGGTCGGTGTCTTCGGCGGGTGGTTTCTTGCCGCCGAACTCGTCCTCGAGCTTGGTGATCGCTGCTCGGATCCGACCGGTGCGCGCGTCGGGCCCTGTCGCAGCCTTGATCAAGGCGGCGCGAGCCATGTCGCGACCCTTTTGCGGGAGGTCCTTGGGCGGTGTTTCGGCGAAGGTGAGGATCAGCGCGGCGTGATCGACGGACATGACGCCGGTGTTGACGGCGTCGGCGATGTCGGGAAAGGCAGCCATGCCGCGGGCGAGGGCAACGATCTTGGTGGCCTTGGACGGTGAGATCAGGGTGGTGGAGGTCAGCCATCCGGCGGGTCCGGGGAAACCAAGCTTCTCGCGGGATACGCGGGTGTCGATCTCGGCGACGAGGGCGATCCGCCGGGCCTCCAACAACTGAATTTCGTGGGAGACCGCGGCAGATTCGGCGAGGAGTTCACTCTCGCTCAGTTGCCAGATCTCCGTGGTCATGGGAGCAAGTGTATCGAACAAACATTCGACCGACAACCATAGTGCAATCGAAAACTATTGCCCCGCAAAACTATTCGAGAACCCGAACATGTCGGTGCCTCGTGGTAGGAGCGTCAACCGCCCACCCTGAATGTCGCCCGATATGCGCTGGGCGAGACCCCCAACTCCGCAGCAAGCTGGTTTCGCAGCGACGTTGCCGTGCCGAATCCAGTGTCGTGGGCGATGCGTTCGACAGCCAGATCTGCCCTCTCTAGCAGCTCCCGCGCCCGCTGGACGCGTTGCGCGACGACATCGAACCCGAGGCGATCGGCATCCGAGTACACACCATCAGTTGATCAATCGAGAACGCGAGCGAGAAATGCGGCGATGTTGTCTTCGACTGCCGCGGTTCGTGTCTCGACGTCGAAGTCCTCCTTGAACTGACGACCCAACGCCGGGGTCTTCTTCTTGCGTGCGTAGAGCGAGCACGCGAGGTCCGAGCAGATGTAGGTGCCCACCGTATTGCCGCGTCTGCCGGATTCTCCGGCCTTCGCGGCAGCCATCAGCGACACTCCACCGTTGGCGTGCGTGGTGAGGCAGATGCTGCACATCTGCGCGGTGCGTGGTCCACCGACTTTGTAACGCAACGAGATTCCACACAGGCGATCCCCGGAAGGAACGACGATGTAGCTCCTCCCGGCGAGCTTGGGATCGACCCAGCCGAAGAAGTCGAGATCGTCCCACGGCACAGCGTCGAACATTTCGGGAAGCGAAAGCCTTCCGGCGTCCCCCTTGGACGAGTTGACGAACGACGACCTGATGTCGCGTTCGGAGATCGGTTCCATGTCACTGCCTCCAGTGCTGTAAAAGTGTGTCGATTCCGTCGAGGATGCGAGCCCAGGACTGCTGCGAGTCGGGCGCACTGTGACCGAACGAGCCAGACGCATCGAGGCTGGCATAGCCGTGAAACACACTGCCGAGCAATCGAACTGCATGTACCTGATCCTCTTCACCGAGGTCGTACCCCCGGAGGATCGCTTTCATCATCGCCGAGTGACGCACTCCCGCACTTGCAAGAGCAGTCTCGTGATCGAGTGGAAATTGCGTCGCCGCATAGCGACCGGGGTGCTCCCGCGAATAGTCGAGATACGCATTGGCGACGGCAACCAACGCGTCCCTGCCCGCTCGGCCCGCCAGGGCCTCGGACACCCGATCGGCCAGTTCCTCCAACGCCAGCAGCGCTATCCCGACGTTCAACTCGTGCGCGTTCTTCAGGTGCGAATACAGGCTCGCGACCTTGACGTCGAAGCGTCTGGCCAGCTCACTGGCGGTGACGCGATCGAAGCCGACCTCATCGGCCAGATCCGCTCCTGCTGCCACGATGCGCTGCGCGGTCAATCCTGCGCGTGCCATACCGGCCTCCTCGTTCTTTCGAGGACACCGTATCCAAACCTAATACCTTTAGGCAAATCCCTACAGCAGTCAGCGACCCTGCCACGCCTCCCACAACTGTGCGTATCGCCCACCGGCGGCGACCAGCTCCTCGTGCGGACCCTGCTCCAGAATTCTGCCGTGTTCGAGAACCACCACGCGGTCGGCGGCAGCAGCCTGGGTCAACCGGTGCGCGACGATCAACGTGCTGCGCCCCCTGGTCGCTGCCTCGGCCGCCGCTTCGAGGTCTCGCGCACCGGAACTGCCGGCTTCCGCGGTGGCCTCGTCCAGCACGGCGACGGCCGGATCGGCGAGAACCAGTCGCGCCAAGGCCAATTGCTGCGACTGGGCCGCGGTCAACTGGTGTCCCCCCTCGCCGACCGCGGTGTCCAGGCCCTCCTCGAGCGCCTCGACCCATGCCCACGCTCCGACTGTGCGCAGCGCGGCTTCGACGTTGTCGCGACCGGCATCCGGGGCGGCGAGCAGCACGTCGTCGATCAATCGGCCGGCGAACACGTGGACTTCCTGACTGACGATCGCCACGTGCCGCCGTAATCCTGCGCTACCCAGCGCATCCAGCGATGCACCGCCGACTCGAACCGTCCCGGACGTCGACGCCATGGAACCGGCCGCGATAGCTGCGATCGTGGATTTGCCTGCGCCGGTGGATCCGACGAGTGCGACGGTCTCGCCCGCGCCGACCCGCAGGTTCACTCCGTGCAGCACCTCGTGGCCGGATTCGTACTCGTGCCGCAGATCGGTGACGTCCAAGGTGGCGTCGGCGGGTACGGAACCGTCGCCCACGGGTCGCTCGTCGGCAATGTCGATGACACCGACCAGGCGCGCCAACGATGCTCCGGCGGACTGGATGTCGTCGAATGTGAACAGCAGGGTGCCGATCGGATTGAACAGGCGGTGGAACAGCAGCGCTGCGGCTGTGGTCTCGCCGACGGTGACGTTATCGCCTCGCACGAGCAGGAATCCGGCCAGCAGGATCACCGACAATCCGACGCATTCGGCGCGATTGCTCCGCGATCCGAATCGGGTGAACAACCGGAACACGTCGACGCCGATGTCCCGGGCCTTCGCCGACGCTCTGTCGATCTCGCCCAGGTGCGCCGACTCGAGCCCGTACGCGCGAACGGTTTTCGCGCCCTGCATGCTGCTGACGAACGATTGGGCTCGCTCGCCCATCGCGACCCGTTCGGCCGCGTACTTCGGTGCCGAGCGCGGCAGATACCACCGAAGCGCAAGCACATACATCGGCAGCGCGACGAGCCCAGCCAGGCCGAGCCGCCAGTCGATGCCGAGCATCGTGATCATGCTCAGGCATACGAGCAGGAACGCCCCGACGAGCTGCGGGATCACCTCGCCGATCGACTTGGCCATCACCGCGACGTCGTCGCCCACCCGGGAGAGCAAGTCGCCCTTGCCCACTCGTTCCAGTGTGGCAACGGGCAGATGCAGTGCGCGCCGCACGACGGCCTCGCGCAGCGACGCCAGAATGCCCTCACCGAGTGTGCTGATGAGGTAGCCGCTGAAGCCGGTGACGATGCCGCCGATCACCGCGGCCACCGAGATCACCACGACGACCCCGACGATCGCCGACGTGTCTGCACCGTCGCGGACGCGGTCGACCAGAACACCGAGTACGTAGACGGGCACCAGCGACATGGCCGCGGCAACTGCGCCGAGCAGCAGCGTCACCGCTGTCCGGGTCTTTCGCAGCTTCAGCTGTTCCAGCAACCACCGACCGGAGCGCGCACCGGTGGCGATGGGAAGCAGTTCGGGGGCGGTCATCGCAGCACCGTCTCCTTGTACTGCGCGTCCGAGGACGCGAGATCGTGGTGCGTTCCCTCGGCGACGACGCGGCCGTCGTCGACGACGAGAACGCGATGGGTCACCGACAGCAGCGCGGGGCTCGTGGTGATGAGAATCGTTGTCTGCGACGCTCGTTCGGTGTGCCGGAGTTCGGCGATCCCGCGGGCGATGGCGTGCTCGGTGACGGCGTCGACGGCGGTGGTGGGATCGTGCAGGACCAGGACCGGGGCGTCGACGGACAGTGCTCGCGCCAACGCGACTCGCTGGCGTTGGCCGCCGGACAGGCTGGCTCCGCGGTCGGTGACGGCGTGATCGAGACCGGCCGCGTGCAATTCGACGACGTCGGTGGCCGCGGAGGCCTGCAGCACGACATCGAGTTCGGCGTCGGGCCGCTCCCGGCCGGCGGTGACGTTGCTGCGGACGGTGCCCGCGAACAGGTCGGTGATGTGGGGTTCGACGAGCACGGTCTCGCGGGCGCGTCGAAGATCGATCTCTCCCGCCGGAATGCCGCCGATGCGAACCGATCCGGTGTAGTCGGCGTCGGAGATCTGACCGGACAGCAGCGCGGCGAGCGCTTCCCCGTCCTGCGGCCGGTAGGCGACCACACCGAGCATCTCGCCCGGTTCTGCACGGAACGTGAGCCCGTCGAGCGATCGGAACCGAATGTCGTCGACACCGAGGTCGGAGCCTGCGGGCACCGCCGATTCCGACTGCGGCAGAACGTGATCCGCACCGAGCACCAGGGCCAGCCGGTCGGCCGATCCGCGCACCATCGCCACGACGCCGGGGATCCTCGCCAATCCGGTCAGGGGTTCGATGACGAACTGCGCAAGGCCGATGACGGTGATCAACTCACCGACCGAAATGCGGCCCTGCAGCGCGAACCAACCTGCGGTACCGGCGATCCCGACGGCCAGCAACGCGTTGACCGTCGCCGAGAGGCCCTGATAGACGTTGTTTGCGCGAGCCAGCTTCAGAGTCGCGGCCAACGCCGTTCGACTCGACGTCACGAATCGCTGCGTCGCGGCATTCTCGGCACCGATTCCGCGTAGCGGCCGAACACCGCTGACCAGATCGGTGGCCATACCCGACACAGTGGCCACCTCGGCCTGCTGCGCGGTGGCAGCACGAGTGAGCAACGGAGCGAGACGTTGCAGCGCGATCAGGATGACCGGCGTCCCGATGACCACGGCGAGACCGAGCGGAACGTCGATCACGATCAGCGCTACGGCAGACGCGACGACCGCCACGGCCGATGCGAAGACCCGCGCGATCAGATCGAGGATCCACGACTCCTTCTCGGCGTCGGACGTCGAGACCGTCAGCAGCTCCCCCGCCGACAGCTCGGTACGCACACCCCGCGGATCGAGGACGCGGCCGGCGACCTCCACGCGCACCAGATGCGCCTCCCGCTCGATCGCGACGACGATGATGCGGGCACCGATACGCCACGCGTACGACAGGGTGACGAACAAGGCCGCCAGACCGACCAACGAGACAACCATCGCGGTCACATCACCGGTGTCGATGGCCCGCGAGACGATCAGTCCGATCGCCACCGGGACCATCGTTTCGCACAGTTGATGCACCCCGAACAGCAGCGACGAGACGATCAGGCGGGTGCGATGCCGTCGTACGGTACGGCGCAGAATCGCGGAGCCGGTGGCCGGAGAAGGCACCTCCACCACTGTCCGAGCATGGCGGAGCGGCACAGAATCGGTCATTTGCTGCAGCCTATGGCATCGGGAACTGGCGATGGGGCGCCACATTTACATAGAGTCGGGACCAACGAACACCGTGTAAGCCCAGCAGAGAGTACGGAGAACACCATGCCTGCCAAGACCTCCACCGACAACGACATCGCCGACGAAGACATCGTCCCACTCGAGTACGAGACGGCCAGCCAGGCTCAGCGCGTCGTCGCGGCCTACGCGACCGATGCCGACGAATGCCGCATGTTGCTGTCGATGTTGGGTATAGATCCCGTAGCGAAGACCGACTGACACTCTTCGCAGGACTGTTTACCCAAGGATCTACAAGCGGATTGGACAGTTGTGGCTGACGCCTCGCAGGGTTCGGATTTTGTCGTCGTAGCCAACCGGTTGCCGGTCGATATGGAAAAGCTCCCGGACGGGAGCACGCGATGGAAGCGAAGCCCTGGCGGGTTGGTCACCGCTCTCGAACCGATTCTGCGCGCCAACAAGGGCGCGTGGGTGGGGTGGGTCGGCGTCTCGGACGTCGACGTCGAACCCTTCGTCGAGGACGGCTTGCAGCTGCGTCCGGTCACGATCAGCGAGAAGGAATACACCCAGTACTACGAGGGCTTCTCCAACGCGACGCTGTGGCCGCTCTATCACGACGTCATCGTCAAGCCGGAGTACGACCGCGACTGGTGGAACGCCTACGTCGAGGTCAACCGACGGTTCGCCGAGAAGACCTCCGAGGCTGCAGCACAGGGCGCGACGGTCTGGATCCAGGATTATCAGCTCCAGCTCGTCCCGAAGATGCTGCGGATGCTGCGCCCCGACCTGACCATCGGGTTCTTCCTGCACATCCCGTTCCCGCCGATCGAGCTGTTCATGCAGATGCCGTGGCGCACCGAGATCGTCGAAGGACTGCTCGGTGCCGACCTCATCGGTTTCCACCTGTCCGGCGGCGCGCAGAACTTCCTCTACCTTGCCCGACGCCTCGCCGGGGGAACCACGTCCCGCGGAACCGTCGGAGTGCGGTCCAAGTTGGGCGTCGTGCAGGTCGGCTTCCGGACCGTGCGAGTCGGCGCGTTCCCGATCTCCATCGATTCCGGTGACCTCGACACCAAATCGCGTTCCAAGGCCGTCCGCGATCGCGCCAAGCAACTGCGCAAGGATCTGGGCAACCCCAAGCGCATCATGCTCGGCGTCGATCGCCTGGACTACACCAAGGGAATCGACGTTCGGCTCAACGCGTTCCGCGAACTGCTCGAAGAGGGCCGCGTCGACCCGGCCGAGAACGTCATCGTGCAGTTGGCGACGCCCAGCCGTGAACGCGTCGAGAGCTACGTCGCGATGCGCGGCGAAATCGAGCAGCAGGTGGGACGCATCAACGGCGAATACGGCCAGGTGGGCCACCCGGTGGTGCACTACCTGCACCGGCCGATCCCCCGCGACGACCTGCTGGCCTACTTCGTCGCCGCCGACGTCATGCTGGTCACTCCGCTGCGCGACGGCATGAACCTCGTCGCCAAGGAGTACGTGGCCTGCCGCAGCGATCTCGGTGGTTCCCTGGTGCTCAGCGAATTCACCGGTGCCGCAGCCGAACTGCGCCAGGCATACCTGTGCAACCCACACGACCTGGACAGCGTCAAGGACGCGATCATCGGAGCCCTCGAACAGGAACCGGAGGCGGGCAAGCGCCAGATGCGCGCCATGCGCAGGCAGGTTCTCGCCCACGACGTCGATCGCTGGGCCCGCTCCTTCCTGACCGCGCTCGCAGCACCGGCGGAGGGCACCAACCTCACCCGATAAATTCGCTTCTCAGAAACCGTCGACGGCTGCTACTTTGCCGTCGACGGTTTCTTTTCATGCATTCCAACAGTGAGGAGGTGGGCATCGTGGCCACCTGGACGAGCGCACACCCGAGCCCACGTCACTCCTCTCCGAAGGAACCCTCGCATGTCCTCTCTACTTCACTACGGCCTCGATCAGCATTGGCTGGATGAGTTCGAAAAGCTCTCTCAGGACGCAGTTCTCGCCCGCGTCGTTCGCGTCGACCGCGGTGGATTCGATGCCGTCACCGAGAACGGAATCGCTCGATGTACGGGCGGTGCCATCTGTACCGGGGATTGGGTGGCACTCGACGAAGAATCGTTCCGGCTGATGGCCATTCTCCCGCGCCGGACCGCCATCGAACGCGCCTCCGCCGGAACCACATCCGACACACAGGTTCTCGGAGCCAACGTCGATACCGTTGTCGTCACGGTGGCGTCGGACACCGCCCTCGACCTCGGTCGCGTCGAGCGCTACATCACCCTCGCCTGGGGCAGCGGCGCTGTTCCTGTTCTCGCGATCACCAAGACCGACAGCGGTAGCGTCGCCGAAGAATTGTTGCTGGCCGCCGCGCCGGGCGTCACCGTGTGCAGCACCAGTGCAGTGTCGGACGGCGGAATCGATTCGCTGGCAGCACATCTGCGCGGCACGGTTGCACTGATCGGACCGTCGGGATCCGGAAAGTCGACACTCGGCAACGCCCTGTTGGGTGGTTCGGTTCTCGCTACCGGTGCTACCCGCGAGGGCGACAGCAAAGGCAGGCACACGACGGTGCATCGGGAATTGGTGCCGATTCCTTCCTCGAGCCTGGTGCTGTTGGACACCCCGGGTTTGCGTTCGGTGGGCGTCCAGGGATCGGAAGACGCTGTGGCGAGCGCTTTCTCCGACATCGATCAACTCGCCGCGTCGTGTCGATTCGGCGATTGCGCGCACGAACACGAACCCGGATGTGCGGTCCTTGCCGCCGTCGATGCGGGTGAGCTCACCGAGAGAAGGTTGGGAAACTACCGAAAACTGTTGCGGGAGAACGCCTGGGTCACCTCGCGGCACGACGCCCGAGCGCGCAGCGAGAAGCTGCGGGAGTACAAGCAGATCTCGAAGTCGCTACGCCAGAAATACGCCGTCGACGGAAAGAGGAGGTAAGTCAGCTCTCGTCGAACAGTGAGGGGCTGTCGGTCTCCGTCTCGTCCTGCCGAGCCGAACCTTCACTGCTCGACGCCTTGCGCACCACCTCGACCGTGGTGGTGCGTACCGACAACCGATGGCCGTCGTGATGCTCGAGCAACGCCAGACCCTGACGGATCTCGAGCACCTTCCACGGGCCGGCGTGCCCGGACGCCTGAACCAGGTCGCCTGGTGCGATCTCGGAAGCCACTGTTGTTCTCCATTCAGCGAGCAATCGGGTTCGAGCAAGTCTGTGACACACACCCTATCGGGCATGCACTGCCCGCATCTCACTTGCTCGTCGAACAATTTAGGAGTACTCATGTAATAGTTGTAGATATACAAGCATTATCGCGGAGGTGAACGTGGCCGAGCTGACTCGACGACACCGGTATCTCGTGCTCGGCATCTGCTGCCTGAGTCTGTTTCTCGTCAGCACCGACAACACGATCGTCAACGTCGCGCTGCCGTCGATGCGCGCAGATCTGAATGCATCGGTCTCGGGGCTGCAGTGGATCATCGATGCATACACGCTGGTCGTGGCATCACTGCTGATGCTCGGCGGCTCGATGGCCGACAAGTACGGCCGCAAGCGCTTCTTCCTGATCGGCACCGGAACATTCGTCCTCGGTTCTCTGCTGTGCAGCGTCGCCCCGTCGCTCGGCTGGCTCGTCGCCTTCCGCATGCTCCAGGCAATCGGTGGCTCGATGATGAATCCCGTCGCGATGTCGATCATCACCAACACCTTCACCGATCCGAAAGAACGCGCCGGAGCCATCGGCATGTGGGGTGCCGTCGTCGGAATCTCCATGTCGGCCGGTCCAGCGCTGGGCGGCATCCTCGTCACCGGTGCCGGCTGGCAGTCCATCTTCTGGATCAACGTCCCCGTCGGGATCTTCGCGCTGGCGATGACACTGAAATTCGTCCCGGAATCCAAAGCCGAACACTCACGCAAGTTCGATCCCGCCGGCCAGTTCCTGATCTTCGCGTTCCTTGCGTCCCTGGTGTTCACCATCATCGAAGGTCCCGCGAAGGGGTGGGGATCGCCGCTGATCGTGTTCACCGGTGCCGTCGCCGTCGGCTCTCTCGTCGGGCTACTGGTGGTCGAGTCGCGAATCGAGGAACCGCTCATCCAACTGAAGTTCTTCCGAAGCGCGCCGTTCAGCGGAGCGACGGTAATCGCTGTGTGCGCGTTCGCTTCCCTCGGCGGATTTCTGTTCCTCAACACCCTCTACCTGCAGGACGTGCGCGGATACTCACCATTGCACGCCGGTCTCTACACCCTGCCGATGGCGTTGATGACGCTGATTTTCGCGCCGATCTCCGGTCGCATCGTCGGCACCCTGGGAGCGCGCATTCCGCTGCTCGTCGCGGGAATCGGCTTCGTGGCCTCGGCGCTGATGCTCACCCGACTGACTCCGACGACGTCGTTCGCGTGGCTGGCCGTCGCATACGTGATTTTCGGAATATCCTTCGGCATGGTCAACGCCCCGATCACCAACACCGCGGTGTCCGGAATGCCGCGCAGTCAGGCCGGAGTGGCATCCGCCATCGCGTCGACGAGCAGGCAGGTGGGTCAATCGCTCGGCGTGGCCGTCGTCGGATCCATCGTCACGGCGAGCATCGTCGGCGAGATCTCCGACGGCTTCACCGCCGCCGCAGTACCAGCGTGGTTCGTCATCGCAGGCGCAGGCGTGGTCGTCACCGTGCTCGCAGTGGTCACCACCGGCCGATGGGCACGCGCGACCGCCGAACGAATCGACCAACCGGTGCTCGTATGACCGGCTCAGAGGCGGCCCTTGTCTGGCGCGAGATGCGCGCGCTGATGCTCGAGAAGCACGACACCCGCCGAGCCGTCGCCGACGCCACCGGGATGAGTTTTCTGCGAGCCAAGCTGCTGACCAGATTGCTCACGGGCGATCGGACGGTCACCGAGCTGGCCGAGATCCTCGCCTCCGATGCGCCGTACGTCTCGCTCAACGTTCGAGAGTTGGAAAAACGTGGATTGGTGGTCCGTACCGAAGACCCCACCGATCGCCGACGCCGAATCATCGGACTCACCGATGCCGGACGCCTCCTCGCCGAGAAGGCCCGAGCCATCGCCGACGCCCCTCCGCCGGAATTCACGACGATATCTGCCGAAGACCTGGCGCATCTGCGACGGATTCTGCAGCTGCCCTGATTTCTGAGCGTTCAGCGGCGGATGGCGTCTAGTGGTGTGCCGATCTCGACGAGCGCGCGCACGGTCGCCGCCTCCATTCCGGGTGAGCCACAGACCAGGATCTGGCGATCCGGGAACGGCCCCTGGGTGGCGACGACGTCGGCCACACTGCCCTCCCAGCAATGCTCGGGCTCGAAGAATGATGCGCTGGAACCGATCTCGGCATGAATGCGGTCGTTCCATCGATCCGACGCCCACGGCTCGTGCAGTTGATCGACCACGGGTACCACCGTCAACCACGGGAACTCCGCCGCCATCAACCACAGCATGTCCCCGGCATACAGGTCGCGGGGAGACTTGCCGCCGACGAACAGCGTCACGTTCGGCGGCTGTTCGCGGCGCGTGAGGTCGAGCAGTATCGCGCGCAACGGAGCGAGGCCGGTACCGCCCGCGATCATGACGACGTCGCGCCCCGAATCGTCGACGTGCAGACTGCCCTGCGGATCGCTGATCTGCCACACATGACCGGGCCGCGTCTCGTTGACGATCGATCCGCTCACCCAACCGGCCGGAACGGCTCGAACGTGGAACTCCAGCTTTCCGTCTCGCGAAGGCGGGAGTGCGGGTGAGTAGCGCCGCGTCAGCGCAGCGTTCTGGGGAACTGTGACCGACACCGACTGTCCGGCTTGGAACGGCACCGCGTCGCCTTCGAGTCTGATCACCGCGAGATCGTTCCGAAGGCGGTGATACTGAACGACCGTCGAACTCCACGCCTGCATGTGGACCAGAATAGGGGCCGACGCCGGGTGTCTCGCAAACCCGCGCGCGGTTCGCCCATTGCCGGTACCGCCGCCCCCGGGTCGAGCCAGCAAACGCGCGCGCGTCTGCTGAACGCGCGCGGAATGGTGACCCGATCGCTGGCGAATCCGCGCGCACCTGACGAACGCGCGCGCGTTTGCGAAGAAGTGAGCAGGAGACCCGCCACTCAACTCCCGTGAACCGGCTCAACCCTGGTGGGCCAGCTCTGCCCGAGGTTCGGCACCGTCGCCCGGCACGCCTGCGCAAATGCGCGCGCGTTTGCTGAACGCTCGCGGAATAGTGACCGAATGACCGACGAGAATGCGCGCACCTGACAAATGCGCGCGCGTTTGCGAAGAAGCGAACTAGCGCTGGTGCTTCGGCTTCCAGACCACCAGGGCATTGCGTTGGATCGGGACCAGGTCGCGGCGATAGCTGGCGTGCACGTTGGCCAGATCCTGGGCCAGCTCGGACACCCGCGCCTGCAGTGCCTCGACCTGGTTGGTGAGCTCGATGATGCGCTTGATGCCGGCGAGGTTGACGCCTTCGTCCTGCGAGAGTCGCTGCACTTCACGAAGCAGTGCGACGTCACGCGGGGAGTAGCGGCGCCCACCGCCGGTGGTGCGATGAGGGGTGACCAAGCCGAGTCGATCGTAGGTACGCAGCGTCTGCGCGTGCATGCCCGCCAACTGCGCCGCGACGGAGATCACGAAGACCTGGGCGTCGGGGTCAGCTTGCCCGCCACCGGCTTTCGCAGGTCCACCCTCGGGAGGGACCGACATCACACACCTGCCCACCCGGCCCGCGGGTCGAATCCGCTGGCCTTCTCGGCTTCCAGATAAGTCTTCAGAGCGTCGGTAGCAGCATCGTCCAGTTTCTGTGGGACGGCAACCTTGACGGTCACCATCAGATCGCCGGTACCGGATTTCTTCGGGATACCGCGGCCACGCACCCGCAGCACTCGGCCGTCGACGGTTCCCGGTGGAACCTTCACGCCGACGCGCCCCTCGAGGGTGGGCACCGACAGCGTGGTGCCGAGCACCAGTTCTCCGTAGCTCACCGGAACGGTCACCGTCAGGTCGTCGCCCGTGCGGCCGAACACCTTGTCGGGCTTGACGCGAACCGTTACGAACAGATCGCCCGACGGCGCTCCGCGCAGGCCGGCTTCGCCCTGACCGGCGAGGCGCACCTTCTGGCCGTCACTGATGCCGGCCGGGACACGCACGGTGATGGTGCGGGTGCGGTTCTGCACTCCGGTTCCGCGGCAGTCGACGCACGGGTCGTCGATGATGGATCCGGTTCCGCGGCAGTCGTCGCACGGCTCACTGAAGCCGAACGCGCCTTGGTTTCGGTTGACTACGCCTTGGCCGTTGCATTTGGGGCACACCCGCGGGCTGGTTCCGGGCTTCGCGCCGCTGCCGTGGCAGGTGGTGCACGAGGACGGGCTGGTCAACTTCAAGGGGACCGTCACGCCTTGCGCCGCTTCACGGAACTGCAGCGAGGTCTCGGTTTCGACGTCGCTGCCCCGTCGGGGCCGATTGTTCTGGGGGCGCTGCTGTGCGCCGCCTCGATTGAACAGGCCACCGAAGAGGTCGCCGATTCCGCCGTCGCCGCCGCCCTGACCGAAGATGTCACCGACGTCGAAGGTCTGGCCACCGCCGCCGAATCCGCCTGCGCCGGGTGAGAATCCACCGCCGCCACGGCTACCGAAGCCGCCGGAGGCGAACAGCCGTCGTGCTTCGTCGTATTCCTTGCGCTTGGCCGGGTCGGCGAGAACGGCATGCGCCTCACTGACCGCCTTGAACTTGTTCTCGGCCGAGGCGTTGCCGGGATTGGCGTCGGGATGGTTGTCCCTGGCCAACTTTCGGTACGCCTTCTTGATCTCTTCTGCAGTCGCGCTGGAGGAAACGCCCAGCTCCTTGTAGAAGTCCTTCTCGATCCACTCCCGCTGGCTCACCGGGCGTTTCCTCCTCTCGCGCTATTTCTGTCTACTGCTCGTCGGACGCGGGTGCATCCGATTCCGGTGTTGCTGTGTCCTGACCTGCGCTGTCCACGACGCCGACCATCGCGGTCCGCAGGACGCGCTCGCCGAGCTTGTAGCCCTTGCGCATCAGCGTTCCGACGACCGGACTGCTGCCGTCGCCCTCGTGGGAGACGGCCTCGTGGATGGCCGGGTCGAAGGCGTCGCCCTCGGCTCCGAAAGTGGTCAGGCCGATGTTCGAGAACACCCCTGCCAACTTGTCTGCCACTGCCTTGAGCGGTCCGGTTTCGAGATCGCCGTGCTGGCGGGCTCGCTCGAGGTCGTCGAGAACCGGAAGAAGCTGCGAGACGACGGACGCCTTCGCGTTCTCCGCTCCGGTCTGCTTCTCACGGTCGGTGCGACGCCGGTAGTTGGCGTACTCCGCCGAGACGCGCTGCAGATCTGCGGTGAGTTCGGCGACCTGCGTATCACGCGGGTCCTCCACTACGTCACCGTCGACGGTCCCTTCGTCCACCGAGTCGGGCTGGGGCGCGGTCCCGGTGCCCACCAGGGGCTCCGGAACTGCGTCACCTTCCCGTACTTCACCGGTCTCGGGATCGATCTTTCGCTTGTCCACGAAAGTGACCGGTTCTTGCTCGGTGTTACCCGACGTCACTTCTTGTCCGTGTCGTCGGCGGGCTCGTCGACAACCTCTGCGTCGACGACACCGTCGTCAGCGGCCTGCGCGCCACCCTCTGCGCCGCCCTGCTCCTTGGCCTGAGCCTCGTAGATGGCGGTGCCGAGAGCCTGCGACTCGGTCGAGAGCTTCTCCACGGCGGTCTTGACTGCCGAGATGTCGCTGCCCGCGAGAGCCGTCTTGGCGTCGGCGATGGCGGTTTCGACGCGTCCCTTGAGCTCGGCGTCGACCTTGTCCTCGTTGTCCTTGACGAACTTCTCCGTCTGGTGGACGAGGGACTCGGCCTGGTTGCGGACCTCGGCCTCTTCGCGACGAGCCTTGTCCTCGTCTGCGTGAGCTTCCGCGTCGGCGACCATGCGGTCGATCTCTTCCTTGGACAGGCCGGAGCCGTCCTGGATCTTGATCGTGTTCTCCTTGCCGGTGCCCTTGTCCTTGGCCGTGACGTGCACGATGCCGTTGGCGTCGATGTCGAAGGTGACCTCGATCTGCGGGACGCCGCGAGGAGCCGGGGGCAGCTCGGTGAGCTCGAAGGAGCCGAGGAGCTTGTTGTGCGAGGCGATCTCGCGCTCACCCTGGAAGACCTGGATCTGCACCGAGGGCTGATTGTCGTCAGCGGTGGTGAAGGTCTCGGACCGCTTCGTCGGGATGGTGGTGTTGCGCTCGATGAGCTTGGTCATCACGCCACCCTTGGTCTCGATGCCGAGGGACAGCGGCGTGACGTCGAGGAGCAGAACGTCCTTGACCTCACCCTTGAGGACACCGGCCTGCAGTGCAGCACCGACGGCCACGACCTCGTCCGGGTTGACGCCCTTGTTGGGCTCGCGTCCACCGGAGAGTTCCTTGACCAGCTCGGAGACTGCGGGCATACGCGTCGAACCACCGACGAGCACGACGTGGTCGATGTCCTTGACGGCGATGCCGGAGTCCTTGACCACTGCCTGGAACGGCGCACGGGTGCGGTCGAGCAGGTCGGAGGTGATCTTCTGGAACTCGGAGCGGCTGAGCTGCTCGTCGAGGAACAGCGGGTTCTTGTCGCCGTCGACCGTGATGTACGGGAGGTTGATCGAGGTGCTCTGCCCGGAGGACAGTTCGATCTTCGCCTTCTCGGCGGCCTCGCGCAGACGCTGCAGCGCCATCTTGTCCTTGGTCAGATCGATGCCGTTCTGAGCCTTGAACTTGTCGACGAGCCAGGTCACGATGCGCTCGTCCCAGTCGTCGCCACCGAGGTGGTTGTCGCCGGACGTCGCACGGACCTCGACGACGCCGTCGCCGATTTCCAGCAGCGAGACGTCGAACGTGCCGCCACCGAGGTCGAACACGAGAATGGTCTGCTCGCTGTCGCCCTTGTCCAGGCCGTATGCGAGAGCGGCCGCGGTGGGCTCGTTGACGATGCGCAGGACGTTGAGGCCGGCGATCTGGCCGGCTTCCTTCGTGGCCTGACGCTGTGCGTCCTCGAAGTAGGCGGGAACGGTGATGACCGCGTCGGTGATTTCCTCGCCCAGGTAGGCCTCGGCGTCGCGCTTGAGCTTCTGCAGCGTGCGCGCGGAGATTTCCTGAGGGGTGTACTTCTTGCCGTCGATCTCCACGTTCCAGTCCGTGCCGACGTGGCGCTTCACGGAGCGAATCGTGCGATCGACGTTGGTGACCGCCTGGTTCTTCGCGGGCTGGCCGACCAGCACTTCACCGTTCTTGGCGAAAGCGACGATCGACGGGGTGGTGCGTGATCCCTCGGAGTTGGCGACGACAACCGGTTCGCCGCCCTCGAGGACGGACACGACCGAGTTGGTGGTCCCGAGGTCGATACCGACCGCACGAGCCATAATGTTTCCTCCTGTTATTGCGTGGATTCAGTCCCTGGGTGAGCGAACTCCGCTCAAGTTTGCACAACGGGATCTTCTCCGTCAACTTCCAACTTGAGCCTCATCCACTCAAGGCTGCTGACCTGCACAACGGAGGGTGTGGCGAATTTGTTCCCCGGGAGGAGCGCTGCGCGCACGTGAGCGGAAACTCGACCCCCGCTACGAGCTTCTGCTCACGTGGGGCGAAGTCCCTCCACAGCAGTACGCCGCGACGATCAGCAGGGATCGTCGCGGCGCAGCGGGGAGAAAGCGTGGAGAGAGGAACTACTCGGCAGGCTCCTCGACCGGGGCCGGGATGCAGCTGTAACTGAGCAGGCCGGCGGTGATGTTGTTCATGAAATCGGCGTCGAGTGCACTGGCGAACGCTGCGGCACCTGCGGGGCGAGCAACCCATTCGCGGTCGACGCTGGGCACCGAGTAGGTGACGGACTGGCCCGCTTCGATGGTCTCCTCGAAGTTCTGACCCTGCACGCCCGGCAGTGCGCCGTAGTTGACGTTGACGTTCGACGCGTCGTCTGCGCCCACGTTGTCGACCTTGACCTGCAGTGCGACGACGCCACCTTCGGGTGCGTCCTCGACCGTGGTGTCGCAGACGGCGGCCATGGTCACCACCAGGTCGGGGCTTTCGAGAACGACCGAGCCGAGCGGGCCGACGGGTTCGGGGTCAGGTTCGGCCGATGCGGCAGGTGCGAGGGCAACCGCACCGATGGCGGCGGCCAGAGCGGCCGTCGAGGCCAGGATCGATGTGCGGGCAAGACGTCGCATGAACAACTCCTGTAGCTGAAGGGGATGTGACTCATGAGTCTGGTGTGACAGATGGGTCAGTTGGTACCTGACTCACTATGTCCTAAAGGAATCAGACATTCCACACCAGGCGGTCTCGATTCGATGACGTTCGCATATCGAAGGAAAAGGCCCCTGACGAATCACATCCGTGTAGTTCGGCGTAGGTTTCACCGGTCGGCGAGCCAGGTTTCACCGGTCGTCGATTAGGGGAACCACAACCCTGCGGATCGGCCGCGCCCTACGTAGGGTTGAAGAAAAGCGAGGCTACGGAGGCACATGGATCCCGAAGTGCAGCACGAACCGAGCGAGATCACCTACGACGAGAAGTTCTATCCGGCTCGGCCGAAACCACTTCGACCATCAGTGCGTCGCGCCAATCGGAGCAACAGTCCCACCCCCGACAGCGAGCCGGTGGCGTCGAATCCCGAGTACGTGGACTGGCTCACCGAACAGTCGATGTTGCGGGACGCCAAGTTGATTGCCGAGCAACTCTCGGGCAAGGGCAGCATGTGGCAGAACCCGTATGCCGACCCCGATCCTCGCGCCGCCGTCGAGCGCGCACCGGTGTGGTTCACCGCGTACCCCATCTCGGTGATCAACGCCCCGCAGACGAGCTTCCTGAGCACTCTCGGCGACGAGAAATTGTGGCAGGCCTTCTCCGAAATCGGTGTCACCGCAGTACATACCGGCCCGGTGAAGGTGGCCGGCGGCATCCACGGTTGGCGCCCGACTCCCTCGGTCGACGGACACTTCGACCGCATCGGCATGCAGATCGACCCCGCGTTCGGATCGGAAGAAGAGTTCCGACGCCTCTGCGTGGTGGCCTCGGCGTACGACGGCATCGTGATCGACGACATCGTGCCAGGCCACACCGGTAAAGGCGCGGACTTCCGACTCGCCGAGATGGCCGTGGCCGACTACCCCGGTATCTACCACATGGTCGAGATCGAACCGCAGGACTGGCATCTGCTGCCGCGAGTGCGCGCCGGGGCCGATTCGCAGAACATCGACGCCGAGGCCGAGGCCAATCTCGCCCGCGCCGGATACATCATCGGTCAGCTGCAGCGCGTGATCTTCTACGAGCTCGGCGTGAAGGAAACCAACTGGAGCGCAACGCCTCCCGTCGTCGGCATCGACGGCGTCGAGCGTCGCTGGGTGTACCTGCACTACTTCAAGGCCGGTCAGCCGTCGATCAACTGGCTCGATCCCTCCTTCGCCGGAATGCGACTGGTGATCGGCGACGCATGCCATTCCATCGCCGATCTGGGTGCAGGTGCATTGCGGTTGGACGCCAACGGTTTTCTCGGTGTGGAGCGTCGAGCCGAAGGACCGGGCTGGTCCGAGGGCCATCCGCTGTCCGAGGCGGCGAACCATCTGATCGCCAGCGTGGTGCGCAAGATGGGTGGGTTCACCTTCCAGGAGCTGAACCTGACGATCGACGACATCAAGGCCATGGGTGCCAACGGTGCCGATCTGTCGTACGACTTCATCAATCGCCCGGCCTATCAGCATGCGCTCGTCATGGGAAACACCGAATTCCTCAGGCTCACCATGACTCTGGCCCGCGATCACGGCGTCGACACGGCGTCTCTTGTGCACGCGTTGCAGAACCACGACGAGATGACGTTCGAGCTGATCCACTTCGCGACCCTGCACGCCGAGGACGAGTTCACCTACGGCGGCGAGGCTGTCAAGGGCAGCGATCTGGGCGATCGCATCCGCGGTGAACTGACCGATCGACTCACCGGGCGCTGGGCACCGTACAACCGGACGTTCACCACCAACGGAATCGCTTGCACCACAGCAAGTGTGATCACCGCATCGCTCGGCATCCGCGATCTGGACCGGATGGACGAGCGAGACATCGAGACGGTCAAGCGGGCCCACCTACTGCTCGCGATGTACAACGCGTTGCAGCCGGGCGTGTTCGCACTGTCCGGCTGGGATCTGCTGGGCATCCTGCCGATCGCAGCCGAGGAGGTCGACGACCTCATTCGCGAAGGCGACACCCGCTGGATCAACCGCGGCGCACACGATCTGATGGGGTACTTCCCCGAGGCCGTGCGGTCGGAATCGGGCATCCCTCGTGGGCGCAGCCTGTACGGTTCGCTCCCGGAGCAGCTGGCGGATCCGCAGTCGTTCGCCCGCCAGTTGGCCCGAATCATCGAGCTGCGCAAGAAGTTCGGTATCGCCACCGCCCAGCAGATCGACATTCCGACGGTCTCGCACAAGGGCCTGCTGGTGATGGTGCACGAGCTCGGGCAGGGAACCATCCAGGCCACGGTGCTCAACTTCTCGTCCGAGGAGATCAGCGCGACCATCCAGTCGAAGCATCTGGTGCCCGGCACCACTGCCATCGACGTCTCCGACGACAACGAGATCGCCACCGTCGACGAGCTGAACAGCTTCCCGATGACCCTGCGTCCGTACGAGGGTGTGCCGGTGGTGCTGCGCTGAGACCGCAGCAAGTCACCGCCGGCGGATAGACTCCTGCACGTGGCCGAAGAACAGAACGACCCGACATCGCGGAAGCCCCGGCCTCCCCGACCGCAACCACCGCGGCCCGATGTTGCCGTCGAGCCACTGCGGCCACGGCAGGAGCCCACTCACTCGGTCCTGCCGAAGGTCGCGAGTGTCCTGTGGGCTCTGACAGCGGCACTGGTCCTCGGGTTGGCCGCCGCGATCGCCCTGAACTGGGAGTCGGTGCTCTCCGGCGTCGAAACTGCGGTGTCACAGCAGGATTCGACGGCCAGTGCCGCCGACGTCCGCAACACCGCCTCGGCAACGCTGCTCTCCAGCGGGGCCGCAGCGGCGGTGCTCGTGCTGCTGGGATTCGTCGCTCTGAATCTACTGCGCAACGCGGCGATGTCGTCCAAGGTCCTGATGGGAGCGGTCGGACTCCTGACCATTGGAGCGGCCGTCACGTTCTCGACCTTCGTGTCCGACGCCTCCGCCCTGCTCGGCGGCGTCCTGCAGTGGGGGCCGTTCGTCGTGGCGGGGACTGCTGCGGCCGCCACGATCGTGGCCCTCATACCCCGAGGATCCTCACGCCAGTGAGGCGAGTATCCCTTCGGCGCTGCGGGCCGCCGTGGCGCACGAGGTCGAGGTGAACCGGTCCAGCAGTGGATGCTCGGACAATGCTCGCCACTTGTGCACGGCCGCCAGCGCGGTGTCGCGCTGCTGAGCGCGTCCGGCATCGGGAGGCAGATCGAGACGTTCGGTGGCGGCGATGCCGAAGCCGCCGATGATGCGCTGCAGCTCGAGCAGCGCGCCGTCGGGCAGTTTCGGTGTGGTGGAGCGTAATCGGCCGAGCAGACGCAGTTCGGCAAAACCGTGCACGTCGGCGAGCATTCGGCCGGCCTCGGTGCGCAGCGCGCGGGATTCCGGCCTGAACTCCAGGATCCGTTGCAGGGCAACCAGAGCCGAATGCAACTTCAGTTGGTCGGCGCGTTGACCGAATTGCACGTCGATCACCGAACGAAGTTCGGTCAGCCCGCTGCGCTCGACCAGATCGGCAGCCAGCGTGGGTGAATCGCGCACCCCGAGCCGAATCAACGTCACTGCCATCCGAATGCCGAACAGCCCGAAACGGTCGACGATGCTGGCCCGCAGCGATGCGTCGACGGGCAGCGTGCTCTCCGCGCGTACGAACCGATCGGCCGAGAGCATCGCCAACTGCAGATCCTCGGTCGGCACGGTAGCGAGCATCTCGAACGCTGCGAACTCGTTCTGCCGCAACGTTTCAGCGCCGAGCGCCAACAATCCAGCGACCGGAACCACCGCCTGACACAGGCCGGTGGCCTCGAGTTCGGACGCGAATCGCGCAGCGACTTCCTTGGCCGACATCATCGCGTCCATCCGCCCCGAACCCACCTCGTCGGCCCGCGAAACGACACCGATCACCCCGAGCGGTCCCGAATCGCCGCCCACATGTGCGCCGATCTGCCCGAGAAACGACACGTCCGTGGCATTAAGGGTGCGCAACAGATACACGACGGCGTCTGCGCCCGAGGACGAATTCTCGGGCGTGAGCATCGCCAGCGTGCGCGCCGACACGTCTCGCGAGAGAGACGAGGTACCGGGGGTGTCGATGATCGTCGTCTGCGCCAGAGCGCTTGCGGGCCATTCGACGTCGAGTCGGTCGACCTGTGCGGCCGTCAACGACCCGAGGTCGAAGGTCAATCGCCCGTCGCGCCGTTGCACCGGCACGTTCGCGGCCCGGTCGCCGTCGTACCAGGCCGTGACGGCAGGAGTGACGCCGTTGCGGTACCACGTGACGACCTTCGTGCACTCGGTTGCGTCGGTCGGGGCAATATCCTGCCCGACAAGAGAATTGAGCAGGGTGGACTTTCCTGCCTTGAGTGATCCCGCGAGGGCCACTCGCAGCGGCTCGTCCAGACGGTACAGGCATTCGTCGAGCATCCAGGACGCTTCGGCATCACCGGAGTACGTCGATCGTGCCGCCGAGATGAGGTCGCGTGCCCGAGCCAGAGCCGCCACACTCATACCGCGACGTCCTTGACGAGTGCCACTGCCCGAGAGTTCAGTTCGGCAACCACCCGCATCTCGTTCTCCAGCGCAGCGATGCGAGCGGTGCGGTCCGTGTTGTCGGCGGCCGCAGCCTCCTGCGCCGACCGAAGCGACTCGTTGAGCGAACGCAGCGTCTGCTCGGCGATCGAGGTGAAGTGATCACGCAGGACTCGCTGGATCTGCCGCAGTCGGTCCTTGGACTCCTTGCCCACCTGAAAACTGACGTCGTCGGTGAAACGGCGGATCGCCATCTTGGCCTCGGACCGGCGCGCCTTGATCCGATTCTCCTTGTCCTCCTTGTACGCCTTGGTACCGAGCAACACTCCCGCGCCGATGGAGATCGGGTTGAGCAGGCTCAGCCCCACGAACGTGGTCATCAGACCGAACATCAGCACACCGCCGTAGGACCCGCGCATTCCCACGAGAAGCTTCTGGGTGATCCCGACGCGACCGGACTCCAGCTCGGCCAGGGACGAAACGGGATCGAGGACGTTGTCCAGATCACCGAGATCGAGATCGGGCAGCGCTGCCGCCCCGGACGAGGCGAAGTGTTCGGCCACCAACTCCGAAAGCCACAGTGCCCGTTCGTGAGCCCAGACGAAGTTGTCGCCCACCGACGCGGCGATCTGCTCCTCGAGCCACTCGCCGAGTTGCGGCCAGTCCTTGCCCGGATCCCCCTCGTCGACGGTCTCTTCCGCTTCCCGAGTGACGCGCCGCAACCGGTCGCGCAGATCGTGATCGATGTCGGAGGCGAGATCGGCGATTCCGTCACCGAGCGTCTGCTGCCACTGCGACGAACGCTTGTGCAGTTCTTCGGCAGCGGACTTGGCACGCTGCAGACCGGCGACAGCCGCGGCAGCCCGCTCCGGATCCTTCAGTGCCGCAAGCTCACTGCCGAACGAGAGCGTCAGGTGCTCGGTGACCGATCGGACATCGAGCGAGACCGAGGAGCGTGCCAGCACATCCGCCCGGGCCACCACGTTGTCACGCAGAAACGCGTAGAGCTGTTGGAAGCCGGACTCGGCGTTGAGTTCCTCGTCGTTCAAACGCAGTGCATGCGAACGCAACAGAGACGACACCGGCAACATCTGGACGTCGATGCCTGCGCGCTCCAGATGTCCACGATTTGCCTCGACTATCTGCCGCCAGTGCGGATACAGATCGATCTTGGTGATCAACACCGCCACGGCCGGGCACAGTCCCTGCACCTGGCGGAGGAACGACAGTTCCGGCTCGGTGAATTCGCGGGATGCGTCGGACACGACGAGCACTGCGTCGGCCGACGGGATGAGGCCCAAAGTGCCTGCAGCGTGCGGATTTCCGTGACCGCCGACGCCAGGGGTGTCGACGAGGACCAGGCCGTCGGCGAGCAACGGGCTCGCCACGCCGATGTCCAGGCGCAACACTTCCCGGCCCTGAGCGAGGGGACTGTCCGGGGTGACCGTCGTGATCTCCTCGGGCGGAACGTCGACTCGGATGGGCTCGTTGCCCGGATCGGCGAGTACGAGCTGCGCGGACAGGCTCTCGGCGTTGGACACCACAGTCGGGATGGCGGTGGTCTCGTCGTCGCCGACCGAGCACACCGTCAGATTGAGCAGCGAATTCACGAACTGACTCTTGCCCTGCTTGAGCGGTCCGACCACGATGATGCGTCGTCGTGGATCCAACACTCGCGAGCGCGCCGCCTCGACTCGATCCACCAGGTCGGATCTTCCCGCCGATGTCGCCACCGCCGCGGTACGGCTCAGCAGCTCGGCCAGCTCCGTAGATTGCCCGTCCATACGCTCGTGCTCACAACCGTTCTTTTCGACTTCCGCAGTACCTGGGCTCAACATCCGCCCAGGAACGAACTCTAGCTACGACTCAGCCCCGAGTGTCGGTGAACACTCGGGGCCGAATCGTGTCAATGCCCGCCCGTAGGCGACAGGATCAAGGCTGCGTGGGGTCGAAGTCGTGGTCGACGGTCACATGGCCGAGAGAGTCCGCTGCCGAATCCACCGAACCGTGCAGGCTCGAATCGCTGAACAGGCTCGAATCGGCCTCGCCCTGACCGAAGACGTCCGAGTCGACGCTCGACCAGCCGGTGCCGGTCGCGGTGGCCGTGGAATCGAACGAGCTGGAGTGATCGAACGATCCCGACGCCGCGGAGGAAAGGCTGCCGCCGGCGTCTGCCAGTCCCTCGGCACCCGACTGCAGGCCACCGGTGAGGCTGCCCGCGGCCTGGCCACCGATGTCGGCAGCGGAATCAAACCCGCCGCCCGCGGAAGCCGCAGCGTCCGCACCAGCATCCAAACCCGCACCGACAGTGGACGCGAAGTCGCCTCCGATCGAGGCACCGGTGTCCAGTCCTGCACCGACGTTGGAGGCGAACTCTCCGCCCACCGAGGTTCCGGCGTCGACGACTCCGCCCGCGGCACCTTCGAGGCCTGCACCTGCGGACGCTGCCGCATCGATTCCGGTGCTGATGCCACCGGACACGGCTCCTTCGAGTCCGGCACCGGCCGAGGCCGCAGCATCCACGCCGCCGGCGACTCCGCCTGCCACGCCGCCTGCGATGCCGCCGCCGAGGCTGCCGAGTCCGGCCAGTCCACCGGTCAGGCCCGCACCTGCATCACCCACACCGGCGAGCCCGCCGGCCACATCTGCACCCACATTTCCGACGGCTCCCAGGCCACCGGCCACATCTGCACCCACATTTCCGACGGCTCCCAGGCCACCGGCCAGATCAGCACCGACGTTTCCGACACCCGCCAGACCACCGGTCAGATCAGCACCGACGTTTCCGACGGCTGCCAGGCCACCGGTCAGATCAGCACCGACGTTTCCGAGGCCTGCGAGTCCTCCGGTGAGGCCCGCGCCCAGTCCACCGATTCCGGCCAGGCCGCCCGACAGGTCTGCGCCCACTCCGCCGACTCCGGCGAGTGCTGCTTCGACGGTGCCCGAGAGGTCTGCTCCGGCGGCAACCGCTGTGTCGATCGCTCCGACGAGTCCGGCGCTGACGTCGGCTCCGGCACCGAGTGCGGCTCCGAGGTCGAGTGCTGCGCTGGTGTCGAGTACCGATTCGAGGGCGGTACCGAGCTGGGCTCCAGCTGTTCCACCGACACCGAATGCCGTTCCGAGGATGCCTTCGAGGCCACCGGCAACTCCGCCCGCGACTCCGCCTTCGAGTCCGCCGACAAGTCCGCCGCCGATGCCGGCTCCTGCGCCGATCGTGCCGTCGAGTGCGGCGTCGAGAGCAGCGGTGAGGCTGCCGACTGCGCTGGTGTCGAGGTCGAGCGCTGTTCCCAGTGCGCCGCCGACCACTGCGCCGAGGTTGCCGCCCGCGGCCAGCAGAGCGTCGACATCGAGATCGGCGAGCGCACCGGCGTCGAGGACGGCTCCGAGTGCGGATCCGATGGATCCTGCGATGGCACCGTCTGCGGCGAAGAGACCACCCAGGCTCGCGCCGACTCCGCCGGCGAGGTCGCCGACCAGTGCGCTGCCTGCACCGAGAGCGCCGTCCAGTGCTGCGCCGATGTCGGTGGTCAGATCTGCTCCGATGGTTCCCAGTCCGCCGAGTGCGCCGCCGATTCCCGCGGTCAGAGCGGCACCGAGGTCACCCGCGATGTCCAGTCCGGCTCCGGCACCGAGTGCGGCGTCGAAGACTCCTCCGAGGGCCGCGCCGAGCTCTGCGCCGACGGTTCCGCCGACTCCGAAGACCGCACCGAGAGCGCCGGCCAGGCCGCCCTGGATGTCGGCCAGAGCGCCGAGGTCCACGGCACCGGTCGCGCCGATGGCGGCGTCGAGTGCTGCCTGCAGCTGGGCGGCGATGTCTCCGCTGATCTCGCCGCCGATGCCTGCGCCTGCTCCGATCAGTCCGGTCAGTGCAGCGCCGAGTCCGACGGTTCCGCCGAGCAGACCGTCGAGGTCCAGATCCAGACCGCCACCGAGCCCGAGGCCACCCTCGATGCCTGCACCTGCACCGAGCAAGGCGTCGAATGCGCCGCCGAATGCGGTGCCGAGCTCCAGACCGATCTGGCCTCCGACTGCCAGTGCTGCGGCGAGTGCTGCCTGCAGGGACGCTGCGATTTCCCCTGTCACATCGACGCCGCCGGTCAGGCTGCCGCCTGCTGCGAGTCCGCCGCCTGCTACTGCACCGGCGGCAAGTCCGAGTCCGGCCGACAGTCCGCCGCCGAGGCTCGCGCCTCCGGCGAGTGCGCCGTCGAGTCCCGCGGATCCGCCTGCGCCCAGGATGGCCGAGAGCTGGCTGCCCGCACCGGCGAACAGTCCCGACTCGGCGACCAGGGGTGCCACCGCGACGATGTCGGCATGAGTGACGTCACCGAGTCCCGCGGCGGCCAGCGTCGTCTCGGGGTTGGCGCAGTAGGCAGCTGCGGCCTGGTCGTCGCGCAGCAGGCTGAGGATGAAATCGAGTACGGCGTTGGTAGCCATCGTGGGTCTCCTTGACGAGTGGTACTTCGTGGTTGATCACAAAGCTATGCACTTCGGAGCCCCCGCCCAACGGGGCCGATCCCCCTACTCCCCCGGGGGTTGCCAGGGGACTTCGATTAGGGGATCTCGGCGCTTTAGGGGATTTCTCTCGTTGTGCGCTCTAACCTGCTGTGAGACGTAACGAATAGGTAGCTTCTGCCGACAGTGCGTGTGACGGCAGTTGTACCGACGGCAGGGCGAGACGAAGGCGGCGACACGACAATGAGCGGCAGGAGTGGAGCCCGCGGAATGACAGAGACAGGGCTCGGCATACGCATCGGTTCGGTGACGGCGGTGGCTGCACTGGACACCGATCCCGTCACCTCGGTGGTCAAGCGTTCGGCACTCGACCTCCGTCCGGGCGAAGCCCCGCGTCTGGCAGAGCTGTGGGACCGTTCGACGCGGAATCTGATCAGCGGATTCGCCGACCGCGTCGGCGATCCGGTGGAGCTGATCGACGACGACGGCCGCAGTCACCGCGCCGAGGACCTCTATGCCACCGCTACTCGCGCACTCGTGGCCGAGGTCTCCGCCGGAACCGACGCCGCCCCTACCGTCGTCGTCACCCATCCCACCCGCTGGACCGCGTACACCGCCGAGGTTCTCGGTGAAGCACTGGACCGCGCCGGACTCGCCGACGTCACGCTGGTCCCGGAGTCCGTCGCCACGATGCGGTGGCTCGAAGTCACCCGCGGACCACAGTCCGACGGCCTGGCCGTGGTGTACGACCTCGGTGCGACCGCACTCGACGTCACGCTGATGCGCACCGGCTCCGAGGCAGGCCCCGTCGGCACCGGAATTCACTCGCAGGAGTTCGGCGGAGCGCAATTCGATCACGCGATCATGCAGCACGTCCTCGACACCGTCTCGGGAAGCCAGTCCTTCGAGTTCGATCCCTTCGATCCCGATACCGTCGGCGCGCTGGTGGAACTGCGAGCCCGCTGCGGCGAGGCGAAGGAACAGCTCTCCTACGACACGTCGACGTCACTGACGGTCGACCTGCCGGGCCTGCACACCGAGGTTCGTCTGGTGCGCTCCGAGCTCGAAGAACTGGTGCGCGCATCACTGCTGGGTTCGATCGGAGTGGTACGCGACGCCGTCACCGCCGCGGGCCTCGACGTCACCGACATCGACCAGGTGGTCCTCGTCGGTGGCAGTTCGGCCATCCCGCTGGTCGCCGAACTCATGTCGTCCGAACTGCGCGCTCCCGTGGTGGCCGGACCGCGGCCCGAACTGACCGTCGCAATCGGTGCCGCAATTCTCGGCAGTGACATCGCCGACGCGACCGCCGCCGACAACGCCGCAGCCCTGGCTGCGGTGCCCACCATGGCCGTGGCGTCCGCTGCGGCAGCCGCACCGATGCCTCGCCCCACTCCCCGGCCCGCACCGACGCCCACCGCCGTCGAATCCGACGCAGGGATGTCCGGCCGTAAGAAGGCAGGCGTCGTGGCCGGATCCGTTCTCGTCCTCGCGCTTCTCGCCGGCGGAGGCCTGTCGGTGGGAACGGCGTTGACCTCCGACAACACCACTCCGGCAGAATCGAATGCAGAGACCTCGATCTCGAGCACCGAGACACCGGGAACCACCGCGGCGGTGGCGGATGCCGCGACGACGACGGCGGCCACCGGCGAGAACGGCGCTGCCGCTCCCGGATCCGGGGGTTCTCCCACCACGGTGGTCAACGCCGACGGCACGGTGACACAGATCGACCCGGCGACCGGGGCTCCGGTCGCGGGATCCCCTGCCCCGGCACCTGCGCCTGCGGGTAACGGCGCGGCAACCGTGCCGACCATCCCGCCGGTCACTGCTCCGACCGTTCCCAACTACCAACCGCCTGCCGTGCAGGTTCCCCCGGCACCGAACGTGCAGGTTCCCAGCTATCAGGGCCCCACCCTCGGCGATGTCGGACAGGGCGTCGGGAACGGGCTCGGCGGAGTGGTCGGCGGTGTCGGTGACGGGCTCGGCGGTGTCGTCGGCGGCGTCGGTGACGGACTCGGCGGAGCCCTCGGCGGCCTGACCGGCCGATAGGTCGACCGTGACCAGTACCCGTTCCGAACTCGTCGGCATCGAGCGCGCCGATCGCTTCGTCCGTGATGCGCTCGACGCCAACGGATTCCATGTCGTCGTCGGAGTGAACGGATCCGGTCGATCCGCGGTTCTCGCGTCCGTTGCGGCGTCGGTGGACGTGTACACCGGCACCATCGCCGACGCGCCGTCCGGCTCGACGGTTCTCGTCGATGACGCGCACCTGCTACCGGAGCAGCGTCTCGACGAGATCGCCGCGGCTGCAACACGCTCGGACATCACCCTGATCGTCGCCACCGCGCCGCGGAGTTTCGATTCACGCATCGAGAAGTTGATCGCGTCCGCCGGTTCCAACCGAGTGACGCTGGTTCCGCTGGACAAGGTGGCCATCGCCGCGCGGGCAGCAGCGACCGTCCGGCCGATCTCGGCGTCGCTCGCCGCTGCCGTCGCCAAGGCAACCGGCGGAATCCTCGCCGCTGTCGACGCGGCACTCGGCGCGCTCGGCGGCGACCGTTCCGATCCGGCTCCGCTTCGCGTGGTCGCCGAATCGATTGCCGAACAACACCGCCGGATGCTGATCGGGACCACCGACGACACGCGGGCACTGCTGCTCGCAGCTCGATTCGGCGTCACACCCGACCCTGCATCGGCCGCGCAGATCGTGCCGCGCGCGACCGATGTCGAGTCGATCGTCGACCTGGCCTGCAGCTCCGGCATGCTCGACACCACGGGCACGTTGATTGCGTCCGCCGAGGCCCCACTGATCGAGATGATCGGAGACGGGCGCTGCCGCGTCCTGCTCTCGGCCGTCACCGACGTAGCCACCCGATCTCGCCTGCTCGACGCCACCGCGGCCCGTGCGTTGGCAGAGCGGGGCGTCGTTCATGCCGGGCTCGCCGATTACCTTGTTCGACAGGCTGATTCGGCTCCAATCGATGCCGCCGGTGCCCTGTACGACGCGGCGGTCGAGGCGGGGTTCGATTCGGTGGTGCTGGCTGCGAGAAGGTCCGAGGTCGCGGCGGCAACCGGAGATTTGGACGAGGCTGCGAGATTCGCCGATGTGGTTCTCGATGGTGCTGCCGGGTGCGATGCGACGCATCTGCGGACGGCGGTGCGAGTGTCGGCGTCGGTTGCAGCGCAACGCGGAATGGCCTCGCGCAGTGCGCAGTTGTTCACGTGGCTCGGCGAGGATCGACTCGGACCCGATGCCGTGTGGGCCGCCCTCTCCGCCGCAGCGGCCGGTGATCGCGCCGCCGCCGACCGTTCGATCACTGCCGTGTCCGCACTCGCGCCGACGTCGAGCATCGCGTCGGGCAGTCTGCTCGTCTCCGGAGTGATCGGGTCGATCGATTCGCGGAGCGCAGCGGCCTCCAGCGCTGCCGCGAATGCACTGATGCGAGCAATGACGTTGACGGGCAACACTTCCGATCGCTGGTGCACCCCGGATACCGCCGCTGCCGTCTCGGCCTTGCACGCGGTGCACTGCGGCGACCTGCCCCGTGTCGATTCCATCGTGGCGCGAGCACTTCCCGAACACCGCCCGGGATCCGAGGCGCACACCAGGCTGAGCCTCGTCGGAGCCTGGGCGTCGATGCTGCGGGGAGATACCGCCGATGCAGGTGCCGCGATCGAGGCACTGCGGATTCCGGTGTCGCACGTGCGCAATCAGTTGTTCCTGCACGCGATTCGGGTGGGTCTGGCTCGCAGGTCCGGTGACGCAGGGTCGCTGATCACGGCATGGACCCAGGCGCAGAACGTGATCTCCGAGTACTCCGTCGACCTGTTCGCGCTGCTACCCCTGGGCGAATTGCTCTTGGCCGCAACTCGACTCGGCCAGGTGGACCGCGTCGAGCATCTGGTGGCGCAGGCCACCGATCTGCTCGCGGCGCTCGGCGACCCACCCGTCTGGGCGTCGGCGCTGCATTGGTACCAGGTTCAGGCGGCGATCGTGGCCCAGACCCCCGACGCGTTGGTGCCGCACGCCAAGGCTCTGGCCGCTGCCGCTCCGACCCATCCGTACAGCGCCGCACTCGCCGCTGCCGGTCGCGCATGGCTCGGGGTGTTGCAGGGCAGGCCCGACGCGACCGAGGTGGAGAATTCCGCGCGCACACTCACCGCCTTCGGACTGCCCTGGGACGGAGCCCGATTGGCCAGCGAGGCCGCGCTGACCGTCACCGATACTGCGACGGCAACCTCGCTGTTGCACATCGCCAGGTCGTTGCGCCAACCCAGCTCGACTCAGCGCGACAACCCGAGATCGACGCCGCAGCCGACGGGCTCGCTGAGCGAACGCGAGGCCGAGGTCGCCGAACTGCTCGTCCTCGGAGTCACCTATCGGGAGGTCGGCAGCCGGCTCTACATCTCCCCGAAGACCGTCGAGCATCATGTGGCCCGCATCCGGCGCAGGCTCGGTGCCCAGTCGCGGTCGGAGCTGATCTCGATGCTGCGCGCCATGGGCTACGGGGCCTCGACCAGCGCAGGCGTCGACCCTGTAACTGTGCGAGGACCGGGAGCGACATAACGACCGAGCAGAATTCCCCGAGTCGAGAACAGGTAGCAGCCCCATGACCGAGCAGCTCGGCAATGCGAGTGTCGGCGCACCGGACGTCGGCCTCTACCTGGACGACGAACGCGCCGTCGCCGCCGTGTCCCATCCGATTGCGCCCGGACCGTCGTTGCATCTGGCATCACTGCACTCGACCGTGCTCAACACTCATCCCGACGGCACCGTCTCGCTCGGAGATGCGACCGACGACGACTCCGAGGCCTACACCCACTTTCTCGACTCCCTCGCCGACGGCGTGGGTGTCACCGGCAGCAAGGGCACCGTCTTTCCTGCCGAGCAACTGACGTCGATGGCCCTGCTGTGCCTGCTCACCGAGGTGGCGTCGTCCATCGGTCTGCGGCCCGGCGATCTGGCCGCGGCCGCGACCTACCCCGCCCGGTGGACGGCCGAGCAGGTGTTCGCGCTGCGTTCGGCGATGAACGCGCACGGGCTCGCACACGTCTCGCTGGTCGCCGAAGCGGAGGCGCTCGCCGCGTGGAACGCATCGGTCCTGCAGACCCTGCAGAAGAAGGACACCGCCGTAGCCGCCGCTCGCGGTGCTGCGATTCTGGCGGCGCAGTTCCCCGTCGACGCCGTCACCGAGCGGTTCGCGGTGCTCGGCGCGACCAGATCCGACCGTCGCCCGCTGTTCGCGGCTGCAGCGTTCGCCGCCGCGTTGACCGTCGGTGCCGCGCTCGTCGCGCTGCAACTCGGCACGTCCACCGACACCGCAGTCCCCACCATCGACAACGCCCAGGTGGTGCCGCCCACGTCGTCGATCGGCTCCGGATCGGGTGGCCCGATCGACTTCCCCACCGTCGTCGTGGAGCCGGCCGCCGAGATCGCTCCCGTCGTTCCGCTGCCGGCCACCACGACGGAAGAGACGACCACGGCAGAAACCTCCGACCTCCCGCGGCGCGAGCCGCCCGAGATCGACATCGAGACGCAGCCGGCGATCGAGGCACCCGAGGACACCGACACCGAGGAGCCCCCGATCGTCGTCGAACCGGTCGAGCCGGAACTGCCGATCGAGGAACCCACCGACGAGCCCGTCGAGACTCCCGAATCCGACCAGGCCGCCGAGCAGCCCGCATCCGAGCAGGGTCCGGCGGCCCGCGGCGGCACACCCTCCGACCGAGCGTCGAACGACCGATCGACAGGGGAAACTCCATGAGCGGTGCCGGGCATCTCGGAATCACCGTGGGCAACACGAGGTCCGTCGCGGCCTACCGCGCATCGGTGGAGGACGAACCGACGATCGTCGTCCTGCCGACGACCCTGCGATTCGACGAGGACGGCCGCGCCCACCTCGGAGAACCCGCCGACACGGCCCCGTTCACCCGGTTCGTCGATCTCGTCGGTCAGCAGGAGCATCTCGAGCCCGACGCCGATGCGTACCGCGCCGAGGACTTGATGGCCAACGCCGCCAACTGCCTCGTCACGATGGTGTCCGCCAAGGCCGGGGTGGCCGGCGACATGCCCGTCACGACGATGACGTACCCGACGCGGTGGACCCGCGCCGCCGTCGCACTGCTGCGTGACGCCCTCGATCACACCGGCCTCACCGATGTCGCCCTGGTGCCCGACGCCAAAGCCACCAGCGCGTTCGCGCAGCCGAGCCCGGGAGCGGCGGTCACGGTGGTCGACATCGGGGCCACCGGCACCGACATCTCCACCTATCCCGGAGGTGGGACGGTGCGCAGCACCGCCGTCGGTGGCGACGCCTTCACCGATGCACTCTTCGATCACGTGGTGACCGATCGCGAGCACATCGACCTGTCCGACGCGGCAGTCCTGGCGGCCCTTGCAGGCGTCGTCGCCTCGTGCGAGGCCGCCAAACAGACCCTGAGCACGGCCGACGTCGCCACGATCTCGGTCGAACTCCCCGGTGTCTCGCAGTCCACGACGGTGACACGAGACGAGTTCGCAAGCCTCGTCGCGCCGTTGATCGGCCGGCTCGACGTGCCGGAGACCGGCACCGTGATACTCACCGGCGGCAGCGCCGCACTCCCGTCGATAGCGACGGACATCGGTGAACGCTCGTCGGGCCGAGTGCTCGTCGAGCCGCTCGCTGCGACCCGCGGCGCACTGTTGCTCGCCGAGGTCGAGGACGTCGACGGCAACTCCCTGGTGACCGGGGCCGCGCCGGTCGTCACCCGCAACGACGGCACGGAGTCCCTCGACACCGACGCCATCCCGGTCGTCGCACCCGAGCCGTCCCTCGCGTTCTCCGAGGCAATTCCTGCGGTCGCTCCGGTGTTCGACCATTCCGAATTTCGATCCGAGCCGATCGTTCCGGTCGACGAGAACGCGTCGACCACCGGTTACGCACCCGTCGCTCCGGCCGTTGCCGCTGGATCGGTCGGGGCGAAGAAGGAAAGAAGCGAGCGGTCGCGGACGATCGCCACCATCGTCGCAGGCGCAGCGGCAGGCGTCGTCATCGTCCTCGCGATCGCAGCACTGAGCGGAGTGTTCGGTGACGCTCCCGCCGCGACACCTCCGACCGTCACCGATGCAGGCTCGCCGATCGTCACCTCGACGCGCGCACCCTCGACCACCACCGCCACCCCCGTCGAGCCGGTCTTCGTTCCCGAGGTCGTCGAACAGACGCCGAACGAGCCGTACATCGCGCCCGAGCCCGCTCCCCTGCCTGCTCCGCCGCCCGCGCCGGTACCCGCCCCTCCGCCCGTGGTCCCCACCACGACGCCAGTGGTCCCCACCACGACTCCGGTGACGACCACCCCGGTCACGACCACGACCACGACCACTGCTACGACCACGACCTCAGCCGCGGCGACAACCACGCCCGACGAGGTCACCAACCCCTGAGCTGCGCGAACACTGATTCTGCGCCCGATGCCCTAGGGTGGGTCGCTGATGCCAAGCACCCGATGAAGGGATTTCATGCGTAACACCGGGGCGCTGCGTGCCGCAGTGCTGTGTTCGACGGCTTTTGTTCTTCTTGCTTCGTTCTCCGGGACAGCAGCAGCGGACCCCGTCGTCCAGTCACCCGCCGATCAGCTTCCCCGCGAGCTCGTCGAAGCCGTGCAGCGAGATCTGAAGATCTCCCCGCAGGAGTACCTCGATCGTGCCGCCCGCGCGCAGGAACTCTCTGCTTACGCATCGGACTTCCGGGCCAGCCGTCCCACAGATTTCGCCGGTGCCTGGATCGGACCCGACGGCAATCCCGTCGTCGCCGTCACCTCGCCTGCTGCGGCACAGGCCGTCGCCAAGGACGGATACGCCACCGCGCAGTCGCCCGTGTCGGCAGACGGACTCGAGAAGTCGCTGGCAGATCTCAACAGTTGGATCGCCGGCCTCCCCCGCGAGATCTCCGAGCAGATCAACGGAACCGCCATCGACTTCATCGACAATCAGATCGTCATCGACCTGGTGAACAGCCCGATCGGCAGCGCGCTGAATCTGCCGACCCTGCTGGCGAACATCAAGGTCATCCTCTCGCCCGGCGGAAACAAGCCGGTCGACCCGACTCCGATGGGCGGCGACACCTACGTCACCACCTCGGGACCCATCGCCGACGCTCCGGCTACCGACATCAGTATCTGCTCGTTCGGCTTCAACGCCGTCGACTCCTCCGGTGCCGCCGTCAATCTCACTGCAGGCCATTGCAATCCCAACAAGGCCACCGGATCCGGCGGCGCACCGGTCTACCTTCCCGATCCGGCCGACATCTCGCGCAGCACGCAGATCGGGTCGTTCGATCGGTCGAGTCTGGGCGCTGCGGACGGCCTCGACTGGTCGGTGATCGCCCTGAACGACACCGGGATCGCATCCGGACTCGACCGTCCTACCGTCCGTGGAGCGAACGGCAGCACCGTCACCGTCACCGGAACCGCGGCACCGGTCATCGGAGCGCCGGTCTGCAAGTCCGGGCAGTCGTCGTCGTTCACCTGTGGAGTGGTTGCGGCCGATCGCGTCGAGACGCAGCTCTACATGGAGGACGGCACCTCCCGCACCGTGCGCGGATTCGCCAGCACCGCATGCACTCTCGCCGGCGACAGCGGCGGTGCCATCGTGACCGGAACGCTCGCGCTGGGAATCACCAGCGGATCCAACAGCGGCGGGGCACCCGATTGCAACGAGGCCAACCTCGCGCTGGCGCAATACGGCGGCACCGCGAGCCTGGGCATTCCCATCGATCAGGTCACGAGCGCGACCGGAGCCACACTGCGCTCCGAGTAGTGGGTACGTCGGGGGCCGTCCACCGCCTATAGTCGTACAACAGGTGAACGGCATCACATCTGGCGATGCCCGGGGGAGAGGTATCTATGCGTCGCCGAGCGTTCCGGCTGTCGACTGTTGCAGTTCCGCTTCTGGCGACGATGGCGGTGTTCGCACCGACCGCGAGCGCAGAACCACGATTGCCTCCCGCCCTCGCCGACGCCGTGGCCCGCGACCTCGGGCTGACTCCGCAGCAATTCCTCGATCGCGCAGACGCGGCACGCCGGCTGGCCGAGTTCACCGACACCGTCGGTTCCGGCGGAGTCACGAGTGCGTGGCTGGATGCGGACGGACGGCCCGTCGTCGCGGTGGCGGACGGACCGAGCAACGCCGACGTGGCCGACGCCGCGTCGGCCAGCGGTTTCGGGATCGACGCATCCGGCATCGTGCTCCCGCCGGCGGTGCACAGTGCCGTCGAGCCGCTGTTGGACCTGCTCCCGTTCGATCCGTCACCGATCGCAGGCCCGATTCGCGCGAGTTCGTATCTGGGCGGCGACAGCTTTCTCGCGGGTACACCGGCCGGCCTCGGTCAGCGCTGCTCACTCGGGTTCAATGCCGTCGACCCGACGCACGGATCGGTCAACATCACTGCGGGCCACTGCAATCCGAGTACCACCGATACCGGTTCGGCGGCAGTGGCGGGCGCGTACCCGATGTTCGGCAGTCTCGTGGGCTCGAAATTCGGAACCTTCTACCGAACCAGCCAGTCGCGCAACGATTACGCCTTGATCGACATCGACGATGCCAACGTCGCCGAATTCGAGAGCAACGCCGTCCGAGTCCCCGGAGCGGCACCACTGCACATCACCGGGACAGTCGATCCGATCGTGGGCGCTCCGGTCTGCAAATCCGGATCCCGAACCGGATTCAGTTGCGGCACCATTCTTTCCACGGGCCAGCACGTCGTACTGGGCGACAATGTCCTGGACCGTGGTTTCTCCACCTCCATCTGCGCGCTGCGCGGCGACAGCGGCGGCCCCGTCGTCAGCGGCACTCTCGCCGTCGGGATCGCCAGTGCATCGAACGTGGGCGATCAGCCCTCCTGCGAGGTCGCTACCGTCGTCAGCATGCTGCAGGGTCAGCGGCCCGAGCTGTTCGCGACCCCCATCAACGACGTACTCGCCGAGAACCCCGGTCTGACCATCCGTACGTCCTAGTTGTTCGACGGGCGCAGACGTGACAGCACCGCGTAGGCGACCTTCCGCGCGTACGCGACCCGGGGGGAAAGCTCCCAGCGAAGCAGCAAATCGACCAAGATCGGCGAGCCGACCGTGCGGCTGGGTACGCCCACCACAGCCAACACGTCGTAGCCAGAGGTGGACCACGCCTTCTTGTTCTCGTTGACACCTACACCCTGGTCCAACACGGTCACGTCGAGTTCGTCGTGCGTCTGGATCAGCCATTCCACCATCTGATGACCGGGTTGGTACTTCGCAACTGCAGGATCGTGGTGCGTCAGCCACGACTCGAGTCGCGATCCTGTGCGGATGCAGATCTCGTGCGCGCACCATCGCCCGTCGACGCTCACTCCTACAAGAGCCAATCTGCCGGCCGCTGCTTCACCGAGCAGAAAGGCCTTGGCCGACGCCGAGGGATCGGCAGGCGACTTCTCCGCGAGGTAGTCGGTGCGATCGGTGTGACGCGTCGACGCGGCAGCCAACCTGGAAATGTCTGCCCAACGCAGCTCGAGGTGCTCGGCATCGCGGATGGTTTCCACCACCAGGGGACTCCCGGACCGCTCGGCCTGACGTCTGTACTTCTCGAGCCGCTTCAGTGATTTGTGCCCACGCACATCGCGTGCGGTACTGCCCGGCGGTACGTCGATAACCGGAACTCGCTCCCGCACGAGCGAGTCCGAACGCCACCGCGGGTGCGCACCGAGCGCCTCGATGGCAGTTCGGTTGTCGATCATCGAGTCCGCATAGTAGATCAGACCGTGATCGTCGATCGAATCCCACAGAACGCGAGACGACGCGTCGTCCTCACTGAGCAATTCGGTCGGGACGCCCTGCCCGGTCCCGAGAATCTTCGCCACCTTCACCGGACCCACTCGCGTGACGAACATCGGTGCCAGTGCCACCAAACGCCCACCTCGACGTACATGCACGAAGGCGAGCTCACTTCCCGCCGGCCGTGGGGCATTCAGTGCGTAACCGGGACGGAAGGAGAAGACCGTGCCGACCCGTTCCGCCAACGCATCCCACTCATCGCGTAGCTCGTCGGTGAGCCTTGTGTCCATGCCCCCACAAAGGGGTTCACAGTCGGTTTTCATGGGTTTTACTTTACGGTCGGTTTACTTAATACGCATACGACTTGTTCTCGTCGATTCGCTCGGCTGATGGCATTCGACTGTCGACGGCGCCTCGGACGACGCAGGGCCCGCACTCTCGTCGAGAGTGCGGGCCCTGCTTGGCGTAGAAGCTGAAGGCTAGTTGGCCCAGACCGTGGTGCCGGGTGCCGCGTTCAGCGTGTTGATCAAGTCGATTCCGGCAACGACCAGAGTCGGGCCACCGGCAGCGATCGTGCCGAGGATGCCCCCGACAGTGGCGGCGATGGGGATGGTCACAACCCCGCCGACGCCCGCCAGTGGAAGACCCAGCACGAAGCCGACGCCTACACCGATGGCGGTTCCGGTGAAGCCACCGATCGCGGTCGCGATGCCGAGCTGCGAGGCGAAGTTCTGCTGCGCCTTGAGGTTCTCCTCGGGCGAGGCGACGGTCGTTGCGCCGATGCTGCGCGAGTTGGCCGATGCCTTCGTGAAGTCGAGGTCCGGAACCAGGCGCAGGGTCTTGCCGTCGTCGTCGACGTTCTGCTCGTACGGGAAGTTGAGTCCGCCGAGGTTGAACGAGAGCGGAAGCGTCACGAGGGTGTTGTCGGCAGCGTCGAGGACGTCGACCGTCTTGCCGTCGTCGGCGACCTTGAAGACGCCTGCGTCGATGGTGGTGACGATCGTGCGATCTTCGAGATCGACGGTGTAGTTGGTGTCACCGGGGGCCGTCTCATCGGTGGGCTGTGCGTACGCGGTTCCGCTGGCCAGGCCCATCGCGACTGCGACGAGGGCCGACGTGACGACCAGTTTGCTGAGTTTCATGTGGAGTTCAGTTCCGTTTCTGTGCATTGAGTGCTTGGCAGTACCGCTAGGCAACCGTCAAACGCAAAGTCACCCCGATGACGCGTCTGCGACTTATGGTGCGCTCAGGAATTGTAACGTACGAATCGGACCGGTCGTTGTCCTTTTGCAACCCATCCGCTGCCTGTCAGTTACCCACTGTCACAAACATTTTGGATATTCGCAGCACAGCGGCTCGAGTCACGTCATGCTGAGGTCGGAGATGTCGATCGTTCGAACGATCGAGAAACACCGGGCGCGTGATCCCACCGGCAACAGGTGGGTCTCCGCGACATACGGCCGCGCGCAGGGAGTAGGTAAGGACTGCCTTCTCGACAGCACCTCGACGGCCTACGCATACGGTGATCTGCGAGACAACCTACTGACGAGTTCAGCCCGCCCGTCGGACGGCCTCATTTCAGCACCCACCAGCATCGCTTCACCCGGTGATGCTAAGTTACCCGTCAGTACAGCGAAATTGCTACTGGCGAGTAACATAGACCGTCATCCAGCTCTACGGGCTGAACCCGCGGTAGCCCTTCCAGCTGCCACCTTTAGCGAAAGGCCGCGACATGAACGCCCTGACGATCACGTTGGGCACAGTCGGTGCTCTGCTCAGCCTCGTGTGTTGGTACGTCTTCATTCGCGGGGGCCTGCGGATGTTCAACATCGTGCGCATCGGCCAGCCGGCACCCGACCGCTGGCGACCGATAGTCCCTCGCTTCAAGCAGATGATGATCGAGTTCCTTGCCCACACCAAGATGGTCAAGTTCCGCACGGTCGGCTGGGCGCACTGGCTGGTCATGATCGGCTTCATGCTCGGTGCCATCGTCTGGTTCGAGGCCTACGGTCAGACGTTCAACCCGGAGTTCCACTGGCCCATCGTCGGTGACACCGCGGCGTACCACCTCATCGACGAGTTGCTCGGCCTCGGCACCGTCATCGGCATCACCACGCTGATCATCATTCGCCAGCTCAATCACCCGCGGAAGCCCGAGCGTCAGTCTCGCTTCGCCGGCTCCGGGTTCAAAGCGGCCTATTTCGTCGAAGCCGTCGTCCTCATCGAGGGCTTGGGCATGGTGTTCGTCAAGGCAGGCAAGATCGCAACGTATGGGCATGGGAACCCGTACACGGACTTCTTCACGATCCGCTTGGCCGAACTGCTGCCCGCCAACTCGAACATGGTCGCAGTCTTCGCGTTCGTCAAGCTGATGTCCGGCATGATCTGGCTCTACATCGTCGGTTCGCGCATCAACTGGGGTATCGCGTGGCACCGCTTCACCGCGTTCCCCAACATCTACTTCAAGCGCATGGACGACGGCACCGTGGCCCTCGGCCCGGCCAAGCCGATGATGTCCGGCGGCAAGGTCCTCGAGATGGAAGAGGCCGACCCCGACGTCGACGCGTTCGGTGCAGGCAAGATCGAAGACTTCAGCTGGAAGGGCTGGCTCGACTTCACCACGTGCACCGAGTGCGGCCGCTGCCAGTCGCAGTGCCCCGCCTGGAACACCGGCAAGCCCCTCTCCCCCAAGCTGCTGATCATGTCGCTGCGCGACCACAGCCACGCCAAGGCCCCGTACCTGCTGGCCGGCGGCAAGAAGGACATGGCTGGCGACGAGGTCGGACTCGTCGACGCCGAGGGCAACGTCGACCAGAAGGCGCTCGACGCCATCCCGCAGAACGCTCGCGACGAAGCCGATCGCAAGCTCGTCGCCGACGCCATCGAGGGCGGCATCATCGATCCCGAGGTGCTGTGGAGCTGCACCACCTGCGGTGCCTGCGTCGAGCAGTGCCCGGTGGACATCGAGCACGTCGACCACATCATCGACATGCGCCGCTACCAGGTGCTGATCGAATCGGAGTTTCCGTCCGAGCTCGCAGGTTTGTTCAAGAACCTCGAGAACAAGGGCAACCCGTGGGGTCAGAACTCCAAGGACCGGCTCAACTGGATCAACGAGATGGACTTCGACATCCCGGTCTTCGGCCAGGACGCCGATTCGTTCCAGGACTACGAGTACCTCTTCTGGGTCGGCTGCGCCGGTGCCTACGAGGACCGCGCGAAGAAGACCACCAAGGCCGTCGCCGAGCTGCTCGCCACAGCAGGCGTGAAGTTCATGGTGCTCGGCGCGGACGAGACCTGCACCGGCGACTCCGCTCGCCGCGCAGGCAACGAGTTCCTGTTCCAGCAGCTCGCCATGCAGAACATCGAGACGCTGAACAACGTCTTCGAGGGTGTCGAGCAGAACAAGCGCAAGATCGTCGTCACCTGCGCCCACTGCTTCAACGCACTCGGCAACGAGTACCCGCAGGTCGGCGGTGACTACGAGGTGGTCCACCACACGCAGCTGCTCAACCGCCTCGTGCGGCAGAAGAAGCTGATCCCGGTGGCCTCGGTCAGCCAGGACATCACCTACCACGACCCGTGCTACCTGGGCCGTCACAACAAGGTGTACGACGCCCCGCGTGAGCTCATGGCCGCGTCGGGCTCCAACCTCAAGGAGATGCCGCGCCACGGTGAGCGGTCCATGTGCTGTGGTGCCGGTGGCGCACGCATGTGGATGGAAGAGAACATCGGCAAGCGCATCAACATCGACCGGGTCGACGAGGCACTGGCGACCAACCCGAAGAAGATCGCCACGGGTTGCCCGTTCTGCCGAGTGATGCTCACCGACGGTGTCACCGCACGTCAGGAAGGCGGCGCACACGAGGGCGTCGAGGTCGTCGATGTCGCGCAGCTGATGCTCGAGTCGATCACCCGCGTCGAGTCCTCGGTGCTGGCCGAGAATATCAAGGTCATCCCCCGCGAGCGCACTCCCGAGGAGAAGCTGGCGACCGAGAACGCCGCCGAGGTCGAAGAGGCCGAACGCATCGCACCCGTCGAGGAGCCGGCCGAGGCGAAGTCCGCTCCGGCAGCTCCGGCTCCCAAGGCCGGCGGCGGACTGAAGATGAAGGGTCTGGCCAAGGCTCCGGGAGCCAAGGCACCCGGTTCCGCTGCACCGGCCGACACTGCCGACGCAGAACCCGCCGCCAAGCCCAAGGGTCTCGGCATGGCCGGGGGCAAGGCACCCGGCGGCAAGGGCCTGCAGATGAAGGGCAAGGCACCCGGCGCGAAAGCGGCTGCACCTGCCGACGCCCCCGCGGCGACCGAAGCACCTGCTACCGCAGAGACCTCGGAGTCGACTCCGTCGGTCAAGCCCAAGGGTCTGGCTGTGAAGTCGGGCTTCAAGAAGCCGGGCGCGAAGGCACCGGGTAAGTCTGCCGCCGAAGCGCCGGTCTCCGAAGCGCCGGAAACCTCGGGTGAGGCTACGGAATCGGCCTCTGCTGCAACCGAATCCAAGCCGACCGTTCAGCCCAAGGGTCTGGCCGTGAAGTCCGGATTCAAGAAGCCGGGAGCCAAGGCACCGGGTAAGCCTGCCGCCGAAGCGCCGGTCTCCGAAGCACCTGCGGCAGAGGCTCCTACCGCCGAGGCGCCGGTTGCCGAGGCCACGGCGTCGGAGGCACCCGCTACCGAGGCTGCGGCCGAATCCAAGCCGACCGTCCAGCCCAAGGGTCTGGCCGTGAAGTCCGGATTCAAGAAGCCGGGTGCACGCACGCCCGGTGCGGCAGCAGCGACTCCCGCTGAGCCGAAGACTGCAGAGCCCGAGAAGGCCGAGCCGACTCCGGAAGCCGCTGCACCCGAGGTACCGAAGGCCGAGGCGTCGGACACTGCCGGTGAGGCCGCATCCAACGGCTCCGATGATCGGACTCCGCCCCAGCCGAAGGCCGGTGGACTCGGATTCGCTCCGGGAGCCAAGGTTCCGGGTCGCCGGAAGTAACCTCACACCCTTTTTACCGACTGCGCGCCCTTGCTCAATTCAGAGCAGGGGCGCGCAGTCGTCAGTAGGGGTGTGAGGTCCCCCGGCCCTCGGTTATCCACAGGCACACCAGTTATCCACAATCGGCCACTTGGGGGTTGTCGAAAGCGATTGCGCCCGAGAGCATTTCTTCATGACCCGCATAGTCTCGCGATCCGACGCTCTCTCCCGCGTAATTTCCGACGCAGAGCTGCAGCGCTACTGCCGAACGCGAGCGTGGCGTCGACTCCGTCCCGGAAGGTTCGTCAGCAGAGACAAATTCGACGCACTGCCCAGGGAAGACAAGCATCGGGTCATCGCCGAGGCCGTGTTCGACGCGACCATCGCCCCCGATGCCGTGGTCAGCCATGTGAGCGCAGCAATATTCCACGGTCTCGACGTATGGAATGCCGACCTGAGCCGAGTGCACATCACGCGCAATCGTGCCCGTGGCGGCGGTCGTAGCAGCGCCGTTCGAGCAGTGCACACCTCGCCGTACACCGACGACGAGGTCGTGGACTTCGACGGCGTGCGAGTCACAGGCCTGGCGCGCACCGTTGCCGATTGTGCTCGCTCACTTCCGTTCGATACGGCCGTCTGCGTCGCGGACTTCGCTGCGAGAACCCGCGGCCTCACCACCGAAGATGTTCTTGCAGCATTGGATTCATGCCCCAACCACCCCGGCAATCGGATGGCGCGTCGAGTCGCAGAATTCATGGACGGCAGATCCGAGAGTGTCGGGGAATCACGCGCCCGGGTGTTGCTGCATCAGCTGGGTTACAGCCCGCAACTACAGGTGCAGATAGTCGATGAGCGCGGCTTCGTCGGGCGCGTGGATTTCGATCTGCCCGACATCGAGACCGTTCTCGAATTCGACGGCAAGGTGAAGTACGGACGCTACGTGCCCGAGGGGAAGTCTGCGGCCGATGTGTTGTGGGACGAGAAGCGTCGCGAGGATCGCATCCGCGCAACCGGCCGCCAGGTGGTGCGCATCGCCTGGTCGGATCTCGATCACCCCGAGTTCGTCGATCGGAGGCTCCGCGATGCTGCCGACAGAGCGCGACGCCACCGAGCGACCTCTTTACGGACCGCGCGCCCCCGCTCACGTCAGAGCAGGGGCGCGCAGTCGTCAGAAAGTGTGTGAGGTCCACTTCCGGCTCTGCCCATCTGATTCGCTCGCGTAGCGAGCTCACAAAACGATCATCAAAGCAGCACCGATCACCATGATCAGCACGACGAGGCCAAGAATTTTGAAGCCGAACCTCAGCATGCGTGTCTCTTCGTCGCGAGTTCCTTTGCCTGCCACTGCGAGAACAAGAAGAGTCTCGGGAACGGACGCAAAAATCGAATGCCCAGCGCCACTGTTCTGCAAGGCAACTGCAGCGGAGCCAGCACCGAAGAAATCACCGATATTCTGTTGCGGAATGACCATCAACGCATTGGCACCGGTGTTCGATCCCACCAGGTAACCAGAAATCACGGCCAGCAAGGGAACGAACACAACGAAACCGATGTCACCTGCTCGACCAACCAATGCAGCGAGATCACCAACCGCCCCAGAGTAATTCATGAGTTGAGCAGCCGCGGCGAACCCGAACAAAGCAACCAGCGGTTTCCAACCGCCTTGCGCGGCAATCCGGATAGCGCTGACGTTCACATAACGCCAACCGAAACCCACGGACACGATCAGCAACGCGAGACCGGGAGAGAGCAAGGGCTCGAATGAAACTCGCCCAGCGTGCAGCGCTACCGCGGTTCCCCAACCCGTTGCAGCGTCGGCGACACGCGCAACCAAAATAAGTGCCACGACCACTAGAAACGGAGACAAGGCCCGCCACGGTGGTGCCGTGGCGGCCTGACGACGAGCTGCCAGGAGTATGTAACCGAGTACGCCGGTCACCGCCCCTGCTGTGACGCCGGCGAGTGGCACCAACCCGACGAAGTTCATACCTATGAGCACCAGCGCGAACGTGACGCCCAATCCTGCCGCAACGACGATGGTTCGGGTGCGTTCGGCTCGATCGGAGACCAGCAGCGCAGTCACGATCGCGAAGGCCGGAAAGATGGCTGCGCTGAACAACGATGATTGAAAACCGATGTCGCGGGCGGTGTTACCCGATAAGTCGGCAGCCACCGTGGTTGCCAAACCAGCGGTGCCCCAGGGCATGATCGTCAAACTGAGCATTGAGGCCAGCAAGGCCTTCGCTCGGGGTAGCAGTTGCAACAGGACCGGCACGGTGACAAGGAGCGAGACGCCGAAGCCTGTGATCGATTCGAGTGCCGGTGCAAATCCGACGGTGAGAATGACGGTCGCGGTGGCAGGACTGACGGGCCAGCGCTCGATCCACCCGACGATTGTCGCGTGCGTGCCGTTGCGACGCAGCACTTCGTTGAGCAGCAGTCCTGGGAAGATGATGAGTCCTGCATCGGCGGTCAACAGGATTCCTGCTTCGAGCGCAGGTGGGGATGCCTCCACGAGTGCGGCAGTACCGAGTACGACGGCAAACATTGCGGCGGCAGCAAGGACCGAAGCCAGCGCGACCTGCCACGCGGCACGTCGGACGATCAGTACGCCGACCACGACGATGACGGCCGGGACAAGGACGATCATCAGTTCGAGGGTCATAGTTCGACCGCAACTCTGGGCTGCACGCTGCCCACCAACTCCATGAGGATCACGTCGAGTTCTCGGTGGGCTCGAGACGGAACTGCCGGCGAGGGAATGTAGTGGTTGTAGTACGAATACCCCTCGGCAGGTGGCCCGACAACGCATATCGACTGGGGTCCAGCGCTGGTGTGCAATCGGGCTCCTTCGATACGTCCTGCAGGTAAAAGCGAAGGCGCAGCGGCAGAGGTCTCTCTGGCATCCAGGATTTCGTCGACGGTGACGACCGAGGGGACGGTCAATTGTCGTGACACGACCTGGAACCCATCGCCTACTGGTGTGAGTATGGGATCGGGGCCCGGTCCCAGTTGCAATATTCCTGACTGGTGAAGTGCGATCAACTCCGCGATGCGTTCTTTCTGCGGTCCGATGACCAGGCGGTTGATCAGGTTGGGGGTAGCGGCGAAGAATGCTGCCTTCACCATCGGGTGCGCGTCGTCCACGGCTTGGCGAATATGTTCGCGATTGGTTCGCAGAGCTTCCAGAGTGGCTTTGTAGTTGCTCTTGGGAATACCTGCTGAAGCCTCGGTCAAGTCCCATCTGGCGTCGGCAAAGACGGTTCTCGAATACGTTTCGTGATCGACCCACATCTTGTCGTCTGAAAGCTTGTTGTGTAGGCGCTGCTGTTCGCGGTCGTTCAATCGCGGCGATAGTTCATCGATGAGCATTCTCTGGGCGCTATTTCGCGGATCCGTCGACGCGGTGAAGTACTTGCAAAGGAGAGAATCGACATTGTCTGCGAACAGATCGCTCGCATGGGCTCGACCATATGGATCAGTCTCGGGTCTGGCTGCGGGCAGTTGGCCAGATCGGCTGGTGAGGGTGAGGAAGGGCTCCTCGCCGCTGGGATGGTAGGTGAAGATTCCAGCGGTGTCACGAGTGAAACGGCCGCCGCGCCCGACAGTGAGGTGCGCGACAAGATCCATGGAAGTCAGACCCATGCCCCTGAGCAAAAGTCGTCGGCGCGGAGGCACGCGGTCCAGCTCGAGCTGACGGGCGGACCGATCTGTTCCATGACCGGTGGCGATGATGACCAAGTCGTAACGCAGCTCGGTCGAATCTGTCGCCGTTCTGACAGTTGCGCCTGTAGACAGCGCGCGCACGGCGGTTGCTTCGTTGCGGTGCACCTTCACCGTGAGACGGTCGGTGTCGGTCGTGAATCGGGCCGCTGCTTCGGCGAGATACTTGCCGATCAGGCCACGAGGCAGAAAGTCCGTGCGTTCCGGCCGTCGCTCATCGCCATACTCGACCACCGTCTGGCCGTTGTCTCGAACCCATTCGTAAAACGTGGGACCCGGCGTGGTCGGGGCTCCCGGGATAACCATCTCGGCGTCGGTGTACACCGTCAGTTGGGACGCAATGGTGTTCAGTCGGATGAACTCGGGGAGGTCGGGATTGTGCACCCCCCAACCGTCCGATCGACTCGAGTCGAAGACGTCGATCGTGGCTGCAAAGTCTGTCTCGGACAAATGCGCTCCGACACGTTCGAGGGCGACCAGTCCGCGAGGTCCGAAGCCGACTATGGCAACTCGAATCATCGATCGCTCCATCCTAGAAGAACTCCACAATGGCGGGGTGTGCGGTGTTATCCAAGACATGGACAGCGGCCGCAATGTCAAGAATTCCGAGACCGAACGGCGACACTATGACCGGTCGATCGTCCAGGGACACTTCACCGGCGAGCAGTTCGGGAATTGTTCCGTTGATGAAGTCCAGGTGCCCTACTTCGCTACTTGCGAGCTGGAGAGAAGTGCCCTCGCGCACAGCATGTTCCGCGTCGTCCACGATGTTCTGTGCGTCTAGGAGAACGGAAGGTTCCAGATCACGGAGTGAGACGTGCAGGACTACTTGACCATCTCGAAAAGGACGCGACACGAACGGAGCCTGAGCGGTTGTTGCGAACACGACCAGATCCGAGTCCAGCGCTTGCTCGAGACCAAGTGTCTGAGTGACTCCTATCGAATGAGTCAGCTCAGCGGCGCGAACGGGGTCGTTGTCATGGACTGCGACGGGGGCGCTCAGGCCGAGGTGGTGAAGGTAGTCGAGGATGCTGACCCCGATATAGCCCGCGCCGATCAGTCCGATGGACCCAGGCCCGTTCCCGCGGTTTCGATAGATGGAATCCGCCGCCAACGCAGCGGATGCTGCCGTGCGGGCAGCGTTGATCGGCGAGGCCGCGATAAACGCAACGGGATAACCGGTCTGCATATCGTTGAGCACTATCGATGCGAAGGCTCTGGGACGTCCCGATTCCAGATTCGCAGGGAAGCTGGAAACCCATTTCACGCCCGCATAGTCTCGACCGGTCGAATTCGTAAACCGCGAAAGCAACGCAATAATACGGTCCGCTGGACGGTCCGCGAAACGAAGAAAGTGCGAGCGTGGGGTCTGCTCAGGGTTGACGCGGTGCGCCTTGTACGCGGCCGCAACAAGTTCCAGAACGGAATTTTTGTTTTGCAGCGCATGGGATGTTTGACTCTGATTGACGATAGAAACCGCGTTCACGGCTGGAGCTCATTTCTTGTTGGTGTTGCCGATACAGAGGGTACAACTGCGCCAAATGTTGTCGCGACCCAGCAATCGTCGAAAATTGTGTTCAAATATCGTTGACCAGAATCCGGTGAGATACCGACCACGACATCGTGTTTTTTGAAACCTGAATCGTATCGGCGAATGGCTGCCATGACGCTTCCAGTGCTACCGCCCGCCAGCAGACCGTGCTCCCTCGCGAGGCGGCGGCATTCGACAACCGCGGCCAGTTCGTCCACGAGTTCGATATTGTCGACATCGAGGCCCTGTACGTGACCTGGACGCCTGCTGGTACCAAGCCCTGGGATGTATCGCGGAGCAGGATCGTCCCCGAAAGTCACAGATCCGACAGTATCGACGGCGACCACCGTGGTAGCCGTTCCCAGACGGCTCAAATAGTCGACTACACCGCGGATGGTGCCCCCTGTGCCGACTCCGATAAACAGATAGTCGATGTGGTGAAATGCTGCGGCAAGCTCCGGACCAGTTAACGCCATGTGTGCAATCGGGTTACTTGGATTCTGATATTGGTTCAGCCAGATCGCGGTTGAGTCGGTAGCTATGATCTGATCGATAGCAGCCAAACGCGTACCGAGATACCCCCCGTTTTCATCGCGATCACACACCCGGTGGATCTCTGCGCCGTAGGCTTGCATCTCTGCAATCGCAGCCACATTGCTATTGGGATCGACTACACACCGAAACTTGTAATTTCGAGCGGCACAAATCATTGCCAAAGCAATGCCGAGGTTCCCGGACGACGATTCGATAATCAACCTTCCCGAAAGGTCTCCGTGTTTCTTCTCGGCGTCGCTGATCAGATATCGAGCGGCCTTCATTTTTACTGATCCAGCAGTGTTCAAGTGCTCGACTTTGAGGTACAACTCATCCGTGTATACGACTCCTGGTAGCTGAAGATATGGATCGAATGTGGTCAGTTCTTCCGGCCGGACGGCCAAGGTCAATCCCTCCCCGGTTTCGCTGCTGAGTGCAATGGCTCACTCATGTCATATCCGCACTACGCGCATCGAGCAGGAACGAAACTAGCTCAGCTGGCAGAGCTGGAGGTAATGCCGAATCAGCGCGCACTATGCTTCTGAAACATGGGACTGGAACTTCGTCACCTGCAGGCGCTCATCGCAGTGTCCGAGGAGGGCAGCATTTCTCGTGCTGCGCGCCGTTTGCATGTTGGACAGCCGGCTCTCTCTCGCTCCATTGCGCAGCTCGAACGCGAAATCGGAGCTCGACTGTTCGACAGAACGTCTGCCGGCGCGACGCTGACGACAACCGGTGAGGCCTACCTCGTCAGGGCCTCGCGGGCGATCTCGGCGTTCGATCTGGCCGTGCAACCTCCCGAGTCGGTGGGCACAGTCATAGTCGGCTACGTGTGGTCGGCCTTGGGATCTCTGACCAACACAGTGTTCGAGACGTGGAATGCCACCAAACCACAGGAGCAGTTGATGCTCAAGAGGTTCGCGAGCCGCACCTCCGGTGTCGAATCGGGAGAGGCCGACCTGGGGATAGTTCGGCAGGGAATCGCCTCGGTCAGCTTTTCCAGCTCGTTGTTCGGTGAAGCAAGGGTCGTCGCACTGTCCCAGCGGCATCGGTTGGCGGACCGTCCGGAGCTCGCACTCTCCGACCTTTCGGACGACATCATCGTGCTCGATATCATGTCGGGCACAACCACAATGGACCTATGGCCTGCCCATACCCGTCCCTTCAGTCGACCGATCGAATGTGGATCGGTGGACGAATGGAACCATCATGTGTCGCTGGGCCACGGAATCGGAATCACAGCCGAGTCGACGCCACACATGCACCCTTATCCAGGGATCGTCTACGTACCCATGAAAGCGACGACGCCGCGCATCGAAGTCTTCTGCATCTGGGACAGTCCCCACTTGACCCCGGTCGCTACCGAATTCTGCGCAATGGTTCGGACGGTTCACAAACATCAGCTCACCTCGAAATCCGAACCTTCCTAGGCCTGCGCGTCAGCGACATGTCCGAAGCGGATGGATAAGGAATCGACTTCGTCTGACCTCGAGCAGCACAACCAGCTCAGACGACCGCGATGCTGCCGACAGAGCGGGACGTGGCAACCGAGCGACCCTTCTACCGACCGCGCGCCCCCGCTCACGTCAGAGCAGGGGCGCGCAGTCGTCAACAGGGGTGTGAGGTCCCCCCACTCCCACTGCATCCCCCCTCGGAAGTGGCCGAATCGGACATCGTGAGTATGGTCGGACTCGAAGGCGTACCGACAAGTAGGGAGCAGGCATGACCGACGACGCGGACAGGCTCTTTCGCCGCTACGACGAGTGGTGGACGGCTCTGTCACCGGACGATCGAGCGCACGTCGAGCAGTGTTGCGAATCCGGCCGCACCGACGAGCGCCTCTGTGCACTCATCCGCGAACACGACGGCCCATCGAAGGCAGCGTTCGAGGCGGGCAGCAAATTGTCCGAGGGCAACAGCAAGTACTGCGCTATCCCCAGCGCGCTCCTCGAATTCCTGGAAGCGAAGCGCGCGCACCCGCCACTCAGCTAGAGGGACGCCACAGCTCCAGCTGTGGAATTCCGGGCGGCGTGAAGCCCATGACCTGGCCGTAGAAGGACAGTTCGGATTCTCGCGCGTTCACCTGTGTTTCCAGTTTGCGGAATCCGTGCGACTCCCCCGCATAAGCCAGGTAGGCGTGCGGAATTCCCTTCTTCACCATGGCATCTCGGAACCGTACGGCCTGTGACGGCGGCACGATCGGATCGTCGAGCCCCTGCAACAACAGCACCGGGCAGGACAGTCCGTCGACGTTGTTGACCGGCGCACGGGTGCGGTACAGGTCGATGGCCTCGGGCAACGGTCCGATGAGCCCGTCGATGTAGCGGGACTCGAAGTCGTGGGTCTCGGCGACGAATAGCTCCAGCTCGGCAACACCGAAGTACGATGCGCCGCAAGCGAACACGTCGGAGGATGTCAGCGCGGCCAACACCGTCCAACCGCCTGCGGATCCGCCTTCGATGGCCAACCGGCGTGGGTCGGCGAGTCCGCTGTCGGCCAACCCCTGCACCGCGGCGATGGTGTCCTCGACGTCGACCACTCCCCACTGCCCGCGCAGTCGGTTGCGGTATTCGCGGCCGTATCCACTCGACCCGCCGTAGTTCACATCTACGACGCCGATGCCGCGGCTGGTGAAATAGGCGAACAACGGGTTCAGAGCGGGGGCGACGTGCGCGGTCGGGCCGCCGTGAACGAACGCGACGTACGGTGGCAGTTCGCCGTCCAACCCCTCGTACGACGGGTTGCGCGGCGCATAGGTGATGGCGTGCACCTCACGGTTCGGCCCCTGGAATGTCACCTGACGACCCTCGGGCAGGTATGCGCTGTCGGGTACGGATTCGAAACCCGAACGTACCGAGGTCAGTTCGCCGGATTCCAGGTCGAGGGCGAACAAACCGGCGGCCACCCGAGCTCCGCCGCACTTGAGGAGCACGGTCGACCCGGAGCGCCCACCGAGCCCCACCGAGGTCACACCGTCGAGCGCGATGTCCTCGAGTGCCCCGGATGCCGAATCGAGTACCGCGAGGGTGTCGGTGCCGACGGCGCGCACGGTGAGCAGCTTCCCGTCGTCGAGCACGGAGTACCAGCTCGATCCCAATCGCCACAGCGGAGCCCCGAAGTCGGCGTCGAGCGCCCGAAGCGGTGTGACCGATCCGTCGAGCGTGACCGAATACAGGTTCCACCAACCACTTCGGTCGCTGATGGCGTACAGCGATTGGTTGTCGATCCATTCCGGCTGCATCACCGATTCCTCGGTCGAGCCAAGGAGCACGGTCCATGCGCCGGGATCAGCGAGGGAGGCAACGCGTAGTTCGGTTCCGTCCCAGGGCATCTGGGGGTGGTTCCACGCAATCCATGCGATGCGGGTGCCGTCGGGTGAAAGTTTCGGGAACGCAAGGAAGTCCGAGCCCGCCACCAGCGAACGCACCCCGCTGCCGCCGAGATCGATCGCCACGATGTCTCGTGACACCGCACCTGCGTCGTGCATCTCGCGAACTGCGATCACGTCGGTGCCGACCACCGAGAGATCGGCGTACCGGATGCTCGACGCCACAGCCGGTTTCGGAGTCAGCGGCACGGGTGCGCCGCCGGGGGTGAGTCGGTAGACGCGTTGATCGGAGAATTCGGCGAACACCAGGTCGCCGGCCGCCGTCGCGGTCCAGGCTCCCCCGCCGTATTCGTGGACGCGGGATCGGGCGTTGAACGGCGCGGGCAGAACAGGCTGCACTTCTCCGTCGACATAGCGGCAGATGGCCGTCCGGCCCTGTTCGGCGGGCCGTAGTTCCGACCACCAGATCTCGCTGCCGACGAAGCACCCACCCTCGACGGGGTGGCCCGCCGACGACAGATCTGCTGCGGTGATGGGCGAGGGCCAGGATCCGAAGGCGAGAGCAGTCACGCCGTCCACCCTAGTGAACTGACGTGCACGTAACGCGTTGTTCACCGGCCCTTCAACCGTGACCCGGATGATAGGAGTCAAGTAGCACTAGGGGGAACACCATGCGCCGGACCACTACCCATTCGGTGGACCACGAGATTCTGACATTCGGCCGAACCTGGCGTGGGTACGGCGGTGGCAGCGACGAGGACATCTACGTGGCATTCGGCGTCGACGCGCGTACCTAATTCCAGCGATTGCGTCGAATCCTCGATTCGCCCGTCGCCGAGGAGCTGTCGCCGGACGAGCGGGCCGCGATTGCCGACATCTGCCGGTTGCGACTCGCCTGAGCCGGCGCTACACCGGCGTCAGCAGCTCCGGGCTGTTGTTCTTCACGCTGTTCACCGCGGTGCTCACCTCGTAGGGCTCGAGACGTGGTTCGGGGATCGCGGCCAACATGTCCTGAACCGCGCCGAGGTCGGTCACGGTGGGATCGAGCCAACTCGCGCGCAGATCAGGTGGGAGTACGACGGGCGAGCGATCGTGAATGTGTCCCAGCGCGTCGGCAGCCGGCGAGGTCAGCACGGTGACCGACCAGACCCAACGCGACTCGTCGTCCTCGGCCTTGGTGGGGTCTCGCCACAGCTCGTACAGGCCCGCCATTGCCAATACGCCCCCAGGAGTGGAGCCTGCGGAACGACCCGTGTCACCGTCGTGTAAGAAGTACGGCACCTTCGCGCCGTCGCGCTTCTCCCACTCGTAGTAGCCGTCGGCAGGGACGATGCATCGCCGACGGCTTGCTGCCTTCTTGAACGACGGCTTCTCGGTGATGGTCTCGGACCTGGCGTTGATCAGCCGGGAACCGATTTTCGCGTCCTTCGCCCACGACGGGATCAGGCCCCAGCGCACCGACCGCAGTTGCCGCACGGCGTCGGCCTCGGGTTCGTCCTTCGGCGGCCGTTCGAGCACCGTCCGGACCGTCTGTGTGGGGGCCACGTTGTAGGACGGCGGCACCTCCGCGCCGACGGTCTCGGCGATGTCGAACACCGCCTGCAGGTCGCTGTCACTCCGGGTACTGGCATACCGTCCGCACATGGAACGAGATTGTTCCACCTGGCACCGACAACCCGAGCGAAACAACCCCGCGCGAAACAACCTTGTGGAAACCGATACCGCCCACCTGGCACGATGTGACGGGTGACCACTCCGCAGATCCATTCCCAGCCGCGATACCGCACGTTGCAGCAGTCGACCAAGCTGCAGAACGTGCTGTACGAGATCCGCGGACCGGTACACGCCCACGCTGCCCGCCTCGAGGCCGAGGGGCACCGCATCCTCAAGCTCAACATCGGCAATCCGGCACCGTTCGGATTCGAAGCTCCCGATGTGATCGTGCGGGACATGATCGCGGCGCTGCCGGTGGCCCAGGGGTATTCGGAGTCCAAGGGCATCCTGTCGGCCCGCCGGGCCATCGTGACGCGCTACGAACTCGAACCGGGCTTCCCGGAGCTCGACGTCGACGACATCTACCTCGGCAACGGGGTGTCCGAGCTCATCACGATGACGATGCAGGCGTTGCTCGACGACGGTGACGAGGTGTTGATCCCGGCCCCGGACTACCCGCTGTGGACGGCGATGACGACGCTGTCCGGCGGCAAGGCCGTGCACTACATGTGCGACGAGGAGAACGGGTGGAATCCCGATCTGGCCGACATCGAGTCCAAGATCACCCCGAAGACCGTCGCACTGCTGGTGATCAATCCCAACAACCCGACGGGCGCGGTGTACTCGAAGGAGGTGCTGCAGGGCATCGTCGATCTGGCACGCAAGCATCAGCTGCTGTTGCTCGCGGACGAGATCTACGACCGGATCCTCTACGACGACGCAGAGCACACCTCGCTGGCGAGCCTGGCTCCCGATCTGCTCTGCCTGACGTACAACGGACTGTCCAAGGCGTATCGAGTGGCCGGTTACCGCGCCGGATGGCTAGCGATCACCGGACCGAAGGCGCACGCCGCAGGTTTCATCGAGGGTATCGACCTTCTCGCGTCGACGCGGCTGTGCCCCAATGTGCCAGCGCAACATGCCATTCAGGTTGCACTCGGCGGATATCAGAGCATCGAGGATCTGATCCTGCCCGGCGGCCGCCTGCTCGAGCAGCGCGACGTCGCATGGGAGAAGCTCAACGCGATCCACGGCGTCTCGTGCGTCAAGCCACGGGGTGCGCTGTATGCGTTTCCGCGCCTCGATCCCGAAGTGCACGAGATCTACGACGACGAGAAGCTCGTCCAGGATCTGCTGCTGCAGGAGAAGATCCTGGTGGTTCAGGGCACCGGATTCAACTGGCCCGGCCACGATCATGTGCGCATCGTGACGCTGCCGTGGGCACGAGATCTGGCGGTGGCGATCGAGAGGTTCGGTAACTTCCTCGCGTCGTACAAGCAGTGAGACGCCAAGTTACCGAAAAGTAGTTGAAAGTGATGCACAAAACATCGGGGCGATCACGCCTGAACGACGAATGATCTGTACATTGGCGGACGGCACTTCGGTGCCCGCGAGCCCTGGTCGTACCCCTCCCCCCCCCGGGTCGGTCAGGTGGTGGCGGGGGACGCCCCCTGCTCCCCGCCACCGAGCTCCTCGCATCGGCCACTAGCCTGGCACCGTGGAATCACACGGCAATCCTCCCGACGGCAGTAAGCCGAGCCTCGGATCTCAGGTGGGGCATGGTCACGGGCACGGCCACAGTGACGCACCGGTGCCGTTGGGGCCGGTAGCGGCCAAGGTCGTCGTCGGACTCCTGGTCGCCATTGCGATCGCCGTGATCGGCGGTGCCATCGCTCTGTGGCCCAGCCAGCAGAGCATCGATATCCCGCTGCCGTTCCAGACCTCCGGCGGAGGTGCGGTGTCCACCGAGGCCGGCACCATCACCTCGCAGAGCATCGGGCCCTGCGGCAGTCCCGACGCAGGCCGAGCGTTCACCGGCGACCCGACGCCTGCAGTCAACGACTCGTACGAATGTCAGCGCAGCATCGTGGATATCACCACCGGTGAGGACGCAGGCAAGCGGACGGTACTCGAGATCGCGCCCGGTCCCGGCCAACCGACCCTGAGCGCCGGTGAGGACATTCGGCTGGTTGTGCAGACCGACCCCGCCGGTGGGGTCCGCTACTCCTTCAACGACTACTCGCGCGGGCTGCCGCTGGCACTGATCGTCGGTGTGTTCGCCGTGGTCATCTGTGTCGTCGCCCGCTGGCGGGGATTCCGCGCACTGGTGGGCCTGCTCATCGCGTTCGCCGTGCTGGTGGTGTTCATGCTGCCCGCCCTGCTCGACGGTGCACCCGCCATTCCGGTGGCCCTCGTCGCCGGGGCGGTGATCCTCTACGCCGTGCTGTATCTGGCGCACGGGGTGAATCTGCGCACCAGCTCGGCGCTGTTGGGCACTCTCACCTCCATGGCGGTGGCGGCGGTGCTGTCCTACGTCGCCATTCGCATGACCCACCTGACCGGGTTGTCCGAGGAACAGAACACCGCCGTCCAGACATACATCGGCAACGTCAGCGTCACCGGCCTGCTGTTGGCCGGCTTCATCATCGGCTCACTCGGAGTGCTCAACGACGTGACGATCACGCAGGCGTCGGCCGCCTTCGAGCTCGCCTCGGTGGACGAGACGGCATCGCGACGCGAGATCTTCACTGCCACGATGCGGGTGGGGCGTGACCACATCGCCAGCACCGTCTACACGCTCGTGCTCGCGTACGCCGGTGGCGCGCTGCCGCTGCTGCTGCTCTTCAGCGTCGCCGACCGGTCGATCCAGGACGTGCTCACCGGAGATTCGGTGGCCATCGAGATCGTGCGCTCCGCGGTGGGCGGTGTGGCGCTGGCGTTGTCGGTTCCGCTGACCACGGCGATCGCCGTGCTGCTCGCGCGTCCCATCAACGTCACAGGACCCTCGAACCGAGCAGAGCGCCGGGCCGCGGTATCCACCCGCAAAACCCGGCGCTCCGGCCGCCACAGTGCGTGAGAGCGGCTGCGACCCATGTGAGCAGAAGTTCGTAGTGGGCTACGAGTTTCTATGCACGTGCGGCGCAGCCGCTCACCCGCTCAGGCGAATGCAGCCGCGACGGTCTCCGAGAGCAAGGCACCGTTGTGCGTGCTCAGTCCGGCTTTGAGACCCGAGTCCGCCTCGCATGCAGCTTCCCAACCCTTGTCGGCGAGTGCGACGACGTACGGCAGGGTCGCGTTGGTGAGCGCGTAGGTGGAGGTGCGCGGAACGGCACCGGGCATGTTGGCGACGCAGTAGAACACCGACTCGTGCACCTTGTACGTGGGATCGGCGTGGGTGGTCGCGTGCGAATCCTCGAAGCAGCCGCCCTGATCGATGGCGATGTCGACCAGAACCGAACCCGGCTTCATGCGCTGAACCAGACTGTTGGACACCAGCTTCGGTGCCTTGGCACCGGGCACCAGCACTGCGCCGATGACGAGATCCGCTGCGAGAACGGCCTGTTCGAGCTCGTAGGCGTTCGATACCAGCGTCTTGACAGCCCCGCGGTACTGATCGTCGATGGCGCGTAGCGCCTTCACGTCGAGATCGAGCACGGTGACGTCGGCGTGCATGCCGAAAGCTATTGCGGTGGCGTTCCTTCCGGAGACGCCGGCTCCGATCACCACGACATTGGCAGGGCGCACTCCGGGCACTCCGCCCATCAGAACTCCACGTCCGCCTTCGCTCGACATCAGGTGGTAGGCACCGGCCTGCGGGGCGAGGCGTCCGGCAACTTCGCTCATCGGAGCGAGCAGCGGAAGCGAACCGTCTGCGGCAGTGACGGTTTCGTATGCAATGGCTGTGGTACCCGACTCCAGCAGCGCATCGGTGCATTCCTTGGATGCGGCGAGATGCAGGTAGGTGAACAGCACCTGCCCCTTGCGCAGACGCGAATACTCCTCGGCGATAGGTTCTTTGACCTTGAGCAGGAGGTCGGCCGTCTCCCAGACCTCGTCGACATCGGTGAGGATCTGTGCGCCGGCGGCTTTGTAGTCGGTGTCGGTGAACGACGATCCGGCCCCTGCCTCGGTTTCGATGATCACTTCGTGTCCTCGCGAGACCAGTTCGTGCACGCCCGCCGGGGTGATGGCCACCCGGTATTCGTGGTTCTTGATCTCGCGTGGAATTCCGATCTTCATGGCGGCCTCCTCGGTGGTGGGTGGCGTGAAGCCGGGGCTCCATCCGTGTAGGCCAACTATGAATTATCTACGAAATAGCCGCAACGGAAGTGAATATAATTCTATACACTCCGAAAATGGCGAGCAATAGTTCATTCGAGACGGGTAGCAAAGGGTCCCAGCCGAACGATGTTCGGCCGATCCCACTGGACCGAATCGACCACATCCTGCTCGACGAGCTCCGCCGCGACGCCCGAACACCCAACAACGCACTCGCTGCCGCGGCCGGTGTAGCTCCATCCACCGCGCTGGCCCGAGTTCGTGCCCTCGTCGAACGTGGCGTCATCCGCGGCTTTCACGCCGAGATAGATCCCGAGGCTCTCGGACAGGGCATCCAGGCCATGATCTCGGTTCGGCTGCAAGCGGATGCTCGACGGCGCATCAGCGAATTCGGATCGAAGATCGCCTCGCGGAAGGAGACGCTGAACATCTACTTCATTGCCGGTGCGGACGACTTCCTGGTGCATGTGGCGACCGTCGACACCGCCACCCTTCGTGACTTCGTCGTCGAGAATCTCAGTGCCGACCCTGCCGTGGCCGCCACCGAGACCATCCTCATCTTCGAGCACATCCGACCGCGAAACACACACGCGGACAAGTGAGTTCGATCAGGGAGCGGGAGGAGCAACCGGCGGGAACACCGGCAACGTGAAGTCCGGGAAACCCGGGATCAGCGGAGGCGGCTGCTGCGTCGTCGGAGGAACGGTCTCGACGGGCGGCGACGGAGCAGGCTCGGCCGTGGCCGTAGTCGGCTCCGGCGTCCACGGCTCCTGGTAGACCTCGGTCTCCGGCGGGACCGTGGTCGGTTCGACGGTCGTGGTCGGTGCAGGCGCGGGCGGCGGCAGGACAGGAGCGGGTATCACCGGTGTGGGAGCCACCGTGGTGGTGACAGCAGGAGCTTCGGTCTGGCTGCGACTGACCGAGGTGTCGACCACCTGCGGTGTGTTCTGTTGGGTGAGCATGAACGCGGAAAGGCCGACCACCAACGCAAGACCGAGCGCGAGAACACCTCCGGTGCGAAGCTTGCGCCGAGCCCGGGTGCGATCATCCTCGCCGTCGTCGTCGTCGTAATCGGCGTCGAGCCAGTAGACGTTCTTCAGCTGGAACGGAACAGGCTTGCCGTCGTCGGCTGCCTCGGACCGGGCAGCAGAACTCTCGGCAGACGAATCCCCCGTGTTCGCGCTCAACGCAACGACCTCCCCGTCGACCCGCACCCCCTGCACGTGGTCGTCGAGAACATCTTCCACTACCGGTGATGTCTCCGGAACCGAATCGACTGCACCGGAGTCGGATGAGTCGGTGAACCTCGAGGACGCGAACTCTCCCGCCGTGCCGGTGGGCTCGGCAACCGTGTCCTGAGCCTTCGAGCCCTCGCTGATCGGTGCCGCCGCGATCCAGGGACGGGCGGGCACAGGTCGCGCTGCCGCAGGAGCCTGGACAGGTACGGGCGGGGCGGCGTGCTGAGATTCCGTGCGAGCCGGAACCGGTCGGACCGGCGCAGGCAGCGGAAGCGGTACCGGAGGCGACACGGGTTCCGAGCGAACCTGCGACGTGGATGCGATCGACGCAGCGGACTCCGCCGGCCGGCCGGCGTCCGGTGCTCGTCGTGTTCCGGTTCGCGTGCGCGAATGCGGTCGCGCAGTCAGTGCCGCTCCACGTGCGGCAACGGTCTCGGGCTCGGTCGGCACGATCGACGGCAGTTCGAGCAGCGGTCCGACGCGTTTCTGCACGATAGGCATGCGTGCGCCGCCGCCGATCAGTACGACGGCGTCGATCGGAACGTTGGCCCCGATCATCACCTCGCGCGCGAACTCGATGGCCTCGTCGAGTAGGTCGGTGATGAGCAGCTCGAAGTTCTCACGGGAGAGCAGGATCATGCCGCTCGCATCCGGCAGACACACCGCGTCCTGAGTGGACAGGCGTTCCTTGGCGATTCGGCAGCGCTTCTCGAACAGCGGCATGTCGGGTTCGGTCGGGTTCTTGCCGAGGCGTTGGAGCTGATTGTTGCGGACGTAGGCGTCGAGCAGATCTCCGCTGTACTCGCCGGATCGCTGCGAGGCGATGACGGTGCGCTGCACCAGGTCCACGACGCTGACGGTCAGTCCGGAACTGCCGAGGTCGAACAGGGCGACCGAACTGCAGTTGCGGGCTTCGCCCGTCGCTGCCAGGTACTCGACGACAGCTTCCACCTCGTGGACCAGGTGATAGTTGTGCAGATGCGCACCGGTGAGGGCAGCGTGCAGGGCGTCGGCCTGACGGGGGTCGCGATAGGCGACGCCGGTGGCGAGTTCGGGCTCGGTTTCGGCTGCGGCACCGATCGATTCGGCGGCCAGATGCGGAAGGTCTCCGCCGACGCTGTCGATGAGTTCGTTGCGGAAGAACAGAGGCCGGTCGATGTCGGTGACCAGGCCGGAAGGGTCGGAGGCGGGTGCCCCGAACTGCTCGGCTCGGGGCTGCGCCGTGCGCACGGCTCGGGTCCCCATGGACACCCCAAGCAGCACAGTCACGGTGTTCGGCCTCACTTCGATCGGCAAAAGTCTTCGGACGCGGTTCAGCTCGTCCAGAGCGCCAGGCTACCGCCTCGGCCGAATCGGCGGGGAGCGCGCCCCGGAGGTGGACGCACCCGGGCGTGAGGGAACCGGTCCCGCCACCTAGCCGGCCCGCGCGAACCGGACCTCCGGTCTATTCCGGCAGTTCCGAATCGACGACCGGTTGGTACAACTCGCCGTCGTAGCTGAACGCACGCTCGTACAGGTCTGCGTCGGACAATCGAACGGGCCCCAGGACGGGCAACTCGGCGGGCCCCGGAACGGCCGCGTCGGCCGGACCCGCGGCGGCAGAAAGCGCCGCGGCGAACGTGGAATCGAAGGGAACCTGCTGGTCGATCAGCGGAGTGGGTGGCGGCGTGTTTCCCCGGGTGAACACCAGCCCCACCACGGCAACGACCAGCAGACTCACGGCGGCGAGCACGGAAGCATCACGAATCGACCAGGTGCGCGGGCCGCGGCGAACCGGCTCGGCGACGACGCCGGGCTCGGGTACCTGAGGCTCGAGGACCGCGGGTTCGAGCACGTCGGGTTCGAGCACCTCGGGCTGCAGCAGCGCGGGTTCGACGAGGTCGGTCTCGAAGGTGGTCGACGGGATCGTCAGATCCTCGGTCGCGAGTTGGTCGACGGTCAGGTCGTCGACCATCCAGTCCTCGACGGTGTCGAGGCCGGTTGTCTCCGGTGCATCGAGTGTGTCGGGAGCGGCGAGTATCTCGGGTGCATCGAGCAGTTCCGACGCGTCGTCCGGGACGGTGATGATTCCCACATCGAGGTCGAGGGCGGCTTCGGCGGGTCTCTCGTCGAGTGCAGCGCCTTTGGCGATGGCCATCGCAGGTGCATCAGGCACGTGGACGGGAACGTTCCACTTGTCTTCGATGATGGTGCGCACTGCGGGAATGCCTGCACCGCCGCCGATCAGCAGTACTGCATCGGGCGCCTGCTTGGAGGCCCAGTCCAAAGCGTCGGAGACGAGCGGGGTGATCTCTCGCTCGAATTCCTTTCGGCTGAGCAACATCGGGCCGCGGTTGGGTGCCCTGACGCCCACCGACGAGCTCACCAGCTCCTTGAGCTCACGGAAGAAGGCCTGGTACTCCTGGTCGCCCTCGGGTCCGACCGGAGCCGGCAGAATCCCCTTCGCCATCACGATGCCTCGGACCACTTCGTCGAAGCGGTCGCCGCTGATGTCGACGGTGCGTGCGGTCCACTCGACGTACTCGCCGGCAACATCGAGTGCAGTGGCCGAGAGGCCCTTCTTGCCCAGGTCCACGACCAGGACGTAGTCCTTGTCGGCCAGTTCCGGAACGGTGCGGGCGTAGGCGAGCAGGGCGCGGGACTCCTCCACCATGCGAGCCTTCGGCACGGTGCCGTCGCCGAGGGTCTCCAGCAGCGCCGTCACCGCTGCGGTGTCCCATCCGGCGAGAACTATGTCCTCGAAGGGCCCGAGGTCGACGAGCTTGCCGGGCAGCAGGTCGTGTGCGCCCTCTGCGTCGATGGAGTCCTCGACGCGGCGGCCGTCGGCGATGTACGCGATGCGCACGGCACCGGTACCCACTGACACCCCGCAGACTCCACCCATCGACCAGACAGTCCTTCGCAGATTGTGTTTCGACGCCCGATCCGGCGCCCGTACGAGCCCCCGCTCCACTCGAAGTGTACGGCGGTCGAGATGCCCGATGCGGGCATCCCGGTAACGCTACTAAACAATCTACGATATTGTTTAAGAGGGTCTGGGGAGACTTTGGGTCGAAAAGGCGCACAGCCAGCCGACCCTGAGTCGACGACGAGGCCGTCCGGTCTCGTGGTTAACGCGATCGGTGGAGGTTTCGATGCAGACGCTCAATGCTCACGACGTGGTTCGAGTGCGAACCGTTCTGGAGAAATTCGGAAAGCTGCCGGTCCCCGTGGAGGGCATCGACGAAGCTGCCGATCTCTACGACAGCGGCCTCACCTCGCACGCCAGCGTCAACGTGATGATCGCGCTCGAGGACGAGTTCGACGTCGAATTCCCCGACACCATGCTGCAGAAGTCGACCTTCGGCAGCATCAACGCGATCGCCGCGGCCATCGCCCAGCTGACGGACTGAGGCCATGACCACCGTCTACGAGAGCTCGATCGACCAGTCGATCACCGACGTGCTGGCCGTACTGCGGACCTACGCCGACGAGGTCGACCGCGATGCCCGTTTTCCCACCGAATCGGTGGATGCGCTGCGCGACGCCGGCCTGCTCGGGGTCGGAATTCCGCGGGAGTTCGGCGGAGGCGGGGCAACACTGACCGACATAGCCCGGATCTCGCGTGCCCTCGGTGCCGAGTGCGCATCGACGGCGATGATCTTCGTGATGCACCAGTCGCAGGTGCTCAGCATCGTCCGCCACGGCAAGTCCGACGCCATGGCCGACCTGCAGCGTCGCATCGTGACCGATCGCATACTGGTGGCGTCCGCCACCACCGAGATCAACATCGGCGGCGACGTCCGCTCGAGCAGTTGCGCGGTGGAGTACGACGGCGAGCAGATCACGCTCAGCAAGAACGCACCGGTCATCTCCTACGGCGAGTACGCACAGATCGTGTTGGCGACGGCGCGGCGCAGCGTCGACAGCCCGCCGAGCGATCAGGTGCTCGTGGTGTGCGAGAAGCCCGACGTGACGCTCGTCAAGACCGGAACCTGGGACACCCTCGGCTTCCGTGGCACCTGCAGCCCGGGCTTCATGCTGGACGCGCGCACGACGACGTCGAACATTCTGGGCGACAACTACGGAGACATCTCCGCTCAGACCATGCTTCCGGTGGCGCACGTGCTGTGGGGATCTGCGTGGCTCGGCATCGCCGACGCGGCGGTCACCAAGGCCCGCAAGTCGGTACAGAAGGCCGCACGCAAGACTCCGGGAACCCCGCCGCCGAGCGCGCTGCGTCTCGCGGAGCTGATGGTGGTGCACGAGCAGTTGGTGGACACGGTGTTCGGTGCCGCAGCCAAGTTCGAGGCCGTCGCCGACAGCCCCGCCGAGCTCGGAGCCATCGGTTTCGCGCTCAAGATCAACAACGTCAAGGTCACCGCGTCGACGCTCGTCATCGACATCGTCGGCAGGGCACTGCAGATCTGTGGCATCTCCGGCTACCGACAGGGCGGCGAGATGAGCATCGGCCGTCATCTTCGTGATGCGCACGGGTCCGCGATCATGGTCAGCAACGAACGCATCCTGGGGCACAACGCCCAGCTCTCCCTCGTCTACAAGGGCAAGTGATGACTACTACGCACTCCGCACCGGAGACAGAGATCAGCGAACTCGATTCCGCCCGAGCAGCATTCCGCGCCGAGCTCATCGACGCCGGCCTGCTGGTACCCAGCTCTATTCCCGGATTGTACGGGCGCAGTGGCGAATTCGAGGACATCATCGAGTTCGTCGACGCCCGAGTCACCGAGGCCGGGGTTGCCGAACACGGCCGTCAGGCCACCAGGTTCCGATTCGCTCCGGTCTTCCCCCGGGAAGCGTTCGAGCGCACCGACTACATCGCGTCGTTCCCCAACCTCACCGGTGCCATCAACACGTTCGAGGGCGACAACAAAGAACACGCGGCATTGTTGGCCGAGCGCTCTGACGGTAAGGACTGGGATCACTTCCTCCAGTCCGCGGGCACCATGCTGGTCTCGGCTGCCTGCCATCCGTCCTACTCGATGCTCACCGGCACGCTGCCCGAAGAGGGCACGCTGATGGACGTCTACGGCTACTGCTTCCGGCACGAGCCCGCGGTGGATCCGGCTCGGATGCAGGCATTTCGGATGCACGAGTTCGTTCGAGTGGGCACCCCCGACGATGCGATCGCGCACCGCGAACGCTGGGTACCGCGCGGCCTGCAGGTACTGGCAGATCTGGGACTGGAAGCCGAGGCGGTCATAGCCAACGACCCCTTCTTCGGTCGCGCCGGACGCATGCTCGCGGCGAACCAGCGCAACGAGAACCTCAAGACCGAACTGGTCGTCAAGCTCTACGGAGATCTCGACGAGGGCACCGCGGTCGTCTCGTGCAACTGCCACCGTGATCACTTCGGGCACACCTTCGGCATCGAGACCGTCGACGGCGAACCGGCCCACAGCGCATGCGTCGGGTTCGGCATGGAACGCATCGCACTGGCGATGCTCCGCACCCACGGTCTCGATCGATCGAGCTGGCCTGCCGCACTGCGCAACTGATCGATACCGCTTCACCCGTGTGTACACGAAGGACCAAATCTGTGAACAGTTCCCGCACCGCTCCCCGGCGCATCGGCTCAGTTCCCGCCGAGTCCTCTTCGCGTACGGCGGGCGGCAAGTACCCGACGTGGTTCGGCCCGTCCGACGCGCCGCTGTTCGGCACCGTCCATGTGCCGTCCGGCGGTCGGGCGCGCGGCGGTGTCGTCCTGTGCCCGCCGCTCGGCAAGGAGCAGGTCGATTCGTATCGCGGCATGACCCTGCTCGCGCAGAAGCTCAGTGCGCAGGGACTTCTGGTGCTGCGGTTCGACTACCGCGGCACCGGCGATTCGTGGGGTGATCAGGATCGGCCCGGCGCGGTCGAACACTGGCGGCGGAGCATCGTCGAGGCCGTCGACTACGTTCGCGGTTGCGGGGTGAGCGAGGTCGGCCTCGTCGGTCTGCGCGTCGGTGCCTTGCTGGCGTGTTCGGCCGCCGCCGAGTGCGGGCCGCTCACCGCGATGACGCTGTGGGATCCGGTCGTCAAAGGACGGTCGTATCTGCACGAGCAGCGCGCGCTGTATTCGGTGAGCGTCACCACCGACTCCGACACCGATCCCCGGGTGTCGATCATCGGCGCTGTGCTGCATCCCGATTCGGCTGCGGACTTCTCCGCGCTCGACGCCGCGAAGACGAAGACCGACGCGCCGGTGCTGGTCGCCACGCGCGCCGAACGAGGCGATACGAAGCCGGTTCGCAAGCTCGTCGAGACTCTCTCGGCTCAGGAGCACACGTTGACCGCGCACGACGACTTTCTCGAACCGAGCGATTTCGAGGTCATCATCCCGACGACCGACATCGCGTACCTCGCGACGTGGACGGCATCGAAGTTCCCCGTCGAGCCCTCGGGCGAAATCGAGCTGCAGCCTCGCTCGGCGTTCGTGGTCGACGGAATCCACGAGAACATCGAATACCTCGGCGCGCAGCAGCTTTTCGCGATTCGCTCATCCTCGGATCGATGCCGGGCAGGCGGTCCGACCGTGGTGCTGTACCCCACCGCCAACGAGCATCGCGTCGGCCCGGTGCGCATGTGGGTGGAACTGGCCCGGCTCCTGCCCCGGTTCGGGGTCTCCACGGTGCGCTTCGATCGGCGCGGCACCGGCGAGAGCGGCAGCGTCGGCGATGGGGAGTTGACCCGGCTCTACAGCGACGAGGGCAACGAGGACGCACTCACCGCCGTCCGGCAGTCGGGGACCACCCCGGACAACGTCCTGGTGGCCGGAATGTGCTCCGGCTCGTGGTATTCCAGCTTCGCCGCCCGGGAACTGGGGGTTCGCGCTGCAGTACTGCTCAACACCCTGGACTGGACCACTCGTCGTCTCGAATTCGTCAAGCGTTCCTCGATGCACATCGAGGAAACCGGGCTGAAGGCTCGCGCACTCGACCGTCTGCACCACTGGGGTGTGCGGATCAAGAACGCACTGCAGCCACGGATTCCGTACGCGCTGTGGATCTGGCTCGGGCGACGCGGCTTGATCCAGGTTCCCGAGATCTCGCTGCGCATTCTCAGCGACCGTCGGGTGCAGACGCGAGTTCTGCTCTCCCCCAGCGATACCGCCTGGTTCGAGACCAATCGGGGCCCGGAGGGAATGCGCCGGCTCCAGCGCCGGTCGTCCGTACCGACCGTCACCTCCTTCGCGTCCGGTGATCACTCGCTCTACGGTCGCGATCTCCGAGAGAACGTGCGAGCAGAACTGGTGACGGCCGCCTCCGCTGCCTTCGATATCGAGATCGCCGCACCGTCGCCTCCCGTGCCGGTGGGGAAGGTTCGATTGTGAAGCACCGCGCTCCCCGGATCCTGCCGCCCAAGCACGAACAGCTCGAACAGCTTCGGTGGTATCCGGTCGAACCGGCTCGGTTCGACCTGGGTCTGATGAACAGCCCGACGATGCCGGTGCCGACCGTGCCGCGGCACGATCCCGTGCACTCGGTGGACGTTTCTCCGGTCGCCGACGTCGTCGAACGACCGGCACCCGAGACCGGACCGGGTTCGAAGGCCTCCGATCGCAACCTCGCGCTCAACTCGATGGCCCTGATGCTCTCGACGGCCATCACCGGCGCACTCGGCCTGCTGTTCTGGGCTGCGGCCGGTCGGCTCTATCCCGTGGCCGAGGTGGGCAGCGCGTCGGCGGTCATCACCTCCGCGGTGATGCTCTCGACGCTGTCCAATCTGAGCCTCGGTTCGATGTACGAGCGATTCCTCCCGATCTCGGGCCGGTTGGCCAAGTCGTTCATCGTGCGCGGCTACCTCACCGTCACTGCATTCGCGTTCGTGCTCGGCGGCGGCTTCCTGCTTGTTGCGCCGGTGGACGAGATGTTCACCAACACCGCTGAAATCGTGTCGTTCCCGTTCTTCGTCGCGGTGCTCGCGGTGTTCGCGCTGCAGGATCAGACCTCGTCCGGCCTGGGCGTCGCACGCTGGGCGGCCGCCAAGAACGTCTTCCACGCCGTCCTCAAGTTCGTGTTGCTATTGGCGCTGTTCTCGACCGAGCGCAGTACCTCGATCATCTCGGCCTGGGCAGTCCCCGCAATCGTGGCGTCGATCTTCGTCCTGCGCGCGATCATGAAGAACGTCCGCACCGAACAGCGGTACGCCGGCAAGCCGGACCTGCCGCCCAGGCGCGAGATGTGGGCCTACTTCGGCTCGGCATACGGCATCACCGCGCTGGGATCCCTCGCTCCGCTGCTCGTGCCGATGATCGTCGTCGCCACCCTCGGTGCCGAGCAGAACGCCTACTTCTCCCTCACCTGGTCGATCGTCAGCGCGCTCTACATCCTGATCAGTGTGTTGATCGGACCGTACGTGGCCGAGGTCGCTGCCCACCCCGAACAGTTCCACCGCCTGACGAAGCGGTTCATGAGCCTGGTGTGCATCGTCGCGGTGGGTGGGTCGATCTTCCTGGCGTTCGTTGCGCCGTTCGGTCTCGGATTGATCGGCCAGGGCTACCGCGATCAGGGCACCATCATCGTGCAGTTGGCCGCGCTGACCATCCCGCTGTCCGTCGTCGGTTCCCTGTACGACGGTTTGGCTCGGGTCCGTCGACGCATGCGACTCGCCGTGATCGTGCAGGTGGTGGCCACCTCGATCATCATCGGCGGCTCGGTGGCGCTGTCGTCGTCGATGGGCATCGCGGCCGTCGGCTGGGCGTACCTCGCGGCCGAGGCGTTCGGTGCCGTCGTCCTGATCGTGCCGCTCGTGCGGTGGATTCGTGAGCTGTCCGCAGGCAGCAACGGTGAGTCCGGTGACGACCAGGGCCCGTCGGGCTCCCCGGGCCCCCGCGGGCCGATCGACGACAGCGACGCCCGTCCACCGCGATCGCGTCATCGAGAGCCTCGCCGCGGCGAACCCCGACACGCCGAACCCCGACACCGTGAAGAGCCTCGCCGCGACCCACAGGACGGTCCACCGCAGCTCGACGAACCGTCACCGCGTCGTATTCCGGTCCACGCCCAACACAGGACGGCACCATGACTCAGACCTATCGCGCCAGTTCGTTGGACATGCTTCGGTCCGATTCGCGCATCGTGACCGTGCTGGGACCCGCGGACTTCGGCGATCTCGCACGGGTGCAGAGCCGGGTGCTCGCACTGGCCTCGATCGGTCCTGCCACGCGGCTGGGCCTGCGCGCCGACCAGTCTTCGGTGGGCTGGGTCTACGAGCCGGAGCGGGTAGTCGAGCACATCGCCGAGGGAACCGCCGTCGGCCACGAGCAGTTGACCAAGGAGCTCACCGAGTTCTCGCACGCGTCCGTGCCTGGAATACCTCTTCGTATTCGTCTGGCCGGTCGCTACCTGTTCCTCGATCTCAATCACGGTCTCGGCGACGCGCTGTTGCCGGTCGACCTGTTCGCGTATTTGGCCGACGCACGTCCCGACGCACCGCTTCCGGCGTGGGCAGACAGTCCCGTCGACGGTCATCCTCTTCGAAAAGCACTGCTGCGCTGGGTCGTTCGCAATCCCAGAAAAGTCGTCGACACGATCTACGACCGCGTCCGTCCCGGCACGAACCCCGAATCCACAACCATGGCCACCGCACCCGACACCGCGTCGACGACGGCATTTCGGCCGTGGGCTCCGTCCGCTGCGGTGGCCACCGCGGTGACGCAGTCGGGTACCACCGATGCGATCCGGCGGTGGCGGGAAACCCACCTGCCGGGCGCGAGCGTCAGCGCGGTGATGTGCGCGGCCGTGGCCGCGGCGTTCGCGCGCACGTCGTTTTCGCTCGATCGGTCCGCAGCGTTTCTCTTCGATTGCCGCCGCTATCTTCCGCCGTCGACGGTCGTGCTCGGCAACTTCGCTGCCGGGATCCGGTTCTCCGACATCGATCCCACCTCGGCTGGGGAGGTGCACGGGGCACTGTCCGGTGCCATCGCCAAGGGTCGTCCGATTGCATCGGCGACGATCAGCACCATCAAGTACAAGCGTGAACACAAAGCCGTCTCCGGGGTGTTCGGCGACAAGGTCCCAATGGAACCGAAGGTCCAGCTCATGTACTCCGACCTCGGTAGGGTCAGGCAGCTGGAGCAGGTCTCCTGGGTTGCCGAGCCGGCCGACCGCGCCTTCTTCGTGATCGCCGATCCGGGCCAACCGGAGTCGGTGATGATCACGATGGAGACCATCGGTTCGGTCGTGTTCGTCTCGGCGTCGTTCCACGACAATGTTTTCGACAGTCACACCGTGCAAGCCGCACTCGATCTCGTAGCAGCGAACCCCCTCTCATTGCTGGCCCCTCAGGAGAAGACTGCATGACCACCGAAGCGAAGCGTCCCACTTCGAGTTCCATCGCGCCCACGACGTCTGCACCGGTGCGATCGGGTTTCGTCGCCCATGTCGCTCGTTGGGCCGGGTTGTCGGTGGTGCAGTTCGTCCTCGTCGAGTACATCGTCTCGGCCACGTGGCGCGGGCTCTACAGCTACCGGAACAACTACATCAGCGAGCTCGGCGTTCCCTTCTGCGGGCCAACCGGCAACTGGCCGTGCAGCCAGCTCTACGTCCTGCTCAACGCCTCGATGGTGCTGTTCGGTGTGGCGATCGCGGCGGTGGGCGGATCCTGGTACATCGTCCGCCGGATCGACGGTAGGGCTGCGTCGTTCTTCCTCGTCGCAGGCGCGGGTGCCATCACCGCCGGCGTGATCAACCAGGGCGTCAACTACCCGATCCATTCGTTCGGTGCCACCGCGTTCTTCGTCTTCGGCAACTTCGGCCTCGTCATCGCCGGCGGGCACCGGAGTCTGCGACGCCCCATCCGCATCGTGGTGACCACACTCGGTGCCGTCGGCCTGGCCGGATACTTCGCCTACATGAGCGGTCACGAGTTCGGTCTCGGCATCGGCACCATGGAACGCATCGCCACCTATGCACTGCTCGTGGGCATAGTCGTACTGTCGGTCTCGCAGTTCAACGCGACGCGAGTGCCGAAGAACGTCGACGAGACCGCGTGAGTCGTCACTCCGCGTCCAGCCGAGAGTCCGGAGCTGGAACCGTCGAGGTTTCGCGGCTTCCCGGAACCGGACTCATCGTCGAGCCTCCCCGACGGCGCTGGCCTTCCGTTCTGACGTTCCTCGTCGTGCTTGGTCTGGTCGTCGCCGGCACCGTGTACGGGCTTTCTCACCGCTCGGACGGAGCCGACATCGATCCCGACTCCACCGCGCAGGGCACCGTCGACGCGAGGTCGACGACGTCGGCGTCCAACACGGCAGCCGCCAAGCCCGGATTCACCGTCTACGACGACTTCTCGGGCACGGCGGGCGACGCGGTGGCGAACGACCGGTGGAGTCACGATGTCGGCCGGACCGGCTGGGGCAACAACGAGAAGCAGGACTACACCGATTCGACCGAGAACTCGTCTCTCGACGGCGAGGGCAACATGGTCATCAAGGCCATGCGCAACGGTGACGGATACACCTCGGCCCGAGTGACCACCAAGGACAAGTTCGAGTTCACCTACGGCCGCATCGAAGCTCGGATCAAGATGCCGGCCGGAGCCGGACTGCATCCGGCGTTCTGGATGCTCGGTACCGACCTGGACTCCGTCGGCTGGCCGCTGTCCGGCGAGATCGACATCATGGAGACGCTGAACCAGGCCGATCAGTACCACACCGGAATTCATGCCCCCCAGCCCGATTCGTTGACGAGCCAGAAGGTGGACGCGGGCGGGATTCCCCCGGAGCCGCTGTCCGAGAACTTCCACACCTACTGGGTCGAACGCTCACCGGGGCGCGTGACCACCGGCATCGACGGCACCACCTTGGCCACCGTCACTCCGGACGACCTGATCGGCGGCGACGACTACTGGGTCTTCGACAAGCCGTTCTTCCTGCTGTTCAACGTCGCCGTTGCCGGCGACTGGCCCGGTCCCACCGACAACTCCACGCCGTTCCCGGCGACCATGACGGTCGACTGGGTGCGGTATCGCGCCGACTGAGACTCCGCTGTACCTGCCCGTACGTGTAACCCCGAAAGGACCCTCCCCGTGTTACCTCCCGCACTCCCCAGACTCCAGTCTCCCGATTGGGACGGTGCCGTGTGGATCGGTGACATCGACCTGGAGCTGGATCTGCCGGAGTCTCTCGACCTCGACGATTCCGACGGTTACCGCCGTGCCCGGCTGTTGATCCGACGCGGACTCGACCCGCTCGGCTTCGTCGAGCTCGATGTCGTCGACGGAGCGGTGGCGTCAGCCGATGTACGCGCGGCGGCCATGTCGCTCGCGCAGGTTCCGATGCCCGACGCGCTGCCCGACACCGATCGGGCACTGCCGCCGATCACCGTGGTGATCTGCACTCGCGACCGAGTCGACCATCTGAAGGGAGCGCTTGCGTCAGTGTCCGCTCTGGACTACCCCGACTTCGAGGTGGTCGTCGTCGACAACGCGTCCCCGACCGATGCCACGCAACGGTACGTTCGCGGGCTGGGCGACCCCCGCGTGCGCGTCGTGTCCGAGCCGACGGCGGGTCTGTCGAGGGCCAGGAACACCGGGTTACGGGCAGCGCGGCACGACATCGTCGCCTTCACCGACGACGACGTCGCCGTCGACGCCAGGTGGTTGCGGAGCATCGCGCGCGGCTTCGGGCGGGCCGATCGGGTGACGTGTGTGTCCGGCATCGTGCCGAGTGGGGAGATCAGGACTCAGGCGCAGGCGTACTTCGATCGCCGCGTCGGGTGGGCGAGTTCGGTGACGCCTCGGGTCTACGACCTGAAGAATCCACCGGCCGACGTTCCGCTGTTTCCGTTCCAGGTCGGGATGTACGGAACCGGAGCCAATTTCGCGGTCGACCGCGGACGGATGTTCGATCTGGGCGGCTTCGACGAGGCACTGGGGGTGGGATCCCCGACCAACGGCGGTGAGGACCTCGACATGTTCTTCCGGGTTCTGATGGCCGGCGACAAGCTGGTGTACGAGCCTGCGGCCATCGTGTGGCACCGCCACCGCGCCGACTCCGAGGCGTTGGCGGTGCAGGCGCGCGGGTACGGGCTCGGACTCGGCGCGTGGCTGTACACCGTCGCCACCGACCGCAGGTCGGCGACGCTGGCCGCCACGGTGGCCGTCCGCCGACTCGGCAGTGCGATTCGGTTGTCCGCCAAGATGAGCAAGGTCGCCTCCCCTCCCGACGATCTCGCCGCCGACCTGCCCGACGGCATCGGCCGGATGGAATTGCTGTCCATCGCCAAGGGCCCTGCGGCCATCCGGCGCAGCAGGCGCGAAGGTCGCGAGCGCACTCCTCTGGCGGGGGTGAGCCGTGAACCTGTCCTCGACTGATTCCGGATACCGGTCCATCGCGGATCTCCGGCACAAGCTGTTCGTCCCGTCCGACTGGACCGTCGACTGGCCCGTCGGCACCACCGACTCCGCTGCAGGCACGCGGCGGCGCGCGGGTAGCCGATTGCGCTATTCCGACATCAGCGTTCTCGCCGCACTGTCCGGCCTGGCCTCGATGATCGCGCTGCCGACGCTGGTTCGCGTCGTGCTTCTCACGGTCCTGCTGTTCTTCGGACCCGGCGCTGCCATCCTGTCGTGGGTGCGCATCCCACGCACCGCAGTTCCTGCTGCCCTGCCGATTCTGAGCATCTCGGTGGTGACACTGATGGTGTCGGTGGCGATGTGGGGATACCGCTGGTCGCCCCGGATGTGGACGTTGTGGCTGTGTGTGGCCCTGATCGGGTCGTCGGTGCTCTGGTACCGCAAGCACGGCCGTCCCGATCTGCCGGTATGGATATCGCGCGCACGTGAGGTCGTCTCTCCGTCGTCGCGAAGGTCCGCCCTGGCCTCGGTGAAGTTCGTGCTGACCGACCGAGAGACGTTGCGACGCAACGTTGCCGGCTTGATTCTGGCGTTGGCCTTCTTCCTGTGGCTGCCGCTGTTGCCGGGTCTGGAGCGCGCGACGTACTCGCAGTTCGGACTGTTGACCGCCGGAACCGGCCCAGGACTGGTGCTGTGCATGGTTCTGATCATGGCGGCGTTCCTGATCGCGTTGCGGCGTCACCAGTTGCGCACCATGCTGGTCGCCATCGGCCTGGCCATCGTGGTGCAGCGATTCACCGTCACCCTCGTCACCTCCGCTCCGATCTACGACTGGACCTACAAGCACGTCGCCGTCACCGAGTTCGTGCTCGATCTGAACCGGCTGGCTCCGAGCGGCGTCGACATCTACAGCGAGTGGCCCAGTTTCTTCCTCGTCTCGGCCTGGTTCCAGCACGTCACCGGATACGACACGCTGTCTCTGGCGCACGTGTTCGCGCCGATGATCCACGTGGTGCTCGCGGCGGCCGTATACGGTCTGGCGCGGGTCATGAAGTTCGACAAACGCGCGGCGATCACGGCGGCGATGCTCGCCGAGGTCATCAACTGGGTGGGCCAGGACTACTACTCACCGCAGGCGTGGGCCGTCCTGCTCGCCGTGGGTTTCCTGGCGCTGTTGATGTCCTCGTCGCTCACCCGGTCCGCGGCCTACGTGTCGATCGTTCCGTTCGCGGCACTGGTCCCCACGCACCAGCTGACGCCCTACTGGCTGATGGCCGTCACCGGCGTCCTGCTGGTGACGCGACGAGCCAAGCCGTGGTGGTTGATGATTCCGCTCGGCATCATCTTGCTGGGATACCTGTATCCGCGACTGCCGATCGTGGCACCGTACGGACTCTTCCAGGGGTTCGACCCCGTCCAGAACGCCGCGAGCAACGTCGAGGAGGAGGGCGTGCTCGGCAAACAGATCACGTCTCTGGTCTGCCGCGCACTGTCCGGCGGGGTGTTCGTGTTGGCGTTCGTCTCGGCGATCTACGCCTGGCGCACCAAGAAGACGTTCTGGGCTCCGATGGTGATGGCGTTCGGCTCGATCATGCTGCTCGCCGGCCAGAGCTACGGCGGTGAGGCGATCTTCCGGGTGTACCTGTACGCGATTCCCGGCTGCGTGCTGCTGATCACGCCGTTGTTCCTGGCCCTGTTCGATCGGAAGCCGTCCCAGGATCGTCCGTCCCGGGCCCGCAGGATCACCGCCCGGACCTCGGTTGCGGTCGCCACGGCAGGTGCCATCAGCTGTGCCGTGCTGGGCTTGCAGAGCTACTTCGGCCTGTGGCCGATCGTGCTCGAACATCGGCAGCAGATCGACGACGCCCGAGCGATGGCCGCGCAGTCGCCGTCCGGCACCTCGATCACGATGCTGTATTCCTCGGGCTACCCGGCCCGGTCGACGTCGGACTACGGACGCTTGACCGAGGCGAACGAGTACTGGGACGTCCCGCTCTACGCGCTGGGCCCCGAGTACATGGAAGGCTTCCCGACGCCCGAGAAGCTCGGCGAGATCGACTACAACGCGTCGGTCAGCGACACACCGACATACATGGTCCTCACCCGTCAGTCGCTCGAGGCGATGCAGTACTACGGGTTCGTTGCCGACGATGAGGTCGCCCGTTTCCGGCAGTGGCTCTCGACCAACTCGGCGTGGTCGGTGCGGTATCAGGACCCCGACACGATCGTTTACCAGTACCAGTCTCGTTGACGGTGTCACAAACTATGACGTGAATCTCCAAACAATCTCCCAGTTGGTTTGTTTGCAGCTTGACAAACTCGTAGCTTCTTTTAAGCTTGCTTTCAGTCAAAGGAAACAGGTTCTTACGCTTCGGAACGAACGTCAGGACACTGTCTGTGGATGCGGCGGGGGTCGATTCACGGAGTTCGGAGACATCTGCCCATCGCACTCGACCCATGTGGAATGGATATGTTGAATCGTCAGAATCCCCGCGTCAGTGTCGTCATCCCGACGCTCAACGAGGCCGCGAACCTTCGCCACGTCCTCCCCCTGCTCTCTCACGACTACGAGCTCGTGCTGGTCGACGGTGGATCCGTCGACGGCACCATCGACGCGGCACGCGAGATCCGCGGTGACATTCGCATCATCAAGCAGACCCGCAAGGGCAAGGGCAACGCGCTCGCCTGCGGCTTCGAGGCCGCTACCGGTGACATCATCGTCATGTTCGACGCCGACGGTTCCGCCGATGCTGCCGAGATCCCGCGCTTCGTCGACGCCTTGATCGCCGGTGCCGACTTCGCCAAGGGCAGCCGGTTCTGCGAGGGTGGCGGAAGCCACGACATCACGCCGCTGCGCCGCGCCGGCAACGGTGGCCTGCACCTCGTGGCCAACACGCTCTTCGGAACTCGCTTCTCGGATCTCTGCTACGGCTACAACGCCTTCTGGCGCGATCTGGTGCCGGTCCTGGACCTGCCCGTAGTCGATCAGCCGGGTGCCGAGGGCATGATGCTCTGGGGCGACGGTTTCGAGATCGAGACCATCATCAACTGCCGCTTCGCCGAGGCGTCCGTGCGCATCGAGGAAGTGCCGAGCGTCGAGCTGGCCCGCATCTACGGCCAGAGCAATCTGCGCACCTTCTCCGACGGCTTCCGGGTGCTACGCACCCTGATGACCGAGCGCTTGCGGGCACGCAAGATCGCCCGCAAGTCCATCGCCCGTCCGTTGCGAGAGTCGATCGACGCCCGTACCGACATGGACCTCGAGTTCGAGGCTCTGGAGTCGTACAACGAGGTTCTCGAACTCCGCGAGAAGACGGCGTGAGTCTGCCGACTTCCTCGGTTGTCATCTGCGCGTACACGTTGGCTCGATGGTCCGAACTCCGGGCCGCCGTATCGGCCGTCCTCGATCAGGATGTGCCTGCCGACGAACTGATCATCGTCATCGATCACAATGCGCAACTGGCCGAACGTGCACGCGACGAGTTCTCGCCGCTGCACCGGACCGTGAACGTGGTGGAGAACAACCACCCTCGCGGCCTCTCGGGAGCGCGCAACACCTCGCTCGATCTTGCAACCGGTGAGATCGTCGTCTTCTTGGACGACGACGCGTCACCGCGCACCACAGAGTGGCTCGGAGCCATTCTGTCCCATTACTCGGACGATGCCGTGTACGCCGTTGGGGGCTCTGCATACCCGGTATGGCCGGACAAGCGTCCGGCCTTCTTACCGGCCGAGGTAGTGGGTGAACCCGGCGAACTCGATTGGGTCGTCGGGTGCACCTACCGCGGGCAGCCAACGGAAACCGCCCAGGTCCGCAATCTCATGGGCGCGAACATGTCGTTCCGCCGTGAGCCCGTCGTCGCACTCGGCGGATTCGTCTCCGGCATCGGCCGGATCGGACGCGTCCCGCTCGGCTGCGAGGAGACGGAGCTGTGCATCCGACTGCGCCAGACGCATCCGGACGCGCAGATCGTGTTCGATCCATCGATCGTCGTCGATCACACGGTCAGTGCCGACCGCACTCGTCCGCGCTACCTCATCACGCGCAGCTACGCCGAGGGCGTGTCCAAGGCCGCCATCGCCCGGTTGATCGGGGCCGAGGACGCACTGTCCTCGGAGCGGGCCTACACCGCCAAGATCCTGCCTCGCGCAGTCGGCCGGGAGACCAGCGCCGCTGTGCGCGGCAACCCGGCACGCGCGTGGGGTGCGATGGCCGTGGTCGCCAGTGTCGGGGCGGCCGGAATCGGCTATGCCCGAGGCAAACTCAGCACGAGCCGCTAGCGGCACGTGCACGAAACTTCGTAGCCCACTACGAATTTCTGCTCACGACCCAGGCTGCTCACGGCCGCGGTGCCACCGAGGCCCGCTCGATCGAATTCAGCGCGCGCACATGTCCGCGCGGGGCACTCGCGCCACGACCGACGAGAGTCAGCGTACGAGGTTCGTTCGGTGCCAGGTGGAACCACGAGTCGGATACCTCGAAGCCGTCGATGTCGACGCAGACGTACTGCGCAGGCCAGTCGGACCGGACAGTCAATTCCCATGTTCCAGAATCTCTTTCGGTGACCTCTGCGGTCAATCCCACCGTGTTCTGACGGCTCTGCGCGCCGACGAGCGCGGTGGTTCGCGTCACCTCCACGCCGCTGTCGTCCAGTAACGCGGCCGTGACGGCGGAGTAGGTTCGACTGCCGAAGCGGTAGGCGTGGTTGACGTCGGTGAAGGTGCCGACGATGGAATCCACCGTCACTGCGATGGACCCGTTCGCTGGGGCGTTCACCGTGCGCTCGAACTCGTGGCTGCCGCGAGAAGCGTGCAACACCAATCGGATAGTGCCCGAGAGTGCCGGTCCGTCGTTGACCAGTTCCACCGAGTAGCCGTCGAGTCCGTTGTCGGACAACAGCAGTGCCACCGGGGCGCTTGCCCGCGCCAACGCGTAGAAGGGAGCCTTGGGCACGCCGGCGGTATCGACGATGCCCCAGCCTGCGCCGGGCACAGTATCTCGTAGCGTCAGCACGAGGGCTCCGGCACACCCCGAGGATGCTCGACGCCAGTGGCCGAACGCTTCGGTGAACGCTTCGACGATCGCCGCCCTACCGTAATCGAGGTACAGTTCTGCGTCGTCGCGCCGAATCAGGTGGGGGTCGACGCCGAAGATCGTGCGTACGTAGTGATCTCGCACATCCTCGAAATCCCAGGACGAGCCGCGGTCACGTGGGATCGCGGCCTTCCAGTCCGGGTGGTGACCGGCGACGGCCGCGGACCCGAAGAATTTCTCCACCTGCGCCCGTTCCGGGGGGACTGCGAAGGCCAGACACTCTGCTGCGAAACGCACGCCGGCAGTGCGGATATCGGACAGTGGTCGGAGGTAGCCGCCCACCCCGAAGTAGTGCGCGATGCCGTCGCCCACATGCGTGTGCAACTCGCCCTGAGCACTGGACGGGCTCGATGTCACGTATGCGACTCCGGGTACACGATCGGCGAGGAATTCGGGAATAATGCTGTCCAGCATCACCATTCGTTGATCGTCGGCTGCAATCCCCAACATCGTGGGTTGCTGCTGAGTCTCACTTCCGCCACTGACGACAACCAGGGCCGGGTTGGCCGAGACGGCGTCTGCGAATGCGCCGAGCTCGCGGGTGACCGCTGCGGTGTACGTGTCATCGGTGGGCGGGTCGATGGTGCCGAACATGACGTCCTGCCACACCATGATGCCCAATTCTGCGCACAGGGACCAGAATTCGGGCTGCTCGTACACCAGGGTGCCGACGACGCGCACCATGTTCAGGCCCGCCGATCGGAACTGCTCGAGCGCCGCCCGCAGATCGGGCTCCGGCGACCACAACCGCACCGGGTCCAGCGGGGTCCACGTTCCTCCGCGGCAGAAGACGCTCTCGCCGTTGACCGTCAGTACTGCGCCGCCGGCCGTACGGTCCAGATCCACCGTACGAAACCCGACGACGCCCATGGAATGCAGGGTGCCGTCCACCTCGAGCGCGACGCGATACGTTCGCGGTCGGCCGTGTGTGTGGGGCCACCAGAGTTCGACGTCGGGCAGCGTCACCGCCGAGTCGATACGCTCGACGGTTCCGAGCTCGAAGGCCCTGTCGTCGATCATGATTCGAGCCACCCCCGGAGCATCCAGGTCGGCGCGCAGTGCGACGATGCCGTCCGTACCGGATACCGTCGTCGACAGGGCGACGCGACGAACCTCGGGGATCACCGTCATCGACACCGGGCGCCAAAGTCCGACGGGTACCGGAAGGGGCCCGTACACGGGTGCGCGTCCGAGCATGGTCGTCCGCTCGTGTCGCAGCCCTTGGGCAGCGATCAGCGACGATCGCCACCGACCGCGGGGGCGTCGAGACTTCAGATGTGCTGCCAGCGATTCGATGTGGACGGCGATGGTGACGGTGTCACCACAGTCCGACAGATCGAGAGTCTCGGGAACGAACATCGAGGTCACGGTCCTGCGATGAATACCATCGATCCAGATCTGAGCACGGGTCGCGATGCCACCGAATCTCGCTCGCACCCGGCGATGGCCGCCGGTGGAGACGTCGGCGACGAACCACCAGTCGTGGTCGTCCGGATTCACTGCGAGTGCGTGCCCCAGCGCGGTGGCAACCGTGCCCGGCACCACCGCGTCGATCCAGTCGAGCTCGTCCGGTAGGTCGCCGGGGGCGAGAACGGAACCGGCGTCGGTTCGGGCCAGCCGCCACCGAGCGCCGTCGAGCAGATCGATCACGTGCCCAATGCACCTGCAACGATGTCCATGGCCGCCGTCCAGTTCTTGCTCATCTCGATCAGCGGCTCGTCGAGCACCACATCCCGGCCACGTGCGGCGCGGGCCATCCGGAACTGAACGGCCTTGGCACCGGAGGCCGCGTCGAGGAAATACGGAGCGGCCGCGGCGGCACCCGTCACGCCTCTGCCTTCGAGGTAGTGCACGTAGTTGGCCGCGAGTTCTGCCGTTGCACCGAATTGGCGGAGCAGGCCGAACGACCACAGGTGGAATGCGTCGGGACCCGCGGTCTGCACGAGCGGGATGTCGGCGATGACGCGGCGGGCCAGTGCATCGACCGGATTGCCCGGAGCGCGGCGGGCCAGGTGTGCGCGAGCGACATCGAGATCACGATCCTCGAAACCGGCGTCGAGCACGGTGGAGTCCACTTTGATCTGCTCGACGTACGGCAGCAACACCTCGGCATGCGGTTCCGGAGCGAGATTGAAGATCCCGTCGAAATCGGCTCCGGTGAGCTCGAAGTAGCCGCGATTGTGGAAGTACCCCATCACCTTGCCCTCGCGATCGACGAGGTTCGGCACGATGGTGGTCTTGGTGTGCTGATTGCGGTAACTGGTCCCCGCGGTGTCGGGCAGCCAGAAGCCGTCGACCTCCACGGTGACGTGGATGCCGTCTTCCAGGCCTTCGACGACGTGCTCGAGTACAGGACGCCACACGTTCATCTCAGCGACGCCGATGCCGTACAGGGCGCGGAGGTCCTCGGGCGCGATCTTCACGAAGTCCCACTGTCGCCCGTCGCATCCCGCGCTCAGCACGAAGGCGAGCGCAGGAGTGGGATCGGCACCGAAGGAGTGCAGAACTTCGATCCACAGGTCGACGTAGCAATTGGTTTCGGTCCAGATGCGGTCGTGATTGTGTATCGGGTGTGGCCGGTAACTGATGGGGTCGAGTTCGAGGACTCGTAGGCTGGTCCCGAGCCTGTCCAGCACTGCATCGTTCGACATGAAGCCTCTCCTACCGGATCGAATGTCGGACGGTCCCCGAGCCGCATTTGTCCGTATTGCCTGTATCCAGGCCCCTAATCCTAACGAATCGGTTTGTTCTTCGCACTCGATCGGACGGTAGGATTGTTTTTGCCCGGGCAAACTATTTTCTGGGCCACCATCTCGACAACAACGACATCCGCCCCCGGTAACGGGGGCAATCACAGAGCGAGCAGTCGGTTCCGCGCCGGTAATGCTGGTGCGCAGCTTGTTCGTGATGGCACTTGCATAGAGGCTCTGAGCTGGGCACATGCCGAGTGTAGACAACACCTGACACATCCATGCCCAACTCGGGCACGCAATAGGAGGCACGAGCGCGATGCGCCGTTTCGCGTCCAGCGCAGCGCTGGTCATCGGCTGGGCTCTGCTCGCTGTCGTATTCGGAATGTTCCTCGTTCGCCAGGTTGGTGTGACGGAGATCACTTTTGTTGCGTTCGTCGTCGGGGCACCGTATCTCGGTGTCGCCTCGATCATCGCCGTGATCCTGTTCGCCGCAGCGCGCTCCCGCATCGGGTCGGCAGTCGCAGTACTGCTCACCGTCGCCGTCGTCGGCGTCCAGGTGCCGATGTTCCTCGCCGACGGCCCGGACAACACCGGCCCTGAACTGTCGGTCCTGACGATCAACGTCGCGCACGGCGACGCCGACGCCGAGTCCATCGTCGACGCGGTGCGCAGCAATGACGTCGACATTCTCGCGGTACAGGAACTGACCCCGGAGGAAGTGACCGATCTACAGGCCGCGGGTATCGAGGACCTATTGCCGTTCTCCTTCACCGCTGCACTCCCGGTGGCCGATGGCACCGGGCTGTGGAGCCGCACCCCGTTGACCGACGGCACCCGCCTCGACAACTTCGGATTCGTACCGGTCCAGGCGAAAACCACCGTCGACGGGCAGGATCTGACCGTCGTCTCGTTCCACGCGATGTCTCCTGCCACGCCGCGCCACACCACCGAGTGGGACGCCGACCTGGCCCGGATGCGGTCGATCATGGACACCTACCAGGGCACCGTGCTCGTCGCGGGCGATTTCAACGCCACCAACGACCATCGGCAGTTCCGCACGTTGGCGTCGTCCCCGTTCTCCGACGCGGCAGACGGGGCGGGCGCGGGACTGTTCCGCACGTTCCCGTCGGAGCGTCCGCTCGCGCGTTTGGACCATGTGGTGACGAGTGAGAACGTCCGCGCCCGGTCGGTCGAGCCCGTGGCGATCCCGGAGAGCGATCACCTGGCGGTTCTCGCGGAGTTGCAGCTGCCCTGACCTCGGGTGTCTAGAAGCGGGGCAACTCGATCACCGGTGGCGGGGGCAGCTGGATCTGCGGCAGCTGAATCTGCGGCAGGCCGGGTATCAGCGGCGGCGGGGCGGGCGCGGGCGCGGGTGCGACGGGCGGCACGTATTCCGGCTCGGAGTAGGTGCGGGCCGGGGCCTGAGCGGCCTCGGTGGTCGGCGGAACGGTGGTGGTCGGCGGCGCGGTGGTAGTCGGCGCGCTCGTCCTCGGCGTCGTGGGATCGGCGGTGGCAGGCGTACTCGTCTCCGCCGGGGCACTCGTCGGTTCCGTGGAACTGCCGCCGTACCCGAGGGACAACCCGAGCGCAGCGACAGCAACGAGGCCACCTGCGACGAGCACGGCACCGCGCACCTTGCGCTTGGAATCGGCGGGCTTGTCGGCAACGGGCTCGGGGCTCAACCAATCCGGAGCCCCGGTCAACGATGCGGGACCGGACGGAGACTGCCGAACGCCCGGCTGCGGGGTCGGTTGACGCGGTGCATCGGCCACCGGGGTCGCGAGCAGCGCTGCGCCGCGTGCGGCCACCGATTCCGGGTTCGCCGGGGTCACTACGGGGAGGCCGATCCACGCACTGAGAATCGATTCGACCAGCGGAATGCGTGCTCCGCCGCCGATGAGGAAGAGAGCGTCGACGTGCTTGGGTGAACGACCGATCACGTCACGCACCAACCGCGCCGAGTACTCGATGGGAACGGTCACCAGGGACTCGAACGCCTCGCGCGAGATCAGGATCACGCCGCCGTCACCGGGTAGGCACACCGCGCCGCTGGTCGACAGCTGCTCCTTGGCCACGCGGCACCGTGCGGTGAACTCGCTCAGTTCCTGATTGTCGGCAATGTCGACGCCCTGCTTGGCGAGCTGATTGTCCGAGATGAGGCGATCGAAATCGTCACCGCTGATGTCGATGGTGCGCTCGGCGAGCAGAACCTGCCCGGTACCGCGATCGATCACGCTGATCGTCAATCCGGAGCTGCCGAGATCGTAGAGAGCGATGGTGCCGAAGTGTCCCAGCTCTCCCGACGCCTCGAGGTACTGCAACGCTGCTCGCGCCTCGGGAACCAGTCGGTAGTTGTAGAGCCGCTGACTCGCCATCGCCTGCTGGATCTCGCCGAACTGCTGCTGGTCCCGGTACGCGACACCGGTTGCTTGCACCGGCCCACCGTCGCCCGGCTGCGAGAGCACGACGCCGATCGATTCGGCGGCCAGTTCCTCCGCGCGGTCCCAGTAGGCGTCGACGGTGTCGTGGTGGAAATCGAGGCGACCCGGATCCTGAGGGCGCGCGTCGGGACGAGCCATGCGCACTGCACTGGCCCCCACCGACACACCGAGAACTTCGGTCATTACCCGCCTTCGGTCGACTTCCCCGTGAACACACGCCGAGACTCATTGTCACGAACGAGTCTCGATCCCCCTGCCAATGGCTCACTGTAGCGCGTCCCGTGGTGCACAGTGCAGCACCCGACCACAGCACTACAGTTGCGGCCATGCGCGTTCTGTTCGTCTGCACCGGGAACATCTGCCGATCGCCCACAGCCGAGCGACTTGCGGCCGCATTCGCGCGTGAAGGTGGGTTCGAGCTGACCGCGAGCAGCGCCGGAACGCAGGGCTTGACCGGACACGCCATGGACCCGACGGCTGCGACGGTGCTGACGCAGCTCGGCGGTGACCCGGACGGTTTTGTTGCCCGACGCCTCACGCCCGCGATCGCTGCCGACGCCGACCTCGTTCTGACGATGACGGCGGCACATCGCGATGCCGTCCTGGCGCTTGCACCGCGGCAGATGCGTCGCACCTTCACGCTGCTCGAGGCGGCCGGTCTCGCCGCCGCGTCGGGCGCGCACTCCATCGCGACCCTGGCCGACGCACGGGCGGTGCACCGTGTCGACACACTCGACATCGGCGATCCGTATCGGCGCGATCACTCGGTGTACGAGCAGGCCGGGGAGTTGATCGCAGAGACGCTCCCCCACGTTCTGCGGTTGTCGACGCAGTGAACGTCCATCTCTCACCGAGCCGCTCGCTGAGGTAACGTTCTCGCATCATTGCCGACCATCCGGGTCCGGCCACGGCGTTAGGGTCTGTGCATGCGCGACAAGGTCATCGCGTCGGCAGCAGTGGCGAGCGCCGGACTGGCAGTCGCCGTGGGCTTGACCATCGGCGCTCTCGGTGGCGCGTTCGACGACACGAGCCAGACCGTTCGTCCGCCCGCTCTGAAGTCGGACAGCCTGAGTTCGGTCGAGTCGACGCCGGCCTCGACGATCGTCATCGTCCCGCCGTCGCCCACCTGGCAGGTCGCGGTACCCACCACCGCTCGCCCCACGACGACCACTCCGGATCGGCCCGAGACCACGACGCGAAGCCCGCGCCGAACCCCGTCCTCGGACCGGACGACCACCACCACCTCCGCGGACGATTCGGACGATTCGGACGATTCGGACGAAGAAAGCAGCACCACGGAAACCGAATCCGACTCCGGGCGCTAGGCACCGGCCGAGGGTCGTCAGCCGGGCTTCGTCAGCGCCGTGTTGTCACCGATTCGCAACGCGGCCACCAATTCTCGGTAGAGCGAGTCGGTGTTCATGAGCTCGGAGTGCGTGCCCCTGGCGCGGACCACTCCGTCCTTCATCACGAGGATCGTGTCGGCGTCGAGCACGGTGGACAACCTGTGCGCGATGGTCACCACAGCGGAGTCGATCGCGATCGATCGGATCACCTCGTGGATTGCCGCCTCGGTGCGGCCGTCGACCTGAGCGGTTGCCTCGTCGAGCAGGAGAATTTCCGGACGTCGAACGATGGCCCTGGCCAACGCAATTCGTTGACGCTGTCCACCGGAGACGGTCGATCCGATCAGGTCGGTGTCCAGTCCTTCGTCCAGCGCGCGGATCGCCGAGTCCAGATGCACCGACTCGAGCGCCGCCCAGATATCGGCTTCGCCGGCATCGGGATGGCTGAACAGTAGGTTCTCGCGGATCGAGCCGGGGAGCACCGGCGTCTCCTGCTCCACGTAGGACAACCGGGCTCGCACCTCGTCGATGGTCAGCTCGTCGTACGGAATTCCGCCGAGCCTGATTTCGCCGGCCTCGGGCGTCAGGAAGCGCAGGATCAAGGAGAAGACGCTGGTCTTGCCCGCTCCCGACGGTCCGACGATCGCGGTGTGTCCACGCGCGGGCACCTCGAGGTCGATTCCGCGCACGGCCGGCTCCCTACCCGGTGCGTATCGGGCTGTGACGCTGCGGAATTCGAGAGCCGGAGCGGGCGCTTCGCTCTTCGCCGACCGTGTCGAACCCGTCTCACCTTTTTCGGTGACCAGATCGTCGATCTGGCGAATACGGGCAGCCGCGGCCATTCCGGCCTGCAGTGCGGTGATGTTCGTGGCCAGCGTGGACACCGGTCCCATCACCTGGAATGCGTACAACAGAAACGCGATCAGGCTGGACACGGCCAATGCCCCGGTACTGACGCGATAGCCGCCGAGACCGAGGATTCCGATGATCGCCAGCTGTACTCCGCCCCCGGCGAACGTCCATGCCAACGCGGAGATCTTGACCGCCCGGACGCTGTGCTGGGCGGAGATTCGCGCCTCGGAGATGACTCGCTCCGATTCGCGGGCCTCGGCCCTGCTGGACTTGACGGTACGAATGGCCCGCAGCGTGCCGTCGAGAATTCCGCCGAGGCGGCCCACCGCTTCCTGGGATTGCCGCTGCGCGACGGCGATCGGAGGCATCAGGCGCGCGAACAGCACCGCGATCGCAATGATGGCCGAGGCGATCGCGCCGAGCAGCACCAGATCGAGCACGGCCATGAGAATCAGTGCGCCGACGAGGCCGACCACACTGTTGACTATGGCCACCAACGCGTTCGACGTGGCCTCGCGGAGCAGAACGGTATCGGAGGTGACCCGGGTGACGAGTTCTCCGGTGGGCCGAGTTCCCAGACTTCCCACCGTGGCACCGAAGTACTTGCGCACGATGGATTTACGGGCGTCCAGGACCACGCGTTCGGCCAGGACCCCCAGCACGATCCATTGCAGATACAGCACCAGCGAACCCACAACCAGCAGACCCACCAGGATCAGCACCGGCTGGATCAGGGATGCGTCGGTGCCGAGGCCGTCGAGCACTCCTTTGGCGACCATCGGCGTCGCCAGCGCTGCTCCGGTGCCGATCAGGCCGAGTGTCAGGCCCAGGACAAGGGTCCGACGGTGCGGCCGGACGAACTGCCACAGCACGCGCAGATTCGGGACCGTGATCTTCTTCTTCTCTGCGGTAGCGATCTGCACGTCGACCATGGCACCAGTGTGCCGGATGGAAGGGTCGGTCTAGATCGCGTCCCAGATCATGTGCACGGTCGTACCGTTCTGGTCCGAGGTGACGGCGGCACTGTCGGCCAGCGCCCGCATGAGCGGCACCCCTCGCCCGCGATTGGGATCGGAATTGTGCGACGCCCAGTCCCCGCGATCGGTCACCTTCACTTCTATTCGACCCTCCGCGGCACACGAGACCCGAATGTCGAGTGTTCCGCGATCGGTGTGGTCTCGATACGCGTGCTCGACGCTGTTCGCTATCGCCTCGTACGTGGCCAGCACCACGTCGTATGCACGATCGGGGTCGACGCCCACAGTGCCCAACCAGTCACCGAGCTCACGACGAAGCTCCGACGCTCGATCCGCATCGGCAGGTTCGCCGGTGAACAGCAGTTCTTCCATTCGCGCACCTGCCGTCGAGATCGAACTGTCGGTACGTGAGTCGTCACCTCCGAAGAGAGTCGCCATCATGAATCCCGTCTACCCAAAAGTTCAGGATCTACCCGCATGAATTGCAACGAATGCTTCGTCGACCGTTGCATAGATTCCGAACACCTCGTCCAAACCGACGAGAGTGAGGGGACGACCGGTGGCCGGACCATCCGCGACCACCGCAAACCCGGCCTCGCCGCCGAGCTGCTGATGCGTCGACGCCAACAGAGACATGCCCGCGGAGGCGAGAAATCCCACATCGCTGAGGTCGATCACCACAGCCGTCGGCGATTTCTCGAGCACGAGAGCAACCGACTCGGACAGATCAGGAGCGGTCACCAGATCCAGTTCACCGGACACTGCAAGAACCACGTCCTGATCACGCCATTCCACAATCACATCGAAGTGCTGGGGCCCGAGGCCCGTGTCGTCCGCAGTCACACGAAGACTTTACCTCGGCGCACCCTGGCAGACTTTCTTCCACTCAGCCGAGTGGCCCGACTCCCGTTAGGCTCGCTTCGGTGATCGAGGGACAGCATTGACGTGAACCGTCGCGGATCTCGCCGTCGTTCGGTCGGCGAATATGTTGCCGTCACGGTCGGCGGCGCGGTCGGTGCGGCGTTGCGGTACGAGGTCTGGACATGGCGCGCATCGCCGAGGTGGCTGCTGGTGAGCACGTTCGGAGTCAACGTGTTCGGATGTCTCGTCGTCGGTGCGGCGTTGGGATACCTCTGGGGTCGTCCGGCTCCGATTGCCCGAGCAGGAGTGTTCGGGCTGGCGTGCGGGTTCACCACCTTCAGCCTGTACGCATTCCACGCCGTAACGCATCGCGGTGCCTGGAATTCGATTGTCTACCTGCTGGCCACACCGGTGGCGGCGCTCGTGGCAATGGCACTCGGTGCGGCGATCACCAGGCCCAGGCCGGGCAGCACACGATGACGACGATGCTCCTGGTGGCCGCCGGTGGCGGACTCGCTGCGCTCGGGCAGTTCGTGTTCGCGCACGCGATCAGGTCTCGGCGACGGTTGTCCGCACTCAATCTGGTGGCGTGCGCGGCGTTGGGATTGGTGTTCGCTCTCGATCCCCCGGACCGGTTTCGTTCGCTGGTGGCCGTCGGATTTCTGGCGTCGGTGGCTCCGATGGCCACGGTGGTGCTGGCTACGCTCCGGCTCACTCGAACCCAGCAGTATCGCAGCGCTGCAACGTTCTTCGCTGCGAATGTGGTGGGCGGTGTCGCCGCGGTGATGTTCGGCTTCCTGGCGTGGAAGTCCGGCATCACGCTCTATCACAAAATTTTCTGACTCGGATCCGTCAGTCGCTCGTCGAGTCCTCGCACGGCCCCTGCACTCCGGCCTTGACGAATCCCGCGATCTGATAGAGGTAGGTGAATTCCCACTCGACGAGCGAGAAGTCGTAGGAGCGTGGCGTCGGACGCATGGTGACGGTGCCGTCGAAGCATTGATCGAAGATGTAGCGGGCGCGCGGTAGGTGGTAGCGCCAGGTGACGACGATGACGTGGTTCCAGCCCCGTTCGCGGGCGAGTTCCTGGGTGAAGATCGCCTCTCCCCGCGTGGTCGACGGAACGGGTGGAATGCACAGCACCTCGAACTTCTGTGACGATGCGGCGCACGCCTTCTTCATCGTCGAATCACCGGACCCGTAGGGATCGGAGAGCACCACCGTCTTCGCCAGACCCTGCTCGGCGAGCGAGATTCCGTATGCCTCACGGCCGTCGTGTTCGCCGCCCAGTACGACGATGGCGTCGGCCGTGGTCAGTGGATCGACGCGAGCCTTGGTGAACGCGACGTAGCCGCCGACACCGATCGCAGACACCAGGACAACAGGAATCGCGAAGGCGAGAAACAGCAGCAACCGTCCGCGGAACACCTCACCAGGTTAGGGAAGGTGCACCGCGGGCGCGCGATCAGCGACCCAGATCACTCGCTCGGCTGAGGCACTGTGACGTTGCAGTCGGAGACCTCAGGGTTGACGCCGAAGTAGTTGAGCGGTCCTGCGACGACGGTGAGGGCGATGGTGCCCGCGCCTGCGCAGTTCTCGGGTGTGCTCTCGAAGTCTCCACGCTGGTACGACGCGAATGCGCCGACTATCAGCCAGACGAGAACGATCAATGTCACGAATCTCATGGTGCCCCCTTAGGCGGTCAGCCGCCGTTCGGCTGTCGGGAGCCAGGTATGTCCGATTGTCGCAGTCTTCAAACCGCTACTGGTCGTTCTGCCTGGACAGTGTCTGAGACAGGTAGTCGCTCAGCGCCTGTTCCTGGACGCGATCGAGGGCACGGGCCAACTCTGCTTGCGCAGATTTCATCGCCAGACTGCGCATCTTCTCGAACATCTCGGTGGTCTCGGCCACCTCCCCCGACTTCGGCAGCCAACCCGGACCGTGCTGGCTGATCAAGTGGTCGGTCACGCTCCCCACCATCGACTCGGCGATGGCGTTCATCTTCGACGCGGTTCTCTCGTGTTGGTCGAGCAGTTGTTCGAGGGTGAAGCCGTACTGGCTCAGATCGACGAAGACTTCGAGGAGAGTGGGGTCGAGAATCTCGCACTGGTCGCCGTCGATTCTGATCAGCTTCGCTTCGATCAGTCGCGCGACGATGTGGTCGTTGTCCTCGCCGAGAAATTGAGCGATCAGTTCGACGGGAATGACCGTGGTCTCGCCCGACGACCATTTACGGGTCACGATTTCCTGAAGGCCCAAGATTTCACTCAGGTCTTTGCCCTGCTCCCAGCCCGAGAGGAAATCGGCGATGTGCGCCGAGGTGAAACCGCGCTGCAGCAGCGAATCGATCATCTTCAGCCGCGTCAGATGGTCGTCGCCGTAGATGCCGACGCGTCCTCGGAGCGTGGGCGGCGGGAGCAACCCGCGTTCCTGGTACGCCCGCACATTGCGGGTGGTCGTCTTGGCCTCCCGGGCCAAGTCGTCGATTCGATACTCCACCGAGCTCCCTACCTCCGCCGCGCGTCGACCCACAGGATATACACCGATCACGCGACGAAAGAGGGAGCCGGGTCGGTACGTCATCGCACGTGATGCGCGCTCGGCAGCTTGTGCACCTCGGCCGGATTCTTCGGGAGAAAACCCATTCTCTGATTCCTTCGTGTCTTCAGGAGTGTGCGACGGCCGGGGTGGGCTCGAAATCGAGGCCGACGCCGCGCGGGATGGTGGTGTAATCGCCGCGCTCGACGCGTCGGAGTTGGTTGACGTACTGCGTGGCGAACCCGGGGAACATGGTGGCGTTGAAGCCGTCCACGGTGAGGTACCAACTGCTGCAGCCGGAATTCCATGTGGTCTTGCCGAGCTTGCGCTGCAGCTCGGCGTTGTAGGAGTCCTGGACGTCCTGCCGAACGTCGCAGCTGTGCAGATCGCCGTCGAGCACCAGCGAGATCGCCTCGACGATGTAGTCGATCTGAGCCTCCATGTACACCAGTGCCGAGCTGTGGCCGGGACCGGAGTTCGGGCCGAAAGTGAAGTACATGTTGGGGTAACCGGACACGGCAATGCTCTTGTACGCCTTGGCCCCTGCGCTCCATTCGTCGGCCAGCACACGGCCGTCACGGCCGGTGATCGGAATGGGGGTCCCGGTGTTCGAGACGTCGAATCCGGTGGCGAACACGATCGCGTCGAACTGATGCTCGACGCCTTCCACGGTGCGAATTCCCTTGGGTGAGAGCGTCGCGATCGGCCACGTCACCAGCGTGCAGTTCGGCTTCTGCAGCGCCGGGTAGTAGTCGCTCGTCATCAGCAGCCTCTTGCACCCGGCCCGGAAGCGAGGTGTCAGTTGCCGCCGCAGCCAGGGATCGCGCACCTGACGACGCAAGTGCACGCGACCGACGAGTTCGACAATCCGGGTCAACGGGGTTTTCCAGACGACACCGAGTGCGACGGACTCGTGTCCCCAGAACCACAGCGAACGTGCCAGCGTCTGCGTCTGCGGGTATCGCGCGTATCGACGCTTGGTGCCCGGCTGCGTCTTTCGATTCATTCTGGGCAACGTCCAACCCGGGGTGCGTTGGAACACCTTGACCGTATCGGCGATCTTCACAAGTTCGGGAACGATCTGCACTGCGCTGGCTCCGGTTCCGACGACGGCGATCTTCTTGCCGGCGAAGTCGAAGTCGTGCGTCGAGGGTTCTGATCGCGATCTTGTCGGGTGAACGTCCGGTCCAGCGCATCGCGAACTCGGCCAACCGTGACGAACTCGACGTGATTCGGCCGTCGACGGCCACGTTGGTCTTGACGAACGTCGGGCACAGGACCGACACGCGAACACCGGTACCCGACAGCTCCGCGGCCATCGTTTCCGACAGCGACATCACCGCGGCCTTACCCACGTTGTACGGCCCCATCAACGGTGCGGCGGCGAAGCCCGCGGCGGAGGCGACGTTGATGATCCCGCCCTCGCCTGCGGCACGCAGCCCAGGGGTGAACACCTCGCAGCCGTGGATCACGCCCCACAGGTTGATCCCCAGAGCCCAGTTCCAATCCTCGAAACCGACTTCTCCGACGGGCTTTCCGCCGATCCCGACTCCGGCGTTGTTGATCACCACAGTCGTCGGTCCGTCGAATTCGACGGCAGCACTGAGCGCAAGCTCCTCGACGTTCTCACGAATCGACACATCGCACTCGACGGCGTATCCCTCGGCGCCGAGTGCGTGGATCATGGCGACCGTCTCCTGCGCTCTGGGCAGTGAGATGTCGGCGCACATGACGACGCCTCCGCGGCGGGCCAGTTCGAGTGCGAAGGCGCGGCCGATGCCGCTACCTGCGCCCGTCACCACCGCTCTCGACCCGTACGAGGGTTTTCCGGCCTTGGTCCTCATCAGCTCACCTGTTCCTTCGAATCATCCTGTACGACTTGGTTGTCGAGCGTATGGGCGATGAACTCGGCTGCACACTCGAGCGCGAGTTCGGCCTCGGGTATCAACCTCGGGAGAGCTTGGAACACGTGCATCTGATCGGGCCAGATCTCGAGTTCGCTGCTGCCGCCGGCCTTGTCGATCATCGAGTGCAGGTGCCGCGCGTCGGCGCGCAGCATCTCGGCTCCACCCACCTGGATCAACGTGGGTGGCAGGTCTCGCACGAGGGCGAGGTCGAGCCGCAGCCGCGGAAGGTCGGCCGCGTTGCCGTCGGTGTAGAGCTTTACGAGTGCTCGCGCCGATGCCGCCGAGATCATCGGGTCCTTGCGGATTCGCTCGGTCTGCGCCGAGAGCTCGAAGTCGAGATCGATCAACGGTGAGAACAGCACCACTGCACCCGGCTGCGGCGTCCCGGTTCGGTCGTTCTCGATGATCAGGTCTGCGGCGAGGTGGCCGCCTGCCGAGTCTCCCGCGATGACGATGTTCTTTGCGCGGTACCCCTGTTCGAGGAGCCGGCGGTAGGCCGATTCGATGTCGTCGGCCGCTGCGGGAAACGGATGTTCCGGTGCCAGCCGGTAGTCCACCGTGAAGACCGGCAACCCGGTGGACCTCGACAACCTCGCGGTCAGCCCACGATGCGTGCGGGCCGAGCAGATGACGTACGCGCTGCCGTGGAGGTAGAGAATCACGCGCTCCCCCGGTGTCACACCGGCTGCGCGGACCCATTCGCCGCGGACGGAACCGTCTGCAACGAGGTCAACAGACGTTCCTCTCGGAACGGGACCGAACAGGTTCATCGATGCGGCGACGATGCGTCGGGAGACCCTGATACCTCTGCGGTTCGCCGGAAGGGCGCTGGTCAGAGGCCGCAGGGACCATCGAGTGGCGAAGGCTGCCACTCGGGCTCGCGGTGACCCGACGGCTGCGATACCGGTGGGCACGAAGGCAACATCTGTGGTTGAACTCACGACGTCACCTTCACTCTCTATTCGCCATTTGTCAATGGCCTATTAATTAGTGGCGAAGTGTGCAACAGTGACGACCGACACACTTCGAGCCCTGAGGAGCAGCTGGTGACGATGTTCGGAAGCCGACCACCGGCAAACCTCGCAGCACGCGAGGACGACACCGCGACCAGGATCGTCGCACTCGAGATCGACCAGGTCGCGCACGAGACCGAGGACGCGATCTCGCTGACTTTCACCGTCCCCGAACACCTGGCCACGCAGTTCTCGTACGAAGCGGGGCAGTTCCTCACCCTCGAAATCCCTTGCTCGGACGAGGGATCCCTGGCGCGCTGCTACTCGTTCTCGAGCTCCCCGGTCCGCGATACCCAGCCGACCGTCACCGTCAAGCGGATCCCGAACGGACTCGCGTCACAGTGGCTGCACGAGAACGCAATTCGAGGGATGCGACTGAATGCGCTGGCACCGTCGGGCATGTTCGGTCCACAGAGCTGGGACTCCGACTTCGTTCTGATGGCCGCGGGCAGCGGAATCACCCCGATGCTGTCGATCATCAAGACCGCCTTGTTCCGACACGGCAACCGGATGACCCTCGTCTACGCGAACCAGAACCGCGAGTCGGTGATCTTCGCGGAACAGTTGGCAGAGTTGCAGTCTCGGTTCCCCGATCGACTCGACGTCCACCACTGGTTCACCTCGGAATCGGGACTCCCCACTGCAGCAGGACTGGCCTCGATGGGGGCCCAGGTGACCGACAACTGCGAGGCCTTCCTCTGTGGTCCGCCGCCGTACATGAACGTCGCGGAAGAATGGCTCGCGGGCACCGGCGTGACGGTTCGCCGTACCCACCGCGAGCTGTTCGCTTCCTTCGAGTCGAACCCATTTCAGCCCAGCGAATCCCCGGCCACGTCCGGATCGACTGCGGACTTCGTTACCGCCGAGGTCGAGATCGATGGGACGGCAACCGAATTCGAGTGGAATACAGACACCAAGCTACTCGACCGCCTGCTCGAGCTCGGACTCGATCCGCCGTACGTCTGCCGTGAAGGCACCTGCGGCGGCTGCGCTTACACCTTGACGGCGGGGTCGGTGACGATGCTCGCGAACGAGACACTGGACGAGTACGAACTCGGGCACGGGGTCCGGTTGGCGTGCCAGTCGATACCCGCCGCCGAGCCGATTCGTGCGGTGTTCGACCGCTGATGTCCACGGGGATCGGCCGTACGGCCTCGAGCTGACGTCGTCGACAGGTCATGATGACACTCGAACGGCAGGAGGACGGCAGGTGGTTGACCAGTGACGTCACCAATCCCAGCGCCGGACGATAGCGACCACGACACACCGTTCGTTGGTCCGTACTCCGAAGGTCCTCCGCCCGAGGCACTCGAAGTCCACTGTTCCGACCTCACCCGGTTCGGTCTCGAAGAGTTGGCGCGCGCGGTCCTGATCACGGTGGTCCTCGCGGCAGCCACGGGGATAGCCGTCCTTCGCTGGCCGGTGTCCTGGGTGCGAAAGCGTCGACGCTTCTCGGTCGCCCTGGCCGAGGGACTCGTCAAGGGATTCGAGGCGTTGGGGCCCACTTTCGTCAAACTGGGTCAGCTGATGGCGTCGTCGCCCGGGGTCTTCCCTCCGGTGCTTGCCGACGCCTGTCTGCGGTTGCTCGACGGGGTTCCTCCCGTTCCGGCGCACAAAGCTCGTCGGGTGGTCGAGCGCGACTTGGGCGGCAGGATCGAGGCCCTGTTCGACTCGTTCGACGACGTGCCGCTCTCGGCGGCGTCGGTGGCTCAGGTCCACGCCTGTGTGATGCGCGACGGCCGCGACGCTGTCGTGAAGGTACAGCGTCCGGAGATCAGGCGTCGCATGCGCGTCGATCTTCGGGTGGCGTTCGCAGGCGCATCGCTGTTGGAGCGGTTCTTCGAGTTCTTTCGTATCGCCAACGCGACGGTGATCGTCCGCGAGCTCAACGATCTGACGGCTCACGAATTGAACGGTGCCGCCGAGGCACTGCGGCAGCAGAACTTCCGCAACAACGTGCATGTCTTCGGCGACAATGCGGGCGTCATGGTTCCGGAGATCTACTGGAGCCATTGCGGTCCGCGCGTGATCTGCATGGAGCGAGTTCGCGGCACTCCGGTCGGCCGAATAACGACGAGTGAACTTGCCGGGATCGACTCCGAGCTGCAGCTTCGTCGTGGTGTGAAAGTCTGGTTGGAAGCCGTTGTGCTGCATGGCCCGTTCCACGGCGATGTGCACGCGGGCAATCTGTGGGCGCTGGACGACGGTCGCGTGGGATTCCTCGACTTCGGGATCGTCGGCGAATTGCCCGAGGAGTGGCGCATCGTACTGCGTGAGATGTTTCGTGCGTCGCTGTTCGACGGCAACTACACCGAAGCTGCGAGGCGCATCCGCATGCTCGGGGTCACCGAGGGAACTACATTGGGCGACAAATTGATCGGGCTTCAACTGAGGAAGCTCTTCGAGCCGATTCTGGGCCGTGGAGCCGCCCGACTCGATCTGAGCAAGCTGGTCGCATCTCTCGTCGAGACCGGCAGACGCTGGGGCGTCGCGACTCCGGAGGAACTGGTGCTGTTCGGCAAGCAGCTCGGTTACTTCGAGCGCTACTCGGCCGCACTCGCACCGGAGTGGGTGTTGGGTCGAGACCTGTTCCTGTTCAAAAACATTCTCCCGGAAGAAGTGGCCGCAGCGGTGGCCGCGAGAAACATCGTGCTACCGGACTAGGTTCGTTCCACGGGTAGGTCGGCCGGGCGGGCCGAGTACGAGAAACTCTAAGTTTTGCGAAATATTCGGCGTCGTTCTGACCCCGAACGCGTGACCGCTCGTTGAACAATCGGCCACGGCGTTCCACCGATCCTTGTCGACGTCGACAATCGATTCGACCGTCGATGTTCGACAATGCTCCTGGGGGTTTACATGGATCCGATTTCACGACGCAGCGCTTTGAAAGGCCTCGGCCTGGCGGCGGGCTTGGTCACGCTCGGTTCGTCCGGTGCGGGTCTCGCGTTCGCGCAACCTTCACCGACGGAGTTGCGAGTGCTGGCAATCAACACCTGGCTCAACGGGACCAGGATCGACAACGGTCTCGAACTGGTTGCCGGCATCATCCAATCGACCGGCGCATCGGTGGTACTGCTCTCCGAAGCTCGCACCGCCGCAGCGGATCTGGTAGTCATCCTGGAAAGGCTGGGGTTGAAGTTCTATTCGGCACCCAGCGAAGACACCGCCGTGCTGTCCCTGTATCCGATCCAGGAAACCGGCTTGTTCGAGTACATGACCAAGGCAGTGATCGCGCCGGGCGGTGTGCCCATCGCCGTGTACGCCGCCCACCTCCAGTACCAGTGGTACGCAACCTACCTGCCGCGCGGCTACGGGGCCGGAGTGCCCGAACCCGGCCGGTTCGCCGAGTACGGCTGGGACAAGATACCGACCGGCCCGGTCACCGACGTAGCGGCGGTCACCCAGATCAACGACGAGTCCGGACGTCCGACCGAGATCGCCGAGTTCATCGCCGACGCCGCGCTGGAACAGGCCAAAGGTCGGGCCGTCATCCTCGGTGGCGATTTGAACGAACCGTCGACACTCGACTGGACCCCGGCAACCAAGGATCTGTTCGACCACAACGGAGTGGTGCTGCCGTGGGGTTCCACCCAGCGGCTGAGGGATGCAGGCTTCGTCGACGCCTACCGACACCTGTACCCCGATCCGGTCACTCATCCCGGATTCACCTGGCCTACAGACAATCCCGATGCCTCGGTGTCGTCACTCACGTGGACACCGGAAGCGGACGAGCGGGACCGAATCGACTACATCTTCGCCGGCCCGTCACCGCAGCTGACGCTGACATCGGCCGGCATCGTGGGCCCACGCGGATCGATCGTCCGCAATCAGCGGGTCGAAGAATCGACGGCCGACAACTTCGTCTCCTCACCGCTGCCGTGGCCGACCGATCACAAGGCAGTCATCGCGAGCTATCGACTGGGTTCGGGCCCGATCGGCTTGCCTCCGACTTTCGGGTCGTCCGGCGGTCGGTGACCGGAAGTCGCGAGCGAGATCGCAAGCGACCGATCCTCTTTCGCCTCGACCAACGGGTGAGGTTCCGCCGCGAATCGTCCGGCCGAGCCCTGGGCGCGTGCGATACCCGCGATACCGCCCCACACCATCATGGTCAGGTAGTCGACGAGTTCGTCGGCCGACATGGTCCGGTCGTAGATCCACCAATGTGATGCCAATCGAACCGCGCCGATCATGGCGAAGGCGATCGGCATTGCTCCTGCCGTCGAGAATTCCCGAGTTCGCAGTCTGTCGGCGGTCACCGCACTGAGCACGTCCGCGATCAGTTGCTCCGACGCGGTGATGATCTCGCGATTGTTCGCGGCGGAGTTGTTGGCATGGACGTAGATGTAGATCTCGGGATCGGTGGCTACCGTCGTGACGTATGCCGCGATCACTGCACGGGTGAGTTGATACTCGTCGAGATCCTCGGAGAGTGCTTCGTGAATCCGCGGCACCAGCACCGTCTCGATGTACCGTTCCATCGCGGCGTCGGTCAAGCCCTTCTTGTCGGTGAAGTGCTTGTAGAGAACAGTTTTCGAGACGCCGTTCTCCATTGCGATCTCGTCGAGCCCGACGGCGTGCCCATGCCTGCGGATCGCTGCCAAAGTGCCGTCGAGCAGCTCACGACGCCGCGTGATCCGGTGATCACGCCACCGGTGACTGCGCCCGTCCACCTTCGTCGCTGCGGTCACGCCTGCTGCGCGACTGCCCGCGAACCGTTCAACAGAATGGAGGCAACCAGTTCCGGGTCGTCCGTCATCGGCACGTGCCCCAGCCCCGCATAGGTCGTGACGTCCGCCTGCGGAAAGGTCTGCTGTACCAGCGGTGCCTGATACACCGGCAGCACCCAGTCTCGACGGCCCCATGCGACGGTGACGGGGACACTCTCGTCGACCGGAACGCTGAAGCGCGGCACTGCATTACCGGCCGCGTCGATCGCCCTGTTGGTGGTGATGCTCGACGCGTCGATCGTGGCCGTGGCCGCCGGAACTCGCCACGGCTTGGCATAGAAGACCGAGTTCGCGATCGTACGACCGACGACGCTCTTCATGACGGCAGGCGCGATCGGACCGATTAGTCGGGACAACGCCCTCAGCAAGCGAAAGACGAGCAGTGCCCGCGTCTGATCCCAGTGTCCGCGAAAGAAACCGGCAGGCGACAGTGCGGTGGCAGAGGCCACCGACCCTCGGGCCGCGAGTTCGAGGGCGAAATAGCCGCCGAGAGAATTGCCGGCCACGTGTGGCTTTTCTCCGTCCACCGAGACCTGCTCGAGGAATCGCTCGAGTTCGACGACGATCCATGGACCGAGATCGAAGTCCTCGGTGGGCAGTTCGGGCGAATCACCGTGTCCGGGCAGGTCGACGGTCACCACTCGCCGATGGCGCACCAGTGCGTCGACGACGCTGTCCCACGCATGCTGCCGGTGCACGATGCCGTGGATGAGTACCAACGTCGGCCCCTCCCCTCGGATCGTGTGCGCGAGAGCCCGGCCATCGATATCGAAAGTCACTGCAGTCCACTCTCTGTCGTCTACGCCGTGAAAACGTCTACTGCCTCGGGACCGGCCACCTGGCTCGGCACGGTCCGTCCGAACGTCATGGATTCGGTGAGGTCGTCGAATCGAGCGTCGATTCGATCGAGAATATAGTTCTGGCGTACGGACCACGGGCGTTCGGTTCCCGATTTCGGCAACTGGTCGAGCGACCTGGTGACATATCCGGACGCGAGATCCACGACCGGTCGGGCGGTCAGCTTCTTGTCCTGCCGGTTCGGAATCGCGCGGGTATGACCGCGAGATCTCATGTGAATCAACAGTTTCGCCACGGCTTGCGCGGTCATGTCGGCCTTGAGCGTCCACGATGCGTTCGTGTACCCGATGGACCAGGCCACGTTGGGTACGTCCTCGAGCATGTGGCCCTTGTAGACGAACTTGTCGTGCACTTCGACGCGCGCGCCGTCCAACGACAACTCGATACCGCCGATCGCCTGCAGCTTCAATCCCGTTGCGGTGACGATGATGTCGGCCGGGATCTCGTCACCCGATTCCAACCGAATCCCATCGGCGGTGATCTCGGCGATCTTGTCGGTCACCACGGTCGCGCGACCGGAGCGAATGGCCTTGAAGAGATCGCCGTCGGGCACGACGCACAGTCGCTGGTCCCAGGGGTCGTAGGTCGGGTTGAAGTGCGTGTCGACGTCGTACCCGCGTGGCAGCTGAGCCTTCGTCATCGCGCGAAAGACCTTGCGGGCCGTCTTCGGTGCGCGGCGGCAGAGCTGGTAGGAACCGACCATCAGCAGGGCGTTGCGCCAGCGAAGTGCGCTGTGGGCGAGCGTGTCCGGCAGTAGTCGCTTGGTGATCGTGGTGAACGGATCGGTCATCGGTAATGACGCGATGTAGGTCGGTGAACGCTGCAGCATCGTCACCGATGCCGCATCGGCAGCCAACGATGGCACCAACGTGATTGCGGTTGCACCACTTCCGATCACGACGACCTTCTTGCCGGAGTGGTCGAGGCCCTCCGGCCACTGCTGCGGATGCACGACCTGTCCGGCGAAGTCGTCCAGTCCGGGTATGTCGGGAGAGTATCCGCCCGCATAGTCGAAGTAGCCGGTGCACAGGAACACGAATCTGCTGCGGTAGCGCTTCGGCACGCCGTTGGACACGGTGTCGACGGTCCACAGATCCGTCGACGAGTCCCAGTTCGCCGCGGTGACCATGGTCGAGAAATGCGTGTGCTCGTCGATGCCGTTGGATTCGACGGTGTCGACGATGTAGTTGCGGATGTCTTCGCCGTGAGCGAGCAGGGTGTCGCCCTGCCACGGAGTGTGCGGAAACGCGAAGGTGAAGATGTCACTGTCGGAACGAATACCCGGGTAGCGGAACAGGTCCCACGTGCCACCTGCTCGCTCGCGCCCTTCGAGAACGGCGTAGGTCATTTCGGGCGCCATCTGCTGCAGGCGATATGCCGCGCCGACCCCCGAGATACCGGCTCCGATGATGAGCACGTCCTTGAAGTCGTCTTCGATCGAACTGCCGATCTCGGGCCACTGGCCTGGACTCTTCTTCACGTCGCACCTCGCTGTCTTGCCGAACTCCATCGAGGTTCGCGCCGGAAGCAGCGGCACCGCGACTTACATCACATAATGTGCCATTGACGAATGGCGATGTCAATGCCAGTCTTTTGGTACACCGAAGACAGGAACTCTCATGAACCGCACACGTCCCATTGGAAGCAGCGACCGATGACTCCTGTGGTGGTCGGGGCCGCAGGAGTCATCGCCCTCGTCCTGTTCACTTCACGCGGCGCAGGCATGGACTTCGACCGACGCTCTCTGGCCGGCGCGTACAAGCCGGTGCGCTCGACGTTGTCGAAGCGACTGCGGACGCGTCGACGCACGTGGTGAGCTCGGGAGCGGTCCGTTCCGTTCTGTGACATCACCCGACGTGGGCGAGTTCGATCAGTACGCTCGGACCCATGCCCGATCGGAAGTACGCAGGCAGATCCCCACAGGAGCGTTCCTCCGAACGTATTACCCGTCTGATGGATACCGGGATCGGTCTGTTCGGCACGCACGGATACGCCGCGACGACGATCGGCATGTTGTGCTCGGAATCGAACGTGTCGACCCGTCACTTCTATCGCGAGATCGGAAGCCGGACGGAGCTGCTCAAGAAGATCGTCACCACCTTGAATCAGGACGGCGAGCGCGCTGCGCGAGACGCACTGTCCGGCGACGGTCAGCAATCGGCGGTGGCGTCGATCGACGCCGCGATCCGGGCGTACCTCGGCGTCACGTGTCGCACCCGGATGTCGGCTCGGGTCTGCTACGTCGAGGTGGTCGGAGTCAGTACCGATATCGAGCTGTGGCGCATGAATCAGCGAGACGTCATCGTCGAGATGTTCGGTTCCCTGACAACTGCCGCCGCAGCACGAGGAGAACTGCCCGACAGAAACTATCGTCTGGTCATTCTCGCGATCATCGGCGCCGCCAATATCTTCGCCCAGGAGTGGGCTCTGAGCTGCAGCTCGAGTGCCGAACCGACCGATGACACCTTCACCCCGTACATCGACACCCTCGTCGAACTGGTCACCGCCGCGCTGCGGACGCCCCGACCCGTATAGCCCGACCATCGATAGTGACCCATCACACTCCTGCTCGACGTATGTTTCGGAGCAGCTGGATCGACTCATACTTATCGGCGTCGTCCGCGACGCCCCCAGCTCCGGATGTCCGGAGACGACCTACACGAAAGAGGTACGCACCGATGGCCGACTTCATCGACAAGGCTCAGCACAAGGCAGAGGAACTTGCCGGGACTGCGAAGGAGAAGGCAGGCGAGGCGACCGGTGACGACAGCCTTCGCGCCGAAGGTGCCAAGGATCAGGCCAAGGCCAACACTCACCAGGCCGCCGACAAGGTCTCCGACGCCGCCGAAAGTGTTGCCGACTCCGCAGCCGGTGCAGCCAAGGAGGCCAAGCATGCCGCCTCCGACGTCGCCGACAAGGCGGCCGACGTTGCCGAGGACGTCAAGGACACCGTCAAGAACAAGGTCGGCAACGTCGATGCCGACGACGTGAAGGAGAAGGCCTCCCAGGTCGCCGACAAGGCAGCCGACAAGGCCTCCGCCGTCGCCGACGACGTGAAGAACAAGGTTCGCAACATCGACAGCGAGGATGTGGCCGAGGCCGCGAAGGTCGGTACTCCCGTCATCGCCGCCATCGCAGCCGTTGCCGGTGCTGTCGCGTTCGTGCTGATCCGTCGACGCAACCGTCGCAACAGCGCTGCGCACCTGTTCGTGCCGTCGAAGCGCACCACCCGCAAGCTCGCCAAGAAGGCTCGCAAGCACAGCTTCTGACGGTAATTGCACGAGAGAAGCCCCGCCTCCCGTTCGAGGCGGGGCTTCTCTCGTCTCTACAGCGGCTTGAGTGCCCGGCTGGGCACCCAGTGCGTGACGGTTTCGCTTCGGTCTCGTGACATCAACTCGTACGTGACGCGACCGAGCCAATCCCCGTCGACGGTGATGGACCATTCGACCAGATCTCCCGGTACGACGCGTCGCACATCGAATCCCTCGGGGTTGAACTTCGACGAGTGGTGCGGCGGAAGCGGGTAGAGGATGTTGAGGTCGATCCAGACCTTCAGCGGTGGTCGGAGCAGCTTGAACGGCCGCACGGCAGACGCCGGTCGAGGTTGCGCGCGCCGTGCCATCGTTCGATCATACGTTCGATTTCTACACCGATCCACCGCCCCGGAGAACGAAGAACGGCCACCCGCACGCGAGGTGCGAGTGGCCGTTGTTCGGTGTTACGAGGATCAGATGCCGAGCGATCCCGCCAGGAACGGCCAGGAGTTGTGCAGGTCGTCCTGCCAGTAGCCCCACGAGTGGTTTCCGATCGGGCGGAAGTCCACGGTGGCCGGGATTCCGAGCTGGTCGAGCCGCTTGGCCAGGTTCGAGGTGCAGAAGTTGGTGGCAACTTCGATGCCGCCGCCGACGATGACCTGGTTGGCGAGCGTCGCCGGGTCGTTCTTCAGACGCGGGTTGGCGTAGGTGTCGTTCGGTGCACCGGGCAGGCCGCTGCCGGTGCTCATGTAGATCTGCGTTCCGCGGAGCTTCTCGGCGTTGAGCAGCGGATCGTTCTCGCGCCACACGGGGCCGTCGAGCGGTCCCCACATGTTCTCGACGTTGCCGCCGCCGTAGGTCTCGACGACGAGCTTGACGAACTGCTGACCGATGGGGTCGGAGGTCTGAGCGCAGCCGCTGTACGCAGCGACGCCGGTGAACTTGCCCGGGTACTTGATCGCGATGTTGAGAACCGAGGTGCCCGTCATGGACAGTGCTGCGAGCGACTGGCGGCCGTTGGTGTCGAACTGGGCGTCGATCAGCGGGGGCAGTTCTTCACCGAGGAAGGTGCTCCACTTGTTGCTGCCGAGCTTCGGATCGTCCTGGATCCAGTCGGTGTAGTACGACCACTTGCCCTTCTGCGGAGTCACGATGTACGCGTTCTTGTCCGAGAGGAAGGCCTCGGCGTCGGTCTGCGACTGCCACGATGCGGCATCCTCGCCGCCGCCTGCGCCGTTGAGCAGGTAGAGCACCGGGCGGGACACGCTGTCGTCGGCCGGCTTCTGCACCGTCACCGGAATGGTGCGGTTCATCGACGCCGAGAACACCTGGAGCTGAACCTGGCGGTTGTCGAGAGTGTTCACCGATTCGATCCGCGATCCGTTGCTCGACTGCGTCGTGGCCGCAGGCAGTTCGTCTGCGGACGCGACGGGCGTCATCAGCGCGGTCGGAAGAATCGCCACTGCGAGGGCGACGGCCGTAGCCGAACCGATTCGCCGGAAGCCGTGTCGTCGAGATCGTGGCACGCTGTTTCACCTTTTCGTCGAGTTACACCGGTCGAGTCTCTACATCGGCCGAAGATGAGGTGACGTTACCTCGAGCAACCGACCGGTAAGTTATGGACCGGACGAATCCGAGACTCGATCGTGATGCTCGCGGTCGTCGTGTCGAATGACGACAAGGCAACCCACGATGACGATCATCGCGACCACCACGCCGACGGGTAGCGGCGAATACAGCCAGACGATGGGCCGCACATAGTCCTCGGGCGTGCCGTCCGTCCATCCGAATTCCCGCGGCGGCACCGGAGCCGACACCCAGAACAGCGTCAGCGCGAACGGAATCAGCGGACCGATGCTCGACGCCACCGTGCGGGTGGGTTGCATCGACCCGACGGCCAGGCCGAGGGCGACGGGATATAGAGTGCAATAGGCAACGGTTCCAACGACATTGACCGCACTGTCGTCGATCGCAAGCAGACCGGTGGCCGTGACCACGGCCAGCAGCACGAGCGCGGGGGTCGACAGGTCTCGGCGCAGGCCAATCCCTACCGCCGCAACGAACAGCGACGCAGAGATCGGCAGCACCCACCACGACGCGTCCGACCATCCCAGCGAATTGACCCCGGACGCCGCGATCGCCAACCCCAGCATCATGTATCGGCCGTCGCGGCCACCGAGGTCGAACGCGACGGCGTAGGTAAGGAGGACCACGATCGCGACGGCGAACATCCACATGGTCACCGTCGACGTCGTGTTGCCGAGGTAGGTATAGGCCGTCAGACAGACGAATCCCAGCACGAGAGCGGCCACCGCGTCGGAGGATTCGAATCGTCCCACGGGTGCGCGCCGGACGGCCACGAGCAGGACACCAGTGGTTGCGAGCAGGAGGAGCAGCGGGACGGTCGATTCGACGTGCTGCGGTGCCAACCCATCCATCCATCGTCCCTCACGCGGTCCGCGTAGCGCAGAGATCGCGTGGTAGAACAACATCGAGCCCAGCAGCCCGACCGCGATGCCTGCAGACGGAAGTCTGCGTCCACTGGCGACGAATCCGCAGACGCCGACCAGAACGCCGGCACCGAGGGCGTTGGTCGTCACCGCTTGGTTGGACGCGATCGGTGCGAACGACGGCAGCGCAATCACTACCGCCCCGAGCGCGGCAGCCACTGCAGCCGACACCCGGGGGCGTCGGCGATGAACTACCGCGAGCACGACCACAGCGGCCATCACCGCGAGGGTGCCCGCCCACTGCGCGGTGACGAATGCCCCGTACCACTTGCCCGAGGACTCGATGTGGAACAAGTCCTGGCCGAGCGATTCGCGAATCGAGTATCCGGCAACGAATCCACCGCATACCGTTGCCACAACTGGCCCGTACCGATCCGCGATCATGTCTTCAACGTAGAGGTATTCCCTCGGAACGGGTGTCTGTGGTCTATTGGGTGCCAGCCCCAGCGAAGGAGTCGATCGAGATGTTTCGTCGCACAGCCGTCATCGCGTGCGTCATTGCAGGTGCCGCCGCTCTCGGCATGGGAACGGCCGCCGCCGACGAATGGCCCACTCCGCCGCCGTATCCGAGTCCGACGGCCCCACAGGATGTCACCGGCTTCCTCACTCCTCAGGACCCGGACTACTGGAACCCCTTCGTCAGCAAGAACAGACTGACCTCGCCCTACGGCAACAGCACTCGCATCGTGTGCACCGGTTTCCATGGCGTGTTGCTCGAGTGCTGGCAGGCCGACTCGAACGGCAACCCGCACAAGCTGATTCCGCTGAACATGAACTACCCGGGTTCGACGGGTCAGCTGTTGCCCGGCGGCGGGCCCGGGCACTTCGTCTACCCCGGCTTCATCCCCGGCATCGGCTGATCCGCACCTGACCGTTCACTACCGTCGACCGATCGCGGATTTCCGCAGATCGGCGACGGTACTGAACAGTGGGGTGCGCTCAGTGGTACGGCTTACGCGCCGTTTCCGGGTCGCCGTAGGTGATGGCCCGTTCGCGTCGGGTGCCGGTGGCCAGGGTTGCGGCCCAGTTGATCAGCGTCCCGACGCGATTGCGGTTGCCGGCCAGGAACGCGATGTGGATGACGCCCCACGAGACCCAGCCGAGGAATCCGGACATCCGTAGCGGCCCGGCCTGTACCAGAGCGTGACCGCGGGCGATGTAGGCCGCGGTGCCGAGGTCTCGATACTTGAAATCCTTTCGCACAGAACCGGACAGGTCTGCTGCGATCGCCGCACCCGCCGCTCGGCCGCCCTGCATCGCCACTTCGGCTACTCCCGCAAGCTTGTTCAGCGACATGATGTCTCCGACGACGAACACCGTGCGATGCCCTGGGATCGAGAGGTCCGGTTGCACCGCGATGCGTCCGGAGCGATCCTGCTCGACGCCCATCGCGTCGGCGAGTTGCTTCACGAACGGTACGGCTTCGACGCCTGCGGTCCACAGCACGGTGTGGGTGCCGTAGCGAGTGACGGTCTTGGGTTCGGCCTTGGCCGTCACCTCGACGTCGGTGGCCGTGACGTCGGTGACGTGAACTCCGAGATGGGTTTCCACGCCTACCGCGTCGAGCGTGCGCTGCGCTTTTTTCGTCAGGGAGTCGGGGAACGATTCGAGAACGCGATCGCCGCCGTGAAAGAGCAGCACTCGCGCTTCCGACGGGTGGATGGCGTCGAACTCTTTCGCCAATGCCCTGGTGGCGAGTTCTCTTATCTGCCCGGCCAATTCGACTCCGGTCGGACCTCCCCCTGCCACGGCGAAGGTGAGCCAGGGTCGGCGTTCGTCGGCGGTGGGCAGGGATTCGGCCATCTCGAAGGCGGAGATCAGCTTTCGCCTGATCGCGAGGGCATCGTCGAGGGTCTTCATGCCCGGTGCCCACTGCACGTATTCGTCGTGGCCGTGATAGGCCTGCTGCATTCCGACGGCGACGACGAGGTAGTCGTAGGGCAGCTCGAACGTCGAGCCGTCGAACCGACTCGCCGTCACCACTCCGCCGTCACCCACTGCGGTCACGGACGTCGCTTCGCCCAATGCCACATGCACGTTCTTCTGCTTACGCAGCAGGTGTCGCAGTGGACTGGCGATCGATCCCTCGGACACCAGACCGGTGGCGCACTGATAGAGCAGCGGCTGGAAGACGTGGGAGGTGCCGCGTTCGAGCACGGTGACGTCGACGTCCTCACCGCGTAGGCGACGGGCCGCGTGGAGCCCACCGAATCCCCCGCCGATGACCAATACCCGTGGACGTGCCATGTGAACGCTCTCCCTCGGACGGACCCGCAGAGAAGGACTCTCCGATATCGCAGCCTACTCGAGCAGAATTCGATTCGACCCGCCCCTTTCCAAGCATACCCAGAGGGGGTATGTTCGAGCCGTCACCCAAGATACCCCCTAGGGGTATGCGAGCAAAGGCGGAGAAATGGAACTGTTCACCAGCAACTATCGAGTCACCGGCATGACCTGCGGCCACTGCGAAGCGTCGATCACCGAAGAGGTCGGCGAGCTCGCCGAGGTGGAGTCCATGGTCGTGTCCGCCGCCAGTGGGACACTGACCGTGGTCGGTACGCCGGCGCTCCACGAGTCAGACGTCATCGCCGCGGTCCGACAGGCCGGCTATTCGGCCGTCGCGGATCCCTCCAGTTCACACCATTCGTAGCCGCCGAACTCGTCAGCGGGAAGGACCAGCACGATGACCCACACGCACACGCACACGGAACACTCGACACATTCGGAACACGAAGGACACCAAGGACACAGCGACCACGCTGGGCACGGCGATCACGTCGGGATGTTCCGACGCCTGTTCGCCATCATGGTCGTGCTTGCCGTCCCCGTCGTCCTCGCGTCCGACATGTTCGCGATGCTCGTCGGATACCCACTGCCCGACGAGCCATGGATCGCCTGGATCTCCCCGGTGCTGGGCACCGTGATGTTCGCCTGGGGCGGTTCTCCGTTCCTCACCGGCGCAGTGAGCGAAATCCGTTCGCGCGCTCCGGGCATGATGCTCCTCATCGCACTGGCGATCACCGTCGCGTTCGGTGCATCGATGGGCGCAAGCCTGGGCATCCTCGATCATCAGCTCGACTTCTGGTGGGAGCTGGCCCTGCTGATCGTGATCATGCTGCTCGGGCACTGGATCGAAATGCGATCGCTGGCGCAGACCACATCCGCGCTGGATTCTCTGGCAGCACTGCTGCCCGACACCGCTGAACGCGTCGAGAACGACGATGTCGTGCAGGTATCCCCGGACCAGCTCCGACTCGGCGATGTCGTCGTCGTCCGTCCCGGAGGACGGGTGCCCGCCGACGGCACTGTCGTCGCCGGCTCGGCGAGCATGGACGAATCGATGATCACCGGTGAATCGAAGACGGTCCGTCGCCGCGAAGGCGATCAGGTCGTCGCGGGAACAGTGGCCAGCGATTCCGGTCTTCGCGTACAGGTCACCGCCATCGGAGAGGACACCGCACTCGCCGGAATCGGCCGGTTGGTTGCCGACGCCCAGAACTCGACGTCGCGAGCTCAACGCATTGCCGACACCGCAGCGGGGTGGTTGTTCTGGTTCGCCCTCGGATCGGCCGGCCTCACCGCCGCCGCGTGGACACTGTTCGGGATGCCCGACGACGCCGTTGTCCGCACGATCACGGTGCTGGTCATCGCCTGCCCGCACGCACTCGGCTTGGCGATCCCGCTGGTCGTGTCCATCGCCACCGAACGAGCCGCCCGCGGCGGCGTGCTTGTCAAGGACCGGCTCGCACTCGAAACCATGAGGACGGTGGACACCGTGCTGTTCGACAAGACCGGCACCCTCACCAAAGGCGAACCCACCGTCACCGCGATCGAGGTGACCGCCGGCCGCAGCCCCGACGACGTCCTGGCGCTGGCTGCAGCCGCGGAAGCCGACTCCGAGCACCCGTTGGCGCGCGCCATCGTCGCCGCTGCGAGACACCGAGAGCTGACCGTTCCTGCGGCCACCGACTTCCGATCGTCCCCGGCGATCGGGGTGTCCGCCGACGTCGACGGACTCCACATCCAGGTCGGCGGGCCTGCACTACTGAAGCAGGAACACGCAACCGAACTCTCTGTCGCCGATCGATGGCGCGAGGGCGGGGCGATCATCCTGCATGTCCTCGCCGGCGACACCGTCATCGGAGCGCTCGCCCTCGCCGACGAGATTCGACCCGAATCACGCACTGCGATCGACGCGTTGCACGCCCGAGAGATCACGGTGGTGATGATCACCGGAGACGCCGACGCCGTCGCGAAATCCGTTGCCACCGAACTCGGGGTGGACCGGTTCTTCGCCGGAGTGAAACCGGCAGACAAGTCGCACACTGTTGCGACCCTGCAACAAGAAGGACGCACCGTCGCGATGGTCGGCGACGGGGTCAACGACGCCCCGGCATTGGCGCAGGCGGATGTGGGTATCGCGATCGGAGCCGGTACCGATGTCGCGATCGCGTCGGCGGGAGTGATCCTGGCCAGCGACGACCCCCGGTCCGTGCTGTCGGTGATCGAACTCTCCCGCGCCTCGTACCGCAAGATGAAGCAAAACCTGTGGTGGGCAGCGGGATACAACCTGATATCGGTTCCGCTCGCGGCAGGAGTGCTGGCACCGGTCGGCTTCGTGCTCCCCATGTCGATCGGTGCCGTCCTGATGTCACTGTCGACGATCGTCGTCGCCGCCAACGCGCAGCTACTCCGTCGACTCGACCTCTCCCCCGACGCGGTGACCGGCCGACCTGTGCACTGAGCCATCGACGACGCCGAATCGTCCCGGCACGGCCGAGGGCCGCACCCCCGATGAGAGGGTGCGGCCTTCGGTGTCTGTGCAGATCAGCCGAGCAACGCCTGCATGGTGTCGATTTCCTGCTGCTGTGAGGCCACGATCGTGCGCGCCATCTCCTGCGCGTCGGGGTTCGAGCCGTCGGCGATCTCGATGTTCGCCATCTCGATTGCGCCCTCGTGGTGCTCGATCATCATCGTCAACCATTGGCGGTCGAACTCGGCACCGGTGGCCGCACTCAGCGCGTCCATGTCCTGTTGGGTCATCATGCCCATGCCCATGCCCGAGCTGTGGTCCATTCCGCCCATCTCACCCATGTCGGACGAGGGTGCGGGCTGACCCCATTCGGCGAGCCAGGCCGTCATCCGGTCCATCTCCGGTTGCTGCGCGGCTTCGATCGCCGACGCCAAGGCCACGACGTCCGAATTGTCGGTGCGGCCATCGACCATTGCCGCCATCTCGACCGCCTGCGCATGATGCGGGTACATCATCCGAGCGAACATCACGTCCGCATCGTTGAATTCTGCGGACGCGTCGGCCTGGTCCGATGACGCCGACGACGAGTTCGGCGAGCCCATCGAATGGCCGTCCATCGACGAGTCGTCGCTACTACAGCCGGCGAGAAGGAATGCGCTCACGGTGGCGGCAGCCAGCGAAGCGACGAGTGTTGTACGCATGTGAATCTCCTTGAACAAGTGCGAAATACAGGGATCTGGGTACGGCGATCCGCCGGTGGTGGTGCGTCCACCGGGCTCCCTGTCACACTCGCAAGGTCACCGACCTGTCCAGCTCCCAGAGGGTCCACGGCGGCGCACGCTCCGAGATGGAGTCGGTGCGCCCACCGATACCGTCCTCCGACATCAGCGAGTAAACGACATCCACGCCGGTCGCTGGGACCGACAGCGCAGCCCACGACACCGTGGTTCCCGCGCACGGATGCATCATCTGATGTGCCGACGGGCAGTCGTGTTCACCGGTCGCAACCTGTACCGGATCCTCGTGGTGGGTCGCCGACGCCATGGCGGCGTGTTCGCTGCTCGCCGACGTTGTCGGTGTCACCGAGTGCATCAGCAGCACCCCGAAGATCGTCAGTGCGATCAGCAATCCGGTCGCCGAGGCAACGCCCGGGCGTCTGCGTCGGATCACTGAGTGCATGTCACCGACGATAGCAAGTCATACCCCCTAGGGGTAGCCGGCAGGGACTTCCGCCCCGCACCGAAGGACTTCCGCCTCTGTCTGTGGCGGTCCGATTCGGGCCATGCTCGCTGTGTATCTGCACACGTAAGTCAATGGACGGGAATTCGTCATGAATGCATCGAGCCGGGTAGTCGTCGGAGTCGACGGATCTGCCACATCGCTCGACGCGGTCCGCTGGGCAACACGCGAGGCTGTTCGACGCCACGCTCCGCTCGAGTTGGTCACGTCGTCTCTGTTTGCGCCGGGAACCTACGGGGATGCCATCAGTCTTCGGATCGGTTCGTTCTCGGACCCCGATGTCGAGGCCAAGCGCGTGCTGACCGCCGCGGTCGATGTTGCACACAAGGCCGCAGCAGGCAATTCACTGATTCTCGACACTCGTCTCGAACATGGCTCTGCCGCACGGAACCTGACGCATTTCGACGTCGCGCCCGCCATGATCGTCGTCGGATCGAGAGGTCTCGGCGAGTTCACCGGTGGATTGATCGGATCGGTCAGCACCGCGGTCGTCTCGCATGCGACATGCCCTGTGGCCGTGATCAAATCCAACATCATCAGCGACGGTCCGGTCGTCGTCGGCGTGGATTGCACCTCCAACAGCCAACCCGCCATCGGCTTCGCTCTGAAGGAAGCGTCACTGCGAGGCGTCGACCTCGTCGCGGTGCACGCTTGGAGCGACCTCGAGCTGGGCAGCGTGTTGACGCGCGACGACGAGGGTCCGTGGGTCGATTCCGAACTCGCCGAGAAGACGTCGTTGGCGGAGAGCCTGGCCGGATGGTCGGAGGACTACCCGGACGTCACCATCCACCGTGTGGTGGTTCAGGACAGGCCGGTTCGTGAACTGGTCCGCGCTTCCGAGACAGCGCAGTTGATCGTTGTGGGAAGCCGCGGTCGGGGCGGATTCGCGTCGATGCTTCTCGGCTCCACCTCGCGCGCGGTGTTGCATTCGGTGGATGTTCCCGTCGTCGTCGTACCCACGAACCGATGACCGCGTCCACCACCGAAACCACCTACAACTCCGAGGAACTGGACGCCGACCTACGCTACTGGGCTGCGGCGAACTATCTGACGGTGGCGCAGATCTATCTGCAGGACAACGTATTGCTGCGTCGGCCTCTGGAGGCGGAGCACATCAAGCCGAGGCTGCTCGGGCACTGGGGCACGAGTCCCGGCCTGTCGATGATCTACACCCTCCTCAATCGCGTGATTCGTCGAACCCATTCGGACTGGCTGTACGTCACCGGTCCGGGCCACGGCGGTCCGGCGTTGGTGGCGAACACCTACCTCGAGGGCACCTACAGCGAGATCTACCCGGACATCTCGCTCGACAACGACGGCGTCCGACGTCTGTGTCGTCAATTCTCCACTCCCGGCGGCATTCCGAGCCACGTGAGTGTCCAGACTCCGGGCAGCATTCACGAGGGCGGCGAGCTGGGCTACGCCCTCGTCCACGCCGCCGGTGCAGCGTTCGACAATCCCGATCTGATCGTCGCCTGTGTCGTCGGGGACGGTGAGGCCGAAACCGGTCCCCTGTCCGGTTCGTGGAAGATCCCGGCCTTTCTCAATCCGATTCGCGACGGTGCCGTGTTGCCCATCCTGCACCTGAACGACGGGAAGATTTCCGGACCGACGGTTCTCGGACGCAGCACCGATCAATCGATCGCGGACTACCTCAGCGGCCAGGGGTGGGCACCACTGTTCGTCGAAGGCGACGATCCACGAGAGGTGTTCCCGGCTCTCGAAAGCGCCCTCACCCGCGCCCACGAGACGATCGAGAGAATCCAGCACGCCGCCCGGAACGGCGAGCCACAGCACGATATCGAATGGCCCGCCATCGTTCTCCGCACTCCCAAGGGCTGGACCGGACCGCACGAGGTGGACGGCAAACTCATCGAGGGCACCCACTGGGCGCACCAGGTGCCGCTGTCGGGCGTCCGCGAGAACCCAGCACATCTGGATCTGCTCGAGAAGTGGCTGCTCTCCTACGATCCCCGATCGTTGTTCGACGACAACGGTGCCCCGGTGGCGGCCGTTCGCGAGCTCGCACCGTCGGGCACCGAACGTCTCGGGGCCACTCCGTACGCCAACGGCGGTGTGCTGTTGCAGCCCTTGGTCATTCGAGACCTCGAGAACTATACGCTCACCGTCGAGTCCCCGGGGCGCACGTCGCACGAGACGACCACGGTGCTCGGGGAGATGATGCGCGATATCTACCTCGACAACGCACAGCCCAACGGCGGCGGTAACTTTCGTCTGTTCTGTCCCGACGAGACCGCGAGCAACCGCCTGCAGGCCGTGTTCGAGGCCACCGACAGATGCTGGCAGTTGCCGACCACCGAGTTCGACGACAACCTCGGTCCCGACGGCCGCGTGATGGAGGTGCTCAGTGAGCACCTGTGCGAGGGCTGGCTCGAGGCGTACCTGCTGTCGGGTCGACACGGTCTGTTCGCGAGCTACGAGGCCTTCGCCATGGTGAGCGTGTCGATGCTGATCCAGCACACCAAATGGCTCCAGCATGCGGCCACACTCGCGTGGCGGGCTCCCGTCGCGTCGCTCAACGTGTTGCTCACCAGCACGTGTTGGCGCAACGACCACAACGGATTCAGCCATCAGGGCCCTGGACTGATCGACGCGGTGATTCCGCTGGCGCCGGATGTGGTGCGTGTGTGGCTACCACCGGACTCCAACACTCTGCTCGCCGTTGCCGATCATTGCTTCCGCAGTCGAGGCCACGTCAACGTTCTGGTGGTGGACAAGCAGAATCACCCGCAGTATCTGACGCTTCCCGAGGCGCGGGCGCATGCCGCGGCTGGTGCGTCCCGCTGGGACTGGGCCGGCACCGAAGTGGCCGATACCGACGAGGACCCCGAGATAGTTCTGGCGTGTGCCGGCGACGTGCCGACCGAGGAAACCCTCGCTGCAGCAGAATTGTTGCGTACGTGGACTCCCGAACTCAGGGTTCGCGTGGTCAACGTGATCGATCTGATGGCGCTGCTCCCCGTCGTCGATCATCCGCACGGATTCTCCGACGAGCAGTTCGTGGAACTGTTCACCGCCTCGGTCGACGTGGTCTTCGCGTTCCACGGCTATCCCCGTGCGGTACACCAACTGGTGCACGGCCGACCCGACGCCCAACGGTTCCACGTTCGCGGATTCATCGAACAGGGCACCACGACAACACCGTTCGACATGGTGGTGCTCAACAAGATCAGTCGCTATCACCTCACGCTCGCAGCACTCGACCGAGCGCGCACTGCGCCGGCCGGTGCCGAGCAACTGCGGCAGCACTGCCAGGACCAACTCGCACGCCACGACGCCTACATCCGAGAGCATTTCGAGGACCTCCCGGAGATTCGGCAGTGGCGGTGGTCGTGACACTCGTGGGCGGAGACACTGGGGAACGCCACGCTCTATCCGTCGACGAGGTGGTGGCCTCTGTCGCTTCGAGCCTCGATCGCGGTCTGAGCGTGGACGAGGTGGCCCGACGAACTCTCCGGTTCGGGCCCAACGTGCTCCCGGCCAGAGCCGGCCCCGGATGGCCCCGACGCCTGCTCGGTCAGTTCCACAATCCGCTGATCTACGTTCTGATCGTCGCCGGCACGATCACAGCGGGGCTGGCCGAATACGTCGACTCCGCAGTTATTTTCGCTGTCGTGGTGCTCAACGCAGCGATCGGGTTCGTTCAGGAGTCCAAGGCCGGTTCGGCGCTGGAATCTCTTCGATCGATGGCCCGAACTCCGGCGCGGGTGGTGCGCGACGGGGAGGTGCACTCCCTGTCGTCCGAGGACGTGGTGCCGGGCGACCTGGTGCGATTGGAAGCCGGCGACAAGGTCCCTGCCGATCTCAGGCTGGTGCATACGATCGGCTTGGAGGTCGACGAGTCCACCCTGACCGGTGAGTCCGAACCCTCCGCCAAAGGCACTGCAGCAGTGCCGCCGTCGACCCTGCTCGCCGACCGATCCAACATGGGCTATTCCGGCACCCTCGTCACGGCAGGAACGGGGACCGGCCTCACCGTCGCCACCGCGTCCGATACCGAACTCGGTGGCATTCACCGTCTCGTCGGGTCAGCTCGGCCACTGGCCACACCGCTGACTGCCAAACTCGCCGAGTTCGGCAGGATCCTGACGTTCGCGATTCTCGGGCTGGCCGCTGTCACCTTCGGAGTCGGACTGCTCCGAGGCCAGGACACCGTCGAAACTTTCGTCGCCGCAGTCGCACTCGCCGTCGGCGCGATTCCCGAGGGCTTGCCCGCAGCAGTGACGATCACCCTGGCCATCGGGGTCTCCCGGATGGCGCGGCATGGTGCTGTCATCCGGCAGCTGCCCGCTGTCGAAACCCTGGGCAGCACCACGGTCATCTGTTCCGACAAGACCGGCACGTTGACCCAGAATCAGATGACGGTGCGGGCTCTGTGGACGATCGACGGCGAAGTCGTGGTCACCGGTTCGGGATACGAGCCTGTCGGTGACCTGACGGAGGACGGTGATCTCGTTTCCGTGGACCACAACGACGCACTGCGGTGGTCACTTCTCACCGGTGCCGTGTGCAACGACGCGTCGCTGCGAGAGATCGACGATGAGTGGACGATTGTCGGAGATCCGACGGAAGCCGCGATGATCGTGGCTGCGATCAAGGCCGATATCGACACCCCGAGCTTCCTCGATGGCCATCCGCGATCGGGGAGTATTCCGTTCAGCTCGGACCGGCAGTTCATGGCCACGCTCCATCGTTCCAGCAGCGACGAGCACGGGTTCGCCCTCGTCAAGGGGGCCGTGGAGCGCGTCAGCGACATGAGCGAGACGATGATGGATTCCGAAGGCCGGCTGCGTCAGATCGATCGTCATCGGATATCCGAGGCTGCCGAAGACCTCGCAGGACGCGGACTCCGCGTGTTGGCCACTGCGCGCACAACCGCCGGAGCGGCAGTGGATTTCACGGTGGACGGCCTGCCGGGGACGCTCGTGTTCACGGGCCTCGAAGCCATGATGGACCCGCCCCGTGAGGCCGCGACGTCCGCTGTACAGGCCTGTCGCTCCGCCGGGATCTCCGTCAAGATGATCACCGGTGACCACGCCGTAACCGCGACCGTCATTGCCCAGCAGGTCGGTTTGCTGGATCGAGGTGACGCAGACGGGTCGGTGCTGACCGGATCCGATCTGTCGTCATTGAGCGCGGACGACTATCCGGACGCGGTCGATCGTGCGGTCGTCTTCGCCAGGGCCAGCCCCGAACAGAAGCTTCAGCTGGTCGAGTCCCTGCAGTCGCGCGGCCACGTTGTCGCCATGACCGGTGACGGCGTCAACGATGCGCCTGCACTGCGCCGGGCGAACATCGGGGTCGCGATGGGCCACAGCGGAACCGAGGTGGCCAAGGATGCGGCCGATGTCGTGCTGACCGAGGACGACTTCTCCACCATCGAGGCCGCGGTGGAAGAAGGCCGTGGTGTGTTCGACAACCTGACGAAGTTCATTGCGTGGACGCTGCCCACCAATCTTGCCGAGGGCCTCGTCATCCTGGTCGCGATCGTGTTCGGCACCGCTCTGCCGATCCTGCCCACCCAAATTCTGTGGATCAACATGACCACTGCCGTCGCATTGGGCCTGATGTTGGCGTTCGAGCCCAAAGAGCCCGGGATCATGTCGAGGTTGCCGCGCCGACCCGACGAGCCGCTGCTGACGCGGGCCCTGATGGTGCGGATTCTGTTGGTGTCGACCGTGCTCGTGGTCGGTGCCTGGGCGATCTTCGAGTGGGAGCAGAGCCGCGGGGCCGGCCTCGACGAGGCACGCACTGTCGCGCTCAACATGTTCGTCGCTGCCGAGATCGCCTACCTGTTCAGCTGTCGATCACTGACACGTTCGGCTTGGCAGCTGGGTCTGTTCACCAACCGGTGGATCGTTGTCGGGGTGCTCACCCAAACAGCCGGCCAGATCGCGCTCACGTATCTTCCGGCCATGAACGCGTTGTTCGGTACCGCACCGATCGGCATCGATTCGTGGCTGCTGATCGGTGCGGTGGCCGTCGTGCTGTCGCTCGTCGTCGGGATCGACAAGCGGGTCCACAACCGTAGGACGTTCGCTACCCGCGGGCGATGATCAACGGACAGTCGACGCGGTGGGCCAGCGAACGCACGGTGGATCCGAGAAGTCGGTCGCTGAAACCGTTGCGGCCGGTCGAACCGACGACGACGGCCTGCGCCCGCGGTGATACCTCGAGGATCTTCTCGACCACGTTGCCGCGCAACACCTTTTGCTGAACCACTACGTCCGGATACTGCTCGCTCCAGCCGGACAGGCTCTCTGCCAACACGGTTCGACCGTTCGACACGATAGCGTCGGATCTGTCGGTCTCGGACGCGTCGGGCGACGAGATCAGTTCGTCCGTCGACACGTGGACTGCAACCAATTCTGTTCCCCGTAGTGAGGCTTCGTCGAATGCCAACCGAACAGCCTTCTGGTTGTGCGGCGACCCGTCGATTCCGAGGACAACAGGCCCTCGTGACGAATCCAACTCGACGCTTCCCGGCACGATGACGACCGGGCAGTGCGCTTGAACCGCCACGGCGGTGCTCACCGAGCCGAGCAGTTCGGCGAAGTATTCGCCGTTGCCGCGCGAGCCGACCACCATCATCGACGCATTCGAGCTCTGATCGAGCATGGCTTGAATGGTCGGTCCCACGATCGATTCGCTCATGATGGTGAGCGCGTCCGGGTTCTTCACCGAGCGTCGAGCAACCAGCGTCGCCCAGGCCAGAATCGACTCTGCGGCTGTGTGCTCCTCGGAGCCGATGTGAGTGGGCAGCGCGACGAAACTCGTGTACAGGGCTTTGACTTGGTAGGCGGATACCAGCTTCACCGGTAGCCCACGCAACTCGGCCGCATGCGCGGCCCATCCGACTGCGTCGAGCGACGAGCCGGAGCCGTCGACACCGACGACGATCGGAGACTGCCTCGTGGTACTCATGCGTGCGGGACGACGAGGACGGGGCAATGGGCATGCCGCAGTACGGCGGTCAGTGTTCGTCCCGGCACTCGGTCTCGTTCGTGACCGACCACCATCAGCTGGGCTGTCTCGGACACGGCGACCAGCTCCGATCCCGAGTCGGCCTCGGCGTACACCGACGCCACGCGAATGTCCGGGTAGTCCGCGCCGAAGGGTTCGAGTCGAACATCCATTGCCGATTCGGGATGAAGCCCGTCGCCCGGACCACTGAGAGCGGACGCGAGAATGGAGGACACAGCCTGGGTATGCACGGCCAGCACGCTGGTCCCTCGTATCGATGCCTCGCGGAATGCTTGATTCACAACGACATCGGTCGCCGATACTTCGGAATCACCCAACGCTGCGACTACCGGGCCGTGCCCTTGCGCGTCGAAGTGCCGGACGATCGCCACGGGGTGGGGCGATGCTTCGACCACAGCACCGACCATCGATCCGAGTACCCAGGCGGCCACTGCACTGCCGGTGGTGGTCCCCAGTACCAGCAGGGACGCAGATCCGGCTTCGGTCGACATCACCGATTCGGGCCGACCCTGTAGAACGGCCGTTTCCATAGCAACCGCCGGATCGGTCGCGGCAGCGACGTCCGCTGCGCGATTCAACGCCGCACGGGCGTAGTCACCGTCGATATCCGGCGCTCCGTATACCGTTTCGGCCATTGCGTGTCTGTCGATCACGTGGACCAAGCGAAGTGACGTGCCCCGCCCGCGTGCTTCCTGCACGGCGAACCGGACCGCATCGAGTGCGGTCTCCGATCCGTCGATACCGACCGTGACCGGTCCGGTGGAATGTGAAGTGTTCATCAGATGCCTCTCGATGGTGCGCGTCTACAACGAGAACGCTACGAGCGCAGGCACACCTGACACAGCAGTCCGAGGTCATCGGAACGAGTGACCAAGGTCGTCCGCCGTCAGGGCAGCGGTGCCGACCAGATCAGCTCGGTGCCACCTGCTTCGGCTGCGGACGGCCTGAGAGTCATCGTGCCACCGCAATCGACTGCCCGCGCCTCGAGGTTCGCCAGTCCACTACGAGTGATGTTCTCGTCCAATCCGATTCCGTCGTCGGAGACCTCGATGCGGAGATCGTCTCCGACCGCCAGGGTGACATTGACGGTCTCGGCCCGAGCGTGATGGACGACGTTGCTCACTGCTTCACGAATGACGGCGACGGCGTGGTCGGCGAGGGAACTGTCGATGACCGACAGGGGCCCGAACATGCGAACCACGGCGCGAATGGGAACGCTTTCGGTGAGTTCGAGGACGGCTCCGTTGACGCGCTGCCGTAGACGAGTGGTCGAGTGCGTCGCGCTCTGCAGGTCGAAGATCGTCGTACGGATGTCCTGGACGGTGTCCTGCAGATCGTCGATGGTGCGAGCCAGACGCTGACGAATATCGTCGAGCTCGGTCTTCTGCAACGTGCTCTGCAGCGACAATCCGGCCGCGAAGATCCGTTGGATGACGTGATCGTGGAGGTCCCGGGCGATCCGATCACGGTCCGCGAGGACGTCCAGCTCGTGCATTCGCCGTGTGGTGTCGGCCATCTGCATGACGAGCGCGGCCTGGTCGGCGAAGCTGGAAATGAGATCGAGTTGGGAGTCGTTGAAGACCGGTGCGCCCTTTCGGCGCAGCGTCACCAGGACGCCTCGCACGCCGTCGGCGACCCGTAGCGGCGAGATCAGCGCCGGGCCGAAGGTGTTCGCCACGTGCTCGTTGGGCCGGTAATCCAGCTCCTCCTTGCGGGTAGCGGTCCGAAGACGATATGCCGCACCGGAACTCGACCCTTCGATCGGGATGAGTGAACCCACCAGAGCGTCTGCGTCGTGCCCCTCGGCGACCGAGATGACCAACCGAGAGACCGTCTCCGAGTTCGGAGCCGCGTCGGCGGGAACAGCGATGAACGCACTGTCGGCCCCGGTCAGATGCAATGCTCGTCTCGACACCATGTGCAGGACTTCGTCGATATCGCTCCCGGCCAGCAGTTCGGTCCCGATGTCCCGCATCGCTTCCATCCACGATTGACGGATCCGCGACTCCTCGTACAGGTGTGCGTTCTCGATCGCGATTCCGGCCGCCGAGGCGAGAGCGCGCGTCACCACCTCATCGTCCTCGGTGAACTGGCCTCCGTCCTTCTTTTCGGTGAGGTACAGGTTTCCGAACACCTCGTCGCGCACCCGAATGGGTACGCCGAGGAAAGATTTCATCGGCGGATGGTTCGGCGGAAAGCCCACCGCCTCCGGATGTGCCGAGAGGTCGTCGAGTCTCAGGACATGGGGTTGATCGATCAGCAGACCCAGCACACCTCGGCCGGTGGGCAGGTGGCCGATGGCTTCGCGTACCTCCTCGTCCATACCGTGATGGATGAACGCTTTCAGACCGTGACCGTCGCCTCGGACACCGAGGGCCCCGTACCGGGCACCGACGAGGTTGACTGCCGACTCCACGATCGACCGCAACGTCACCTCCAGGTCGAGGCCGGAGGTGATGACGAACATCGCGTCGAGCAGGCCGTCCGCCTGCACGCGCGCATCCGCGATGCGCCCGATTCGGTCCTGTACCTCGGCCAGCAGTTCACCGAGTCGGAGCTGCGGGAGACCCGATGCGCGGTGATCATCCATCCGACGGCCCGGATTGCGTTCGCGGATGCGTTTCGGCCAGCCTCGACGCGTACACCGCTGCCTGGGTGCGGCGCTCCATCCCGAGCTTGGCGAGCAACCGGGAGACGTAGTTCTTCACTGTCTTCTCCGCCAAGAACATTCGAGCGGCGATCTGCCGATTCGTCAGTCCCTCCCCCAGAAGGTCGAGCAGTGTCCGTTCCTGCCCGGTGAGGTGGTCGATCGGTCCGGGAGCGGCCGTGCCCGCCCGCAGCTTGTCCATCAGCGCTGCCGCCGCGCGATTGTCCAACAGCGACCGACCAGAGCCGACGTCCTTGATCGCGCGGGTCAACTCCATACCGGTGATGTCCTTGACGACGTATCCGCTCGCGCCGGCCAGGATCGCGTCGAGCATGGCTTGATCCTCGGTGAACGAGGTCAGCATCATGCATTTGAGATCGGGGAGTCGGTCGAGCAATTCGCGGCACAGCTCGATGCCGTTGCCGTCGGGCAGTCGAACATCGAGAACGGCGACGTCCGGCCGCAAAGCGGGAATACGAGCGAGTGCCTGTGCGCAACTTCCGGCTTCACCGATCACGGAGAGATCGGGGTCGGAGTCGATGAGATCGATCAGACCTCGACGCACGATCTCGTGATCGTCGACCAGAAACACTGTGACCACGTCCAACCCCTCACCCGCGTCCTCGATGGGCGCATCTCCCCCAACACTACGGACCCACGGGCGAGGGAGCTTCACCTTTGGTCATCGAAAGTGGAGTCGAAAGTCCCTGCCGTCGGTGTAGTTGTCCTGGTGCGCGGATGCCGGTCCGAAGCGTCTGATGGAGCTCTGACACCGCCATGAAGGGACACAACAGATGGGCATTTCCCACACCGTCGTCGGAGTCGACGGCTCAGCCGCGTCTCTGGACGCTGTCCGGTGGGCCGTGCTCGATGCCGAACTGCACGGCTCCGACCTGACGATCGTCTCGGCCGTCCCGACGGTTCTCACGGGTCTCGATGCCCTGCCCGAACGGACATCCGCGCATCTGAGGTTCGAGACGAATCGCATTCTGGACGAGGCGATGTCGATGGCTCAGCCGAGGGGGTCGGTCGTGTCGACCATCGCCGTCGACGTAGTTCTGTCGGACCGGCCCGCCGCCGCCACCCTGCTCGAGATGTCCGAGACGTCGCGGATGGTCGTGATCGGGACGCGCGGACTCGGTGCGGCACAACGCATGTCGTTGGGTTCGGTCAGCGTTGCCCTGAGCACACATTCGCACTGCCCGGTCACGGTCGTACATGCGTGGCCGACGGGTGGCTACACACAGTCCGAACCGGTCGTGGTCGGAGTCGATGGAACCTCGGCCGCCATGGCCGCGGTTGAGTGGGCGTTCGAGGAGGCCGAAGTGCGAAGCGCTCCGGTCACCGCAGTGCACGCATGGGCCGATTCCGATCTGTCGATAGGGATGTCGGTTCCCGGCCTCGAATGGGCAGTCCACCGCCCCGAAGCAGACGACGTATTGGCAAGGGCCGTCGACGATTGCGCCCGCCGTCATCCGACGGTGGCGCTGCGCCATGTGGCGGTCAGAGACCGTCCGGTCCACGCACTGTTGGACCACGCGCAGAGCGCCCAGTTACTGGTGCTGGGCAGTCACGGTCGCGGAGGATTCGCCGGAATGATGCTCGGCTCCACCAGCCGCTCGGTGATGGCACGCGCGTCGTGTCCTGTCACCGTCGTGCCCAGCGCAGCCCGCAACAGAACGACTGCGACAAAGGAATACCTGTGACGACGATATGGATGGGAGCCATCTACACGTGAGTCGAGCCAGCCGTCACCGCGGTCGAACCGACCCGCCCAACCCCCGAAGGTCCTTCAGGATGGCCGGGAGCTGACTCATGAGAGATATATGTCCCTCTCCCTCGATCAGATGCGCCTGCGCGCCGGCAACATTCGCCGCCAGCCATCGAGCGTGCGCGAACGGCACCATCGTGTCGAGGCTGCCCTGCCAGATCGACACCGGAGTCGTGATGCGGCTCGTATCGAAACCCCATGGGCGCGTGTGGGTCAGGTCGTCGTCACGCCACCCGACGATGCCTTGACGGCCGGCGGCGTTGACCGACGCGGCGAGATAATTCGTCAATTCGTCGGTCAGTGCAGCACGGTCGACCGGCGGAGCCAATGCTCCCAATCCTGCCGCCACCTGGTCCGGCGTGACACCGAAGAAACCCTTTCTGACATCGAGGAACGTTTCCAGTGCCTCGACACCGGCGAAGACGGCCGTGTACTCGTCGATGTTCTCTTCGGCCATCCCATCGCGAATGTCACCGTCGTACTCAGCGGCCGGCGCGATCCCGACACAGCAGGCAGCGGCCAGGCAGCGTCCTGGCAGCATCGCAGCACACGCCAGTGCGCGCGGTCCCCCGCCGGACCAGCCGATCGTTAGGAACTCATCGATCCCGAGGTAGTCGAGCACCGCCGCGGTGTCGACGGCGTCGTCGGCGACCTGGGCAGTGGTGGCACCGTTCGGGCGCGGAGACGACGCTCCGTACCCTGGCCGCGAGTAGGAGACGACCCGCAATCCTTGAGCTGCAGCAGCACGTTCGAGGGTCGGGAAAGGCACCGCGCCCTGCGGTGTGCCATGGTGGTAGACGAGCGGAAAGGCGTCCGCGGGGCCGGTGTCGAGTACTTCGAGGTTGCGGCCGTCTGTTGTCCGAACGAGGACGGTCATCGGCGTTCCGCCTGGCTCATACTGCACGCCGTCCGGCCGCGATGTCCTCGGTTCGACGGTCGAGAACCGTTGTGCCCGATATCCCGTCGAGCACGTTCTGTGCATCGTCGAGGGCGCCGATGGATGCGAAGTGCCCGGTCGCCCAGGCGAAGGTGCTGCAGGCCTGCACTTTCGGGCCCATCGACTCCGCCGCGAAGGCGGTGGGGTCGAGTTCGTCGACGTAGACGTTGCCCAGCGGCTCCGCCTGCGCGGTTCCGAAGTGATCGACGACAGCGGGCACATCGGTGAGAATCAGCAGACGATCGGCGTCGCAATCGAGGGCGATCAGCGTCGCGGTCAGGTCCTTGTCGATGACCGCATCCACTCCGCGCAGCTGTCCAGTCGCTGCCTCGACGACAGGGGCACCGCCGCCGCCGCCACAGAGTACGACGGAGCCGGCCTGGACCAAGCGCGTGATCGATTCCTGCTCGATCACGCGAATCGGACTGGGCGACGGTACTGTTCGACGCCACCCTGTGCCGTCGGGAGCGATGGACCAACCGTGCTCGTCCACTGCGGCGCGGGCCTCGGACTCGGTGTAGACGGCCCCGACGAACGTGGTCGGATCGGAAAACGCCACATCGTCCGAGTCGACGAGTACCTGCGTGGTCAGGTTGACGATCGGTTTCACGATGCCCGCGTTGCGCAATGCCTGCGACAGCCAGTAACCGATCATGCCTTGGCTCTGAGCTCCGACTGCATCCAGCGGGTAAGGGTGCACCAATGCCGCGTGCAAGCTGCTTTCCGGTGCACGTGGATCCACGTGAGGTCCGTTGCCGAGACAGATGACGACCTCGTGTTCGCGAACGATGGGCGCGAGAGCGATTGCCGCGGAACGAACATGCGCGAGTTGTTCGGCGGTATCGGAGCGCTCGTCGCAACGAAGCAACGCGTTTCCGCCGACAGCAATGACGATGCGCATGTCAGCTACTCACTGCCGTGAAGAGAACTACGCGAGTGATGTGCTTCAGGTCCATGGTCAACAGGTCTCCTCGTAGCCGGGTGCGGCAGACCGTCGGATCTGCGCACGCCACCAGCGTGCGTGTTGTGACTGCCTCCGGGCCACGGTCGGATGCCCCCGCACCGCTGCCGAAGGTCCTTTTCTACGAACTCGAGTGGAGCGCGTTCGGAGTCCATGCCGCGGACCCGATATGTCGATCACCTTCGGCCGTCCCTGTGGGTCGTAAGTCCCTACTCGGCGGCGGACCCGCAGCGCAGAGTGATCATCGAGCAGTCTCCCTCCACGACAAGGACCACCCGGCATGATTCTCGTTCCTTCACTCGACAGTGCCGGACCCAACACGTTGGAAGAACTGTTCGCCGCGCGATATGCGCGCGGCGACTTGGATCGAGTGCAGTACCTGACACAGATGGATGGCCTTGCATTGCGATTCAACCGAACCCGAACCAACACTGACAGGACGTCCACATGCGAATCCTGATAGCAACAGCGAGCCGCCACGGTGCCACCCGAGAGATCGGGCGGTGGCTGGGCTCGAACCTCTCGCACGAACTGTCCAGCGTCGACGGCGCGACGACGATCGATGTTCGTGATGCCTCCGACGTCGACAGCATTGTCGAGTACGACGCCGCGATCATCGGCAGCGGCGTCTACATGGGCCGATGGCTCCGAGACGCACGCTCACTGATCGCCAGGGAACAGGCCGAACTGGAGACCATGCCGGTGTGGCTGTTCTCGAGCGGCCCGGTGGACGGCAGTACCCCGGCCGAAACTCAGCCGAAGGAGACGAAAGCCGCCTGGGCGATCGAGCATCGTGTGTTCGGAGGCAAACTGGACCACTCGAAGTTGTCACGCTTCGAGCGTGCGGTCGTTCGGCTGATCAAGGCTGCGGACGGCGACAGCAGATCACCCGCAGATGTTGCCCGATGGGCCGAAGACATCAGCGGAATCCTCACCGAACGACTGGTGCCCTCACCCGAGAAAGGCCGATCTTCATGACCGCTACCGAGCCGACCGGCCGCCCGATTGTGGTGGGGGTCGATGGATCACCTTCCTCGATCCTTGCCCTGCAACGTGCGCAGCATTTGGCCGCTGCCTTGTCGACCACGCTGGAAGCAATCCATGTCTGGCAGTACCAGCCGTACATGGACACCGGCTATGTGATCGAGGTCGAGCCCGCGAAGAACGCCGAGACGATTCTCGCCGAGGCTACGGCTGCTGCATTCGGCCCCGATCTCCCCGCAGGTCTGAAACAGCTGGCGAGGCAGGGTTCTGCGGCGAAGGTTCTACTCGAAGCCAGCCATGACGCCGAGATTCTCGTTGTCGGAAGCCGCGGTCACGGCGGCTTCGTCGGACTGCTTCTCGGTTCTGTCAGCTCGCAATGTGCCGAACATGCCCACTGCCCAGTGCTTGTGGTTCATTCGAGGGATCATCTCTAGTCCGGGCACCACCGGGGCGATCCCATCGCATATCGCCACGGTGGCAGTCGCATCCGCTTTGATTCGAGTACGAGAACTGTCGCGATCGATCGACTTCTACTGTTCGGTGTTCGAGTTCACCGTCTCGATCAAGGAGGAGGACGCAGCTCTTCTATTGGCCCGAAACGGTTTTCAGATCTACCTGCACGCGGATCCGATGTCCGTGCAGCGACCGATAGGAGCTCTCGGCGTCAACGAGATCATGTGGTCTGCCCAGCGCATGGAGTCGCTCAACGAAATGGGTGCTCGGCTCCGGGAGTGGTATCCGTCGACGTTCGCGCACAGTGAGGGCGGCGTCAGCTACGTCGACGGCTGTGACCCGGATGGAAACCGAGTACTGGTCGCGTATCCCAGCCCATTGGGGTTGCCGCGCAGCGTCATTGCCCATCGCTTTCGCTGAGCAGTCGATCGGCCGCGGAAATTCACGGTAGCCGAGGCGGAAACCAGCCGCGGGCATCGCGCAGGGTGCGGCCGGCCTCGGCGACAGTAGACCGATTCGATCGCTCGGCGAGTCTGCCCAATTCGGTACGCGCTTCGGCAACCGTGCGGCCGCTTGCAACGAGAACACCGATTGCCTGATTCACCTCGCTCACATCGGCAAGAAGGCGCGGGTCGGCGGGTACGAAGTCGGTTCCGCCGCTGCGGACCAGATGTCGGTCCAGCACAGCCGAACCCTCCGATAGCCCGAGCGCGAAGCCCACATCCGCTGCGAAGTCGACAAGTGCTCCGGCTGTACCGGACAGGATCAGCAGTTGTCTGGCCGAAGGCGAATCCGGAAGACCCGCGAGGGTGAATTCGAGCGACGATGCAACGACCCCCTGATGCGGGCGGCTCGTCGCTATCGAAACGTCGAACCGTTCACCGTCGACGATCAGGGTCAGGGTGATCGAGACGACAGCCGAGACGGCCACATCGATGTCGGCTGCCAACTGCCTCGCCAAGCGCGCGAGATCGACGGTCGAGTTGTCCAGTGATTCGGTCAGCGTCGCAAGATCGTCCAGTAATCGAGGCTGAAGTTCCATCGAGAATCCAGGTGCGGCCCGATCGCCTGTTCGATTCTTCCGATTCACCCGCAACGTCGTGCCCGGGTGGATATGCCAGCGCGAGGAAAAGTCGGACTCGATTCCTCGGAATGCGCGTGCGACCTGAACGCTACGCCCTTATCTGCGCGAACGGGAGCGGGCTGCCTTCATCGCCTCGCCCACGATGGACTCAGCGACCACTGCGACCTTCTTGTGTTCGCTCTGGCTCAGTGATCGGAGTTTGTCGTACCCTTCGGTGCCGGTGCATCCACTTCGGCTGATCAGCACCCCGATCGCCTGGTCTATCACCGCCCGACTGTTCAGTGCCCTCTCCAGTTGCTCGGTGAGCCGGGCAGCACTGGCCAGTGCGCGCGCGTTCTGCACCGAGATCGCAGCCGGTACCGCGAACAGTTCGCCCAACTCGGCAGCGCGGGCATCGAATGCATCGGGCCGGTGCGCGTAGACATTCATCGCACCGAGCACACCGCCTGCGGTGATCAGCGGCAGAGACAACACGCTGTGCACTCCCAACCGACCGACCTTCGGACCGAACTCCGGCCACTGCGGATCGGTTTCGAGTGAACCCGATCGAACGGTGATGCCCTCTGCAGCTGCCGTGATGCAGGGGCCCTGGCCGAGTCCGTACTGGATGTCGTCGACGACACGGACGAAATCTGCACTCGCGACAATCGTGTCGGGGCGGCCGGATGCAGGAGCGTCAATCCGGCACCGTCCGCACCGGGAATGGCCCGAACAGCGAATTCCGCCACGTGAGAGAGGGTGTCGGACAGAGACAGATTGGTCATGGACAGCTTGCTCAGGTCGGCCAGGCTCGACCTGAGATCGTCTTCGTGTTCGTCGGTGTTCATCACTGCTCACTCCGTTGTGGGCACACATACCTTTCGGGTATGCGCCTGCCCACCCCGACCTTACGGCCTCACCGAACGGCGAATCGTTCGGCCGAAGGGAACACCGCGGTCAGCCCCGCAGTGACCGACGATGTCGAGTTCAGAACTCGAAGACCTGACGAGCGGTGACGCGGCCACCCATGAGGTCGTCGAAGCACTCGTTCACTTCGTCCAATTTGCGTGAGACGGCAGATACCGTGGTCCGCCCGGCCTCGTGCAGTGCGAACACTTCACGCAGGTCCTTTCGGGTACCGACGATCGAACCGAGGACGGAAATTCCGCCGACGACCGTCTCGAAGATCGGGACCGGGAACACACCGTGAGCGGGCATCGAGACGCACACCAGTCGGCCGCCGCGGCGAAGCGAACGGAAGGCCTGATCGAACACGCTCGGGATCACGGCCAACACGATGGCCACATCGGCTCCGCCGAGTGCCTTGATCTCCTCGACGGGATCGACCTTCGACGAGTTGACGGTGTGATCGGCACCGAGTTCACGAGCAAGTTCGAGCTTGTCGTCCTCGATGTCCACTGCAGTGACGAATCCGCCGGCGATCTTGGCGTACTGCACGGCCATGTGTCCCAATCCACCGACACCGAATATCGCAACGCGTTGAGCCGGTGCTACCCCGCCGACCTTCACGGCCTTGTAAGTGGTGACGCCGGCACACGTCAACGGGGCTGCATCGAACGAGGAGATGCTGTCGGGCACGCGAACGACGTATCGCGCATGTGCCACAGCGTATTCGGCGTACGCGCCGTCGATGGAGTAGCCGCTGTTCTGCTGCTTCTCGCACAGCGTCTCCCATCCGGACACGCAGTGATCGCATTCCCCGCACGCAGACCCGAGCCACGCGATCGCAACGCGTTCGCCGATTCGACTTGCATCGACCTGCGATCCCACTGCCTCGATCACGCCGATACCCTCGTGTCCCGGAACGAACGGAAGAGTCGGCTTCGCAGGCCAATCACCCTGCGCCGCATGAATATCGGTGTGGCACACCCCGCATGTCTCCATCTTCACGAGCACCTGCTCGGGTGCGGGTGTCGGGATCGGGATGTCCTTGACGACCAGAGGCCCGCCGAACTCGGTGACGACTGCAGCTTTCATGGTGAGTTCCTCCAACTGTGCAAACCGTGCCGTTCTCGACGCTCGAGCGATGCACTGATGTCGATCATGGCGACTACTGCATACTCGGATGTAGGGCCGGAAGTCACCGAGGAGCGAGGACAGATCCCGGTTTGTCGGTTGGCGGGCGAAGTTCCCGCCCATCGTGGTCTTTCGTCCCTGGTGCGCACCGTCCGCGCGGGACACACTGATGCTCATGACCGCTGCTGCCCATCACGAACCGAACACCTGCGGCCCATGACTCTGTGGCGCAAACACCCGGGCGTCCGTACCGGCGACGCACTGACCACCGGTGAACGAGCTGCGGACTACGTCAGAAACGGAATGGGCTCATGGCCGTTCGTCTACTTCTTCCTGGGACTGATGGCGCTCTGGGCCGTATACAACAAGAGCGACGGCTTCGATCCGTACCCCTTCATTCTGCTCAACCTGTTCCTCTCCATGATCGCAGGACTCCAGGGCGCGATTCTGCTGATCTCGGCGAAGCGTGCCGACTCGGTGAGCAGCGAGGTTGCAGTGCACACTCTCTCGAATACGGCACTGCTGCAGGAGATGATCGAGGCGAACACGATCCTGACCGAATCCGTGGCGCAGTTGGCGTCGGAGATCCACGAGCATGTCTGCCCGTCCGCGGTGCGGTCACGATGACCGAGGCCGAACACACGCAGCGCGGATTCTGGTCACGGACCGGCTTGGGTGACATTGCCGTCGGCATCGACGGATCCGACGCATCCCGAGGTGCGAGCAGGTGGGCGGCCGATCTTGCCCATGTCACGAACGCCCGAATTCGGCTTGTTCATGCTCTGCAGCAACACCTCTCGCATGCCGATACCGATCGCGAGAAGTACGATTCGGAGAATCGCGTAGCGGGCCGTCGACTCCTGCGCTCGGCCCGCGCCGAAATTCACGGCGTCGATCCCGATGTCGTGGTCGACTCGATTCTGTCCGGCTCGCCCATCGCCAGGTTCCTCGGCTCGGTCTCGATGACCGCCGATCTGGCGGTCATCGGCGGGCATCGATCAGGCCCACTCAGCGATGTCCTGTTCGGTTACAAGTCAACCCGTATCGTTGCGGAGTCGGACTGCCCGGTTGTCGTCTGGCGACCTCACTCCGCTGCCGCGAGCAGGAGGCCTGCCGTGGTGGTGGGCGTCGACGATTCGGAGTCCTGCACCAGGGCGACCGACGGAGCGTTCTGGTTCGCCCACACCCTCGGACTTCCACTGACAGCAATCCATCTCGATTCGCATCACCGTGGTCCGAATGCCGGCCATGACCGTCCACCGCTCGACCGGCTCGAGAAGAGGATCGCGCCCGCCGCTTCCAGGTTCACCGATGTCACAGTGCACCTGCACTGCATCGAGTCCTCTGCCGAGCACGCGCTCGTTCGCGCTTCGGCGTCGGCGCAGCTGGTTGTCGTCGGAAGCCGCGGTTTGGGACCGATTACCGGGCCGCTCCTCGGATCGATCGGGCAGTCGCTCGTGCACTCATCGCACTGCCCTGTTCTCGTGGTCCACTGAGGCGAGGCAAGCCAGTATGTCTCGTGCCCAGTTGCATACTCGAATCCAGTCGCGGAAGTCCCCTTCGGCGGCACCGGACGAGGCGAACACCAACTGCTCACCGTGCGACAGCTCTGCCACATCGAGCTTGCCAGGAAATGTGCAGTGCGAGAATGCATTCAAGGCCGCAGTTGCTCGCGCCGCATCGGACGTGTCGTTGACAGGCCTGTCCAACGAATGCAACGGTCCGCAGGAGAACAGCCATACGGGCGGATGCGGCTTGTCGGACAACCGTGCGACCAGGTCGTTGACCATCGGAATCCATCGATTGCCGTAGACGGCACTGCCGATCACCAGAGCGTCGTAGTCATCCACTTCGAGTACGGAATCCGGTGTGCGCACATCGACGTGCGCACAGCCATGCGCGAACACCAACGCCATTTCTTGTCCGAGTGTCGCAGTCGCTCCGTGGCGACCGGCGGTGGAGACAAGTATTCTCATGTCTCCTCCGAAATGAGGTATGCGGACCTGCCCGCAACCACCGTCATCCGCCATCCGCGGATCGCAATGACGAACCCCAGTACCCCGAACGATCCTTGCAGCCAACTCGTCTCACCGGTCACCGCCGGTTGCACGACGATCCAGGCAACCAACAGCACACCGGCGATGTGGGCCATCGGCCCCGACCTTCCGCCGCCGGCGAAGGCGGACACCGCAGCGAGCCCCATCGGAATACCGACGACCATCACCAGCACGAGTGCAGCGAGCGCGGTGCTGGACATCGGCAGACTGGCCTGTACATCGGGGCTCAGATCGATTGCACCCGAGGCCAACCCGATCGCTCCGCCGAAGGCGTTGATCGACACTCCTCCGCAGACTGCACCGAGCCACGGCCATCGTCGGTTGCGTTCGGTGGCCATCCGCGTTGTCGATATCATCGTTCCAGCTTGACCGATGATCGTCCAATATCTCTAGGGCACAAAGCCCTTGATCGAATGCGGGCGGATCAGGAGTGCGGGGGCTCGTCGCGGCCGGCTGCCTCGGCCGCATCGGCATCGACCTTGGTTGCATAGGACGCGCCTGCTGCATGTTCCGGCGGGCCGTACACGGTGTAGAGGACGAGCGGCTCGTCACCGGTGTTCCTGAAGTTGTGTTGGGCACCCGCAGCGACGGCACACAGATCGCCGGCTTCGACGCGATGTGACTGGCCGTTCAGCACTGCTTCTCCGGTACCGGCTACGAAATTCAGTATTTGGTCGGTGGTTTCGTGTACCTCGTCCCCGATTTCGCCGCCGACCGGAATCGTCATCAACACGATCTGCGCGTACTTGCCGGTCCACAACACCTTGCGGAAGTCCGGGTTGGCCCGGGCGATGTCCTCGATCGTGTAGTGCGCCACATTGCCTTCGACGGTGAATTGCTCCGTGTGCTTTGGAACTTCCTGTTCTTTTGTGTTCCCCTCGAAACAAGAGGCTCCATCCGAGCATGCGCGCTGGCGAACCGGTCGGCACACGGCCGGACTGCCCCGAATCGGGGGTACAAGGTCCTGGTGCGTCGCTGCCGTGTGTCCGCTCGGAGCGACGCCGTCCAGGTCGTGACTTCGTCCCGGTTTCCGGTGACTTCAGCCCCTGCCCACGCGACCCTACGGTGGCCAACATGGAGGTGAACGTGCAGTTTTGAGAAATCAGAGAACAGGAAATCACATGGTCGAATCGGCCAGAATAGTTGTGGGCGTGGACGGATCCGAGGCATCGCTCGACGCAGTGCGATGGGCCGCGTTCGAGGCAGCGCGCCGCCAGGCATCGATCGAATTGGTGACGGCAACCTCGATCGTGCCTCACACGCCCCTCGAGGCGCTCGATGTGCTGACCGACACTCTCGGCGACCGAGACGCAGCCGCCGACCGAATTCTGGCCGACGCGGTGGGCGTCGTGCACGAAGGTGCCGGGCCGACTCGAACGCACGTCGATACTCGACGCGAACACGGTTCGGCTGCAGCCGTTCTGACCGATACCGCGCGGCGTCCGGAGATGATCGTTGTCGGCGCGAGGGACCGCAGTGAGGTGGCCGACACCCTGCTCGGATCGGTCAGCACCGCGGTGGTGACGCACTCCCGGTATCCGGTGGTCGTGGTCAAGTCGGACTCGGACCGGGACGGCCCGGTCGTGGTCGGTGTCGACTGCACACCGAACAGCCAACCCGCCGTAGCCCTCGCGCTCGAGGAAGCATCGTTGCGCGGCGTCGATCTCGTCGCGGTTCACGCATGGAAGGACGCCGATCGGGGCAGCACCCTGACGCGCGATCTCATCGTGGATTGGTGGGAAGACGAAGTAGCCGCCAATGTTTCGCTTGCCGAGGCCCTCGCAGGCCTCGCGGACGACTATCCCGATGTGACGATCCGACGTGTAGTGGCGCGCGATCAGCCTGTTCGCGAAATCGCCCGAGAGTGCGAGCGTGCGCAACTGGTGGTGATGGGTAGCCGCGGACGGGGCGGTATGGCGTCGTTGCTTCTCGGATCGACTTCCATGGCCGTTCTCCACGCCGTCGACATTCCAGCGATCATCGTCCCCACCGACCGGTGAGTTGCCGGACGCTCAGCGACCGAACAACGACCGCATGCTTCGACGCTCCTTCGTGGGTGGCGTCGAATCCTCGCTGCAGGTGCAACGATCGGATGCCGCAACCGTCCGCATGACGGAGTCGACATGTTTGCCGCAACCGCCCCAGCCGGTCTTGTGGCATTTCTTGCAGGTGACGGGGTAACACATGAGAATCCTCCTGGTACGAGTCGGTCGGAAGTCAGGCCGGAACGTGCGCGTCGGCCCAGGCGTTGTAGCCGCCCAGCAGGTCCGAGACGTCGTCGAATCCCTGAGCACGCAGCAGCGACGCAGCCACGCTCGAGCGCCATCCTCCGGCGCAGTGCATCACGATCGGTTTGCCGGTCGGCACCTGATCGAGTCGAGTTCGCAACTGGGCCAGCGGGATCGGGATCGCTCCCGGTATCGTGCCGAAGTCGCGCTCACCCGGGTTGCGAATGTCGATGAGTGTCACCTCGTCCGCGGCGAGCATCGCGTCGAGCTGCTCGACCGTGGTGCGCGGTGCCGTCTCGACCAAGGTCGCCAGCTCGGCTGGAAACACACCGTCACTGCCGATTCCGAGGTAACCGGTCACGTTGTCGGATCCGATTCGGGCCAACCGCAGTGCTGCCTCCTGCTCTTCGCCCGGATAGGCGATGAGCACGATGCGACCACCGACCTCCGCGACCATGCCGCCGGTCTCGGCGAAGCGACCGTCGAATCCCACGTTGACCGATCCGCGTAGATGACCGGCCGCGAAATCGTCCACACTTCTTGCGTCGAGCACCTTTGTGCCGGCGGCGAGTTCGGCCTTCATCGCTTCGGGTGTCAGCTCAGGAACTGTCCGGCCCTGCGGAAGGAGCGGGTGTATACGCTTGTTCATGGCGGCATCGGCGGAGAAGTACGACGGCGCTGCCGGCTGACCTTCGGTGACGAGTGCCACGAAGGCGTCCGCACTCATCGGCTGCACCGACGGGTTGCTCGCGCGCTGCTCACCGATGGTGGAGGTGAGCTCGGAGGACAGGTTCTTTCCACAGGACGAGCCGGCACCGTGAGCGGGCATGACGGTGACCTCGTCGGGCAGCGTCAGCAGCTTCTCGTGGATCGTCGAATACATTGCACGGGCGAGGTCGGTGGTGGACCCGTCCCCGAGATTGACCAGGTCAGGGCGTCCGACATCCCCGATGAAGAGGGAATCACCGGTCAGGACCGCGGTGGGCGTGACACCGGGGCGCTCCCGCACCAGCACCGAGATCGACTCCCAGGTGTGACCTGGCGTCGAGAGGATTTCGAGTTCGACGTCGCCGAGGGACAACCGCTCCCCGTCGCGCAGTCGCCGGATCGGGTAGTCGGTCTCGGCGGCCTCGCCGAAGCCGATCCAGGCACCGGTCGCGTCGACCAGTTCGAGGTGGCCCGAGACGAAGTCGGCGTGGAAATGCGTGTTGACGACCCCTTCGATGGTGAGTCCGTACTTCGCGGCGTCGTCGAGATACTCAGCGATGTCGCGACGCGGATCGACGACGATCGCGCGCCCCGTGCTCTGATCTCCGATCAGGTACGAAGCGTGGGAAAGACATTCGAGGTAGTACTGCTCGAGGATCATGGGTTCCTCCGTCTGAGAAGTCTCCGGGCGAGTTTCGCTGGGTGGTAGACACAGTGTGCAATACCCCCTAGGGTATGTCAAGTACCCCCTGGGGTATCCAACGAAGAACAGCTGATAGGGGTGGACCCACGATGACGTTGACACTGGCGCTGGGATTCGGCGTGGTGATCGGCATCCTGCTCGGACTTCTCGGTGGCGGCGGCTCGATCCTGGCCGTTCCGGTGTTGGTGTTCGCGCTGGGAATGTCGCCCACCGAGGCGGTCGCTGTCTCGCTGATCGTCGTCGGCGCTGCCTCGGCCGTCGGGGTGCTACCGAAACTGCGGGCACGGAAGGTCGAATGGCGTCTGGCCGGCGTGTTCGCGGCGACCGGGATTCCTGCCACCTTCGCCGGGAGCGCCGTGGGTCGCCTGCTTCCGGACACAGCGCTGCTGCTCGGGTTCGCAGCGGTGATGGTGGCCGCTGGTGCACGCATGCTCGCCGAACGGAGTGACACCGGAACAGCCTGTAGGACATCGGGATCCGGGATCAACTGGAGGCGATGCGCCCCGCGATCCATCCCGGCAGGGCTGGCCGTAGGCTTCGTGACCGGACTGTTCGGTGTGGGAGGAGGGTTCCTCATCATTCCGGTTCTGGTGCTGATGCTGGGTATCGAGATGTCGGTCGCGGTCGGTACCTCGTTGGTCATCATCGTCGCCAACTCCGCTGCAGGCCTCTTCTCGCACCTGAGCGGAACGAGCATCGACTGGGCCGTCACCGCCGCATTCGCGGGCACGGCGATCGCCGGTTCGCTACTGGCCGGACACTTCGGCACCCGCGTCGATACCGCCCGCCTGCAGCGACTCTTCGCTTACCTGGTCTTCGTGGTCGCCGGCTACGTCGTCGTCGACGTGCTGTTCCTCGGCTGATCGGCGCTCTATTCGCGCCCGAAGCGTGCCTCGTACTCGCGGCGCTTCTCCTCGGTGCCTTCGCGTTTCCGTTCCGCGGGGTCGTCCGCCATGCCGTGTTGCCGTAGTCGAAATCCTCGGTACACATTCATCAGACCCAGTGCGAAGTAGAGCACCGGAAGCAGAATCAGGGACATCATCAGCAGCGGCAACCACACCGGTCCGGGAAAGAGAAGGAACAGCAGCAGTAGGGGAACGAGTGGGATCGTGAAACGCAGGACATGCCGAACAGCAGATCCCCGTCCCAAGAGATCGTGGTGCACCCACGGATTCAAGTCCGCGGGCAGCGTTCCACCCAGGTTGTAGGAAATCCATTGTCGTGCTGTCGGCTCGAGCATGAGAACGACGCTATTGCGTGACGGTCGACGCCCGCAGGTGCCATCGGTAACGGGCATGTCGACGAAAGTCCCTTCTCGCCCGAATGCGAACCTTTGGTCATCGACACTGGTGCACAAGGTCCCCAGCCACAGGCCGCCGGCCGCCGTAGCGTCGTGATTTCGAGGCCACATCGGCTCGTTCACCGAATGCCGATCCGAGGACGCTTCATGACCGCAGTCGCCGATTCCACCAGTGTTCGTTCGATCGACCCTGCTCCGCCGATGCCGGCGACGGTCCGAGAGACGCACAGCGCTTATGTCTTCATGGTGGGCGATGTTGCCTACAAGATGAAAAAGCCGATCCGCACCGACTTCCTGGACTTTCGCTCCGTCGATTCACGTTGGGTCGCATGCGATCGCGAATTCACTCTGAACTCCCGGTTCGCACCGGACGTCTACCTCGGGATCGCGGAACTCACCGACCTCGAAGGTGGTCCGGCCGAGCCACTGCTGAAGATGCGTCGACTCCCCGATTCCACCAGGCTGTCGACCCGCGCACTCGCCGGCGAGAATCTCTCGAGCGACCTGAACGCAGTCGCGAGGGTCATCGCATCCGCCCACCGAAGCGGGCCGAGGAGCGCCCGCATCGACCACGAGGGGCATCGAACCGCGATTGCGCAACGCTGGCAGGACAATATCGACGAAATGCGCACGGTCGCAATCGGCGTCGTCGACATGGATCTCATCGAGAACATCGCGGGGTTGGCGTCGAACTTCATCAGCGGACGGTCGCATCTGTTCGAGCACCGAATTGCTCAGGGAAGGGTGGTCGACGGTCACGGTGATCTCCTGGCCGACGACATCTTCTGCCTGCCCGACGGACCCCGAATTCTCGACTGTCTGGACTTCGACGATCACTTGCGCTTCATCGACGGAATCGACGACGTTGCCTGTTTGGCAATGGATCTCGAGTACCTGGGTAGACCGGACGCCGCTCGGTTCTTCCTCGACTCGTACGTGGAGGCGGCAGCCGACAGTCCCCCACGGTCACTGATCGACCACTACATTGCCTACCGGGCGCTCGTTCGCGCCAAAGTGGCGTGCATACGGTTCGGCCAGGGCCACACCACTTCGAAGGACGACGCTCGTGCCCACCTGCGGCTCGCTCTCGCGCATCTGCAGTCCTCGTCGGTCACCGTCACACTGATCGGCGGATTGCCCGGGACCGGAAAGAGCACCTTGGCAGCAGCGCTGTCGAAGCAGACCGGTGCCCTGGTGCTCTCCAGCGACGTCGTTCGCAAGGAACTCGCCGGCCTGGACCCCCACGACCGCCGTCCTGCCGATATCCGAAGCGGGCTATACACGCACAGCGTCACCACCCATACGTACGCGGAACTCCTCCGTCGGGCCCGCGAATTCGTCTCGATGGGCAGGTCGGTGATCCTCGACGCGTCGTGGACCGATCCGGAAGAACGCAGGCGTGTGCGGACACTCGCAACCCTTGCTCATACCGACCTGCGCGAGTACGTGTGCCGAGCGCCCGAACGGATAGCACTCGATCGCGTCGAGTCCCGCCCTCCGGGTCCATCCGACGCTTCACCCGACGTGTACGACGCGATGGCGCGCAACGATCTGCCGTGGCCGGAAGCCACTGTGATCGACACTGTGATCGACACCGGGATCGACCGAAACGATCATGGCATCAACGCGATTCACCGGATCCTCGCCGATATCGGCTGATTCACCCACCCGACAGGAGACATCGACATGGCACTTCTGGTGACGAGCGCGGGCCCGTCGTTCGGCGACAGGTTCGACGCACAGATCATGCGCAGTCCTCTCGAGGCGCAGCTGTTGTTCGTGCAGGATCGAATCCGACTGATGATGCGGGTCCAGGGGGCCACCCGTCCCCGGGATCTCGTCGCGGCACCCCGGTTCGCCGCTCTCCTGTAGCCGGATCGGTAATACCCCCGATCCGAGCCTCCGGGCTTTTCGCTCAAGTCCGGTGAGTTTTTCACTCGGACTTGTGTTTCGAGTACCACGTGACGGGGAACAAAGGTCGTGGAACGATCGGCACGACGCGAAACGGATCACGACGATGACGGATGACCAGGTCTGGCGCCTCAAGGGTGCGTGCATCGACGATATGGATGCCTACGACTCGCAGCAACTCCCCCGCCACGGACGTAAGCGCGCAGAAAAGGCTTGGCGCTTGTGCGCCGACTGCCCGGTGCTGCGGGACTGCGCCGAGCAGACGGCTCGCGATATCGAATCGGGTCGCATTCCGGTGGGAGTGGTGGTCGCCGGTGCTGCGTATCACGACAACGCGAGCAACGGCCGTCGCACGGACGCGTACCGCACACTCGAGTTTCTCATCGGGCGTCCGCTGGCCAACCCTGCCGCCTGATCACGGGACAGTAACGGATCGCTACGAATCAGGTCACGCCAACAGCTCTGTTCGACGCGTTTTCGGCGCGTCTGCGAGTGTCTGACCTGGGGCGTTCCGCCTCGGGTGACAATAGTGCGCATGGATGCAGGTCAGGCTCTTCGCAGCTTCGAGCCGAACGATGTGCAGAAGGCTCTCGACAACCGTGCACCCATCGAGCAGGCCAAAGGGATCTTGATGTCGTTGCATCGCATCGGGCCGCAGGCGGCATTCGACATGCTCGCCGAGCAGTCACAGCGCACCAATCGCAAACTTCGCGAGGTGGCACTCGACCACGTGCGTTGGGCATCGGCTGGGTAGCCGAAAAGGTTTGGCCCCACACGCTGTTTTTTCAACGTGCGGGGCCTAGGCGATGGAGCAGTCCGGACTACACAATCGCTTGAGTGCCGTATGCCCTGACGCGGCTACCCGAAACATCGTCGTTCGTCGCCCTCGGCGAAGGGCTCAGAAGCGGGCCAGAATTGCTCGGGCACAACGCACTACGGTTGCGCGATCGTACGACATCACGTAATCGAACTCGCGGTCGGCGTCGACCTCGCCGCGGTGCAGATCGATCGCCGCGAGCACCCCACAGAAGTGCGGGCCGAGCACCACCACGTTCCACTCCTCCACGAGCGGATCCGTCGGATCGAGGGGCGCGTGCATGATGCCGCCCTCTTGCACGTAACCCATGCCCACGCCGTAGACGCCGGCGTACGAGATTTGCTCGGCCATCGAGACCCACCGCCCGCGGGTGGTCGCGGTGAAGTGTTCCGCCCGCTGAAAAGTGCCGAGCACCAACGTTTCCGGACCAGCGGCCGCGGCCTGCATCTCCAGGGACGTACTCATCGCCACCAGCAGACGCTTGGTGATACGGGTGGCGGTCTTGCCCGCGGACGCGATGGCGTACGGCGATTCGGCGGCGACAGCAGGTGTGCTCCAGGTCGGGAACGGGGGCATCACCTCGGCCGCATCGGCAGGAAGCTCCTCCGTCGTTTCCGCCGCCGGATACAACTCGCCCACCCCGTAGGTCGCTCCGAGTCCGAGTGCGCGGGTGCGATGGAGTGCAGTGTCGACTCCGCTGGCCACCACAACCGCGCCGGTTCGTTCGACCTGCGCCGAGACGGCATGAGCGGTCCGCGCAGTGGCCAGATCGGGGCGCCGGGACACCATCGATCCGGCGAGGATGATCACGTCGGGTTCGATGAGCGGCAGCAGAGTCATCGACTGCGGCCGACGACCGACGTCGTCGACGGCCACCACTTTGCCGTCGCGCCTGGCCTTGTCGATCGCTGCGAGGGTACGGGCCGGACTGTCGACGAGTGCCGCTTCGGTGACGACCACGATGTCTCGGCGCAATTGTTCTTCGGTGGCGGAATCGAGTGCGGCCAGGGAGTCGACGTCCATGGAGACGAGCATCGGCAACCGCACCGACTGGTTGATTCGAGCCACACCCCACGCGAGAGCGTCGAGTTCGCGCTTGGCGTCCATTGCTCTGGCTGCACGCTTGAGCGCGTCAGCCGAGGCGAGCGGACCGTTCTCGGGACCGCGAAGTTGAACTTCGATCGCTGCGAGCGCGCCGTTGTCCAGTCGACAGACCGGGGCGAAATACGGATGCACCGTCAGCTCTCCCGTGTCCGTGTCGACTGCAGATCCTGCTTCGGCCAGCGCGAACGTCACACCTGAAGTTTGACACGAAAAAAGGACCCCCGTCACGCGGGGGCACATCCATTTCCAAACCTGTCGAGCATGCTCTTGTCTTCGCCTCTCCCATGCTCGCCGTCGGAGGTGTCATCGACGCAATCACAACTATCTCGTTTGGGTAACTTTGTATAACGCAACGGTAACAGCGGGGCCGCCTCTAACCCTCGGAACGAATGGCCCACGGTCGTCACGAAAGCGGTCCGAAAGCCGATGTCGCAGTGCATTTCCGAGACGTCCGCCGGATTCCATTACCACTGCATACAACAAACATACCGACCGGATTGTGACTTGTCACAGACTTGCCTCGAAGCAATTTCTGCAGAAGTTTCGTCGCCCTAACGTCCCTCCCGGTTGCCGGAACACCGGCACCGCCGGACCCTCGCGGGGGTCCGAAGCCGCTTTCCGACTTGGAGGATCGATCGATGACGCTCAACCCGCCGACCCGCTCTCGCACGCTCTCCGCCGCAATTGCCGCTCTTGCCATCGCCGGAGCGACGCTCGGTGCCGCCAGCGCCGGTGCCGCCACCATCTCCCCTGCCGGCACCGCTTTCACGGCACCCGGCACGATCGTCGTGAGCACACCCGCTTCGTTCGGAGTGCCGGTGAGTTGTTCCATCTCACTGTCCGGCACCACCAGTGCCGACGGCTCCTCGGCATCGATCACCGACGCCCAGATCAGCGGTTCCAACCGTCTGTGCGGCCTGCCCCAGCTGAAGAACCTGCCCTGGACTCTCACCCCCACCAGCGCCACCACCGGAGAGGTCTCGAACGTGGGCTTCTCGTTGGTCGGCTACAACTGCGGCCCCGCCACGCTGGCCGGATCGTTCGACAACATGACCAACACGCTCACCGCGACGAACCAGCCGATGTCCGGCAACTGCACCGTCAACAGCCTGTCGGTCCAGCCCAACCCCGCCTTCACCCTGTCCTGACTCCTCCCGTCCCATCTCGTTCCGCACCACCCATTCTCGACAAGGAGAACACGTGAAGATCCGCAACAAGACCGTCGTCACGATGACGGCTCTGGCATCGAGCATCGCTCTGGGCACGCTCGTCGCCGCCCCGGCCAATGCTGCCGACACCCTTCCCATCACGTTCCAGGCAGACACGACGACGATCATCGCCAAGACCGGTCAGCCGGTGGTGTTCCCCACCACCGACTTGGTGACCGATGTCGACCTGGTCGGTGGAACCGTGACCGGTTCGCTCGCCCTCCCGCAGGCGTCGGCCGATCTGAAACTCGGACCCGCGACGCTGGCCAACTTCACCATCTCGATCGTCGACGCAACCCCGGTCTCCGGCACCCTCGTCCAGGGTGGACCCGCCGAGGCACCCACGTTGGATCTCGACGTCGAGCAGAGCTTCAAGATTCGCATCGATTCGGTGAAGCCGTTGGGGATCGACACCGGTTCGGCCGGATCGGCCGCAGTCGACCTGATCCCGGCGGGTAGCAACTGCGTCACCGCCGAAACCACCGCCAACCTGTCCGGTTCGCTGGATGCGATCGACCTGATCCAGAACAACCAGACCGACTCACATGTCACGGGCACCTACACGATTCCGCAGTTCGAGGACTGTGGCGCGTTCACCTCGGTGCTCAACGCGATCATCGCCGGTCCTGGCAACACCCTCGACGTGCACCTGACCAACCCGGTCTTCGACGTCGGCACCCGGTCCGCGATTGCGGCAGAGGTGGCGTAGCAGTTCACACCTCGATCGGCGGCGTCGACCGGTTCCATCGCGGAACTCGGTCGACGCCGTCGTCTTCGGTTTCCACGTATTCACTGCGGGTAGGCGGAACTTCGACCTACGCCACTGTCGAACAACGGCGGCAACGACCGTTACTGAGCTGTCTCCGGCCACTTCTTGCCCGCGGCCTTGGTTGCGGTACTGCGAGGCCGCTTGTCGGTGTGCGGTGCACGTGAGGGTGCCCGAGCGAGATCAACGCGCGGCCGGTTCGAGTCGGCGTTGTAACTGTATGAGTAGCTGTACGCATCCCCTTTTTTTGTCGGAGTCATGACCAGCACCACACCCAGCACTCGGGCTCCGATGGCCTCGAGATTCTTGATTGCTCTGTCCAACTCGTGGGACTTTGTGTGACCGTAGCGGGTCACTATCAGAGCTCCGTCCGTGTGTGTGGTGAGTACGGCCGAGTCGGTGACCGGCAGCAACGGCGCACCGTCGACGATCACGTAGTCGAACCGTCTGCGAAGCTGATCCAAAAGCGACCTGGATGCCTCCGAGCCCAGAAGTTCGGAGGGATTCGGCGGCAACTGGCCCGACGCCAACACTTCGAGTCCCTCGTACTTCGTCGGCTGCATCACATCGTTCAAGTCTGCTTGCCCAGCGAGCACCGTACTGAGACCGACCGACCCGAGTACCCCGAGGTAGTTCGAGATCCGAGGGCGCCTCAAATCACCCTCGACCAACGCGACATGGTGGCCGGCCTCTGCCATTGCCAGCGCCAGGTTCACCGCCGTCGTTGATTTGCCTTCACTTGGAATTGCGCTTGTCACAACAACGACTCGTGGCGGATTGTCGACTGCGAGAAACTGCAGGTTGGTGCGCAGTTCTCGAAACGCCTCGGCACTCGGTGACTGCCCAGGATCGTGAAATTCGATCGCCGGATGTTCTGTACGCCTCTTGTCGAAGGGAATGCTGCCTACCTGAGTTCTACCGAAGACAGCTTCGATGTCGCGTCGGTCCTTCACCGTGTTGTCGAGTCGATCTCGCAACACTGCGAGGGCAATCCCGATTAACAATCCCACTCCCGCTCCGACTGCCAAATTTCGTAAAGTTTTCGGAGAAACCGGGGTTTCCGACACACCGGCGAGCTGAACCGTTTTGACCCCGGCTGCGGGAGTACCACCGTCAGCGGGCGTTTCGAGTTCCCGCACCTGGTCAATGAGCTCAGCCGCCATCGCGTTGGCGATGTCCCGAGCGATCGTCGGGGAAGCGTCGCTAGCGGTGATGTCGAACAACACTGTGTCGGGGGTCGAATTGGCCTCGACCTTCTCTGCCAGTTCAGCCGGTGTGAGGTCGAGTGGCAGCACCCCGAGTACTCGCTCGGCGAGTGCTTCACCGGTGACCAATTCGGAGTAGGACGCAACGCGCTGCTGCGAGAACAGATTGTTCTGGTATGCCTCGCCGACGGTGGAGCCGCCGGTTGCCGACACGAACATCTTGGCCGTCGCCTGGTAGAGAGGCTTCGTCAGCAGAGATACGCCCAGCGCTCCCAGGACGGCCACCATCACGGTGACGGCGATGATCACCCATCGTGCCTTCAGGATCTTCAAGTAATCCTGTATCTCCATGTACTCGTGCTCCCCATCCGTCGCGGCGAGTGGCGGCCCGTGACTGTGTGAGCGTCAATCGTTACATGACTCGTTGCTATCTGTGCGGCTGGTGAGACATCAGGTTCGCGCTGACAGATCACGGACGGTCGTCGATCGGGACGTCCTCGGTGGATTCGTCGCTCACGGCAACGCGGTCCCCGCCCAACCTCTTCGCCTGGTACATGGCCTTGTCCGCGCGACCGAGCAGGTTGTCGATACGGTCCATGATGTTGCGAGAATCGACAACTGCGTGGGCGACGCCTATCGATGCAGTCAGCGGCGACCGGTCGGTTTCGTTGCACAACAGGATTCGCAACAGTTCTGATCGTTCCTTCACCGCCTCCGAATTTTCGAGGCATACGACCGCGAATTCTTCACCGCCGAGACGGACGGCGACAGCCGGTGCTGGGAACATGTCCAGGATGCGACTCGCGGTCAATCGGATGACGATGTCTCCGTGTTGATGGCCGAAACGGTCGTTGACCGCCTTGAAGTTGTCGATGTCGATCACCACGACGCTCAGTGTCGCGTCCGGCGCCGGTCGGAGTTGCAAATTGCCTATCGATGCATCGAACCCCCGTCGGTTCTGCATCCCGGTGAGGGGGTCGTAGAACGCGCCCGTTGCGTCGCGACGCAGCAGCATAAGGAAGGAATGACAGATCAGTGGAGCGGAGAACATCACCAGTATCAGCATCACGAGGTAGAGATTGGTCTGCAGCCGCTGTGCCGGGTCGTTCACCATCGCCGACGTATACAGGGCAGCAACGGTGACGAAAGCGAAGATGTGATGGGCCGTGAACAACTTCGGGCCGTGGAACCCCACGACGTAACTGCCCATCACCGTGAACAACGCAGCCAAGGGAACCACCACGGACGGTGAATCGAAAGTAAGCAAAACCGCCGCCAGCACGACGTCCGCGTACAGCACGAAGGCAAAGGAGATGCGCCAACTCGGCCACCCGCCGATCAGCCAAGCGACCCCCACAGGGACGGTGGTCACGATGGTGAACCACAGCGCCCTGAACCGTCCCGGGTTTCTTGCCGCTCCTACGCTTGCAACATCTCCGGGCGGAGTGCCGATTCTTGACTGTAGTAGACCTCCTCGAATTCGTCCGGTGTGAGGTAGTCGAGGGTGCTGTGCAGGCGGCGTTGGTTGAACCAGTCGACCCATCCCATCGTGGCGAACTCGACATCGTCGATGGTCTTCATCGGACCGTTCAGGAACGGACTCCTCTTCGATACCGCCTCGGTCTTGAACAACCCAATTGTGCTCTCCGCCAACGCATTGTCGTAGGCATCCCCGACACTGCCGATCGATGCTGCAATGCCCTCGAGCACAAGCGTTTCCGCGAACGCGATCGACGTGTATTGACTGCCCGCGTCGCTGTGATGAATGAGCCCCGAGCCGACGCGGTGTCCCCCGTGATCTCGTCGCCACAGTGCCATCTTCAGCGCCGTGGTGACCATCGCTGTGTCTTTGACCGTCGAGGCGTGCCACCCGACGATCGCTCGGGAGAAGCAGTCGATGACGAACGCGACGTAGACGAACCCGGCCCATGTTCTGATGTACGTGAAGTCGGTGACCCACTTCCGATTCGGGGCCTCGGACGTGAAGTCACGGTCGAGCAGGTCAGGAGCCCGTGTGGCGTTCTTGCCGCCCTGGATCGTGGTGCGGTGCCGTTTGCCTCGGACGACGCCGGACATACCCTCGTCACCCATCAGGCGGTCGATCGTGCAGGCAGCGGCGTGATGGCCCTTCCTGCGCAGGTGCCGGTACATCTTGCGGCGACCGTAGAGCTCTTCCGGTTCGCCGACCGTGTCGCGGAGAGCGGCGGTGAGGTAGGCGTCGGAGACAGTGCGAGCCGATGGTGGTGCGGTTTTCCAGTTGCGGTACGTGCGTGGGGCGACCTGCACGCCGTGCTCGGTAAGCACGCGGCAGATCGACTCGACCCGGTAATTTTGTGCACGCATCTGATCGATGAACTGGACTATTTGCGGCGGCGAGGGTCGAGCTCCCTCGCGAAGAAAATCGATGCCGACTTCAGGATCTCGTTGGCTTCCTTGAGATCTCGATTTTCACGTTCGAGTTCCTTGATGCGTTGCTGCTCCTCGGTTGTTGCTCCGGGGGCTTGGTTGGCATCGATCTGAGCCTGGCGTGTCCAGAGCCGGAGCGACTCCGCGCCGACGCCCAATTTCGGTCCGATCGCTTTGCACGCGCCGTACACGGAGTTGTACTCGTGGAGGTGGTCGAGGACCATCTTCACCGCACGCTCACGTTGCTCGGCCGGGTACTGCTTCGCCATGTACTTCATCCTTCACAAAGAACGAAGCGGCATCAAACCCGGGACGGTTCACCCATCGTCCTGGAGTGCTGTGGCCGACAATGGGAATCGCCAATGCGATCGCCGCTGCAACCGCGTACGTCAAACACCAGATGCCGATCAGATTCTTGGTGATCTTCAGCGCTTGCTGAGATCGTGCATACGCTACGTTCCACCCGTAATCGACCGGGAGCGACCACCATTGGCGAAGACTGTTCACAGGTCTAGAGCAGCTTTCCTAGTGTCCCGACTTGGATTCACAAGTCAACCACAGATAAAACCGGTTGGTTCGCGAAGAACAGAATTCTCCAGCGTGGTCAGCCTCGCATGCCGTCCGCCAGCTCGAGTACTCGTCCGGCGTAGACAACCATGAACACGTCCAGCGCTTGCTGGGACAGTTCGGGGCACCCGGCCATTCGAAAGTAGTGCTCCAGATCCACCAACCGATCGCCCATCTCGACGCGCTGTCTGTCCAGAGCCTCGAGTTCGGCGACGAGCACCCTGAGCTCTTCTACCTTGTGCAGCACGTCGTTCATCGGATCACCGTCCACGTCGCTGGAGCTGTTCACGGATTCGGCGGCGGAGTCGGGCTTCCCTCCCAACCCCGCCGACGGAAATACTACTCCAAATCGAACATATGTACGAGTGCGAGTTCGCGATCTACAGGTGTCCCATCCCGGCCACCGCCGCAACCTCGTCTGCCATCTCGGCAGCCGTTCGCGCAGTGGGGTGCACACCGTCGAAGGTGGCTCCGGGTCGATCGAGCAGTGGCGCGAATTCTGCGACGGGTATGTCGCGCTCGGCGGCCAGTGCTCGAATTTCGTCGTTGAGCTCGTCGGCGCTGACCTTCCGCGACGACGGAACCGTGGCGATCACCACCGTGTCGACGTCGCGTACCCGGTCCAGGATCGTGCGTAGGTTCTCGATGATCCGGGGCAGCGGTACCGATCGGGCGAGGTCGTTGGTGCCGCCGTTGACGACGAGGATGTCGGGGTTCGCTGCCAGTGCTTCGTCGGTTCGGGCGAGGATCTGCGTCGTCGTTGCGCCGTTGATTCCCAAGTTGGCACCGTCGGCCGCAGAAGCATCGTCTCCGCACACGAGGTACGAGTACCACGACGTGTTGCCGTGAATTCCCCAGTCGACGCGTAAATTGCCTTGCGCCATCGAGTCTCCCAGCGTCACCAACCGGGGACCGGTGTCGTTGACGCTCCACCCGAAACAGTGCGCGTTATGGATCGTCAGCGCCGGCTTCTTCAGTGGTCCTGCCACCAGTGCGGCGACGAGCGCCAACCCGAGTGCCCCGGCGATCCACAGTCGAGTTCTTCGCACGCCGGGGATTCTGCCCTACGGGTGACACGGGGAATCAGTTGCAGTCGGGGAAGTCCACTTCGGTCGGTGCCGGGGCCGATTGCGGCTGAACCGGCGCTTGCGCCTCGCCGGCGACGGTCGGTTCGACGAGGTTGTACTCGACGGTCGTGGTCTGCCCCGGCTCGATGACGACGGGCACGTAGAACACCGGATGGCCCCGCTCGGCAGCAGTCAGCAGAAACAGGGGAGTTCCGTTGATGGTGGCGTTCGTCAAGGTCGCGCCCTGAGTTGCGTACAGCGCCACCACCGATCGGTTGGTTCCCGGGGGTCCGTCGTATCGGGTGGAGTCGTTCTGTCTGCCGGCGATGTAGGTGGTGTAGTCCTGCAGCGGAGCACTGTTGGTGATCTCGGCGACGACGCGGGTGCTCCGCGTCGGGCCGTCGCAGGACTGTGCGGAGTAGGTGACCTTGCGCTGCAGGTAGTAGTCGAGCTTGCCTCCTGCACCGTTGTTCACCACCACCGCGGCGTACGGTTCTGGGCTGTCGGGCACTTCGTGGCCGATCTTGGTCGGACCCAGGATCGCTTGCAGCGCCGGGTCCGCACTCCATACGGAGATGTGGCCTTCACTGGCGGCCTTGCCGAGTGCTTCGAGCAGCGCACTGGGAGATCCGATGTTGCCCTGCATCTTCGCGACCACCCGGGCGGCGATGTCCTGCAGGTAGGCCTTGCGCGCGGTGTTGTCGTCCTCGAAACGGAAGTACGCGTCGGACTGGGTGATCCGGACGACGTTCGATCCGTCGATC